>JAPLQS010000006.1 GCA_026399575.1 Nitrosospira sp. | reverse complement strand
GATGTCGCCATCATCGGCGCCATCATTGCCATGGCGCGCAGCCTGAAGATGAAAGTGCTGGCCGAGGGCGTGGAGACCGAGGAACAGCTGGATTTTCTGACCCAGCACGGATGCAACCGCTTCCAGGGATATTATTTCAGCAAACCGCTGCCGGCGACGGAGGTCGCAAGCAGATTGCAGCGGCAGCGGTCCACGGTTGCTTGACCCGGCCCGTTCGTCCCCGCGCGCAGAACGCAGCGCACCCTTGAAATTCTTCACTATCCCCCCATGTAGTCTGCAACTACATAGTGGAGGGTTCCATGCGTTTCGATAAATTAACTACCCGTTTTCAGCAGGCATTGGCCGATGCCCAGAGCATGGCAGTCGGTCAGGACAACTCCTACATTGAGCCGCAACACCTGCTGCTGGCGTTATTGCAGCAGGAAGATGGCGGCACGGTTTCATTGCTGCAGCGCTCCGGCGCCAATGTTGCCCCGCTGCGTGAGGCGCTGAAGAAAAGCACGGAGCGTCTGCCTAAAGTGGAAGGCACTGGCGGAGAAATCAGCGCCTCACGCGAACTGGGCAATCTGCTCAACCTGGCCGATAAGGAAGCACAAAAGCGTGGCGACCAGTTCATCGCATCAGAGCTGTTTCTGCTGGCAGCGCTGCAGGACAAGGGTGAAACCGGCACGCTGCTGAAGCAGCATGGAGCCAATCGCGCGGCATTGGAACAGACCATCAACACAGTACGCGGCGGCGAGAATGTCGGCAGCGCCGAAGCCGAAAGCAGCCGCGAATCCCTGAAAAAATATACTCTCGATCTTACTGAGCGCGCACGCATGGGCAAGCTCGATCCGGTGATCGGGCGTGATGATGAAATCCGCCGCACCATTCAGGTATTGCAGCGTCGCACTAAAAATAATCCGGTTCTGATCGGCGAGCCCGGCGTGGGCAAGACCGCCATCGTCGAAGGTCTGGCGCAGCGGATCATCAACGGCGAAGTGCCGGAATCGCTGAAAAACAAACGGGTGCTGTCGCTCGACATGGCTGCGCTGCTGGCTGGGGCCAAATACCGTGGTGAATTCGAAGAGCGCCTGAAGTCGGTATTGAAGGAACTCGCGCAGGATGAAGGCAGCACCATTGTGTTTATCGACGAGTTGCACACCATGGTCGGCGCAGGCAAGGCGGAAGGGGCGATGGATGCGGGCAATATGCTCAAGCCCGCACTGGCGCGAGGCGAGTTGCATTGCGTGGGCGCCACCACGCTGGATGAATATCGTAAATACGTCGAAAAGGATGCTGCGCTGGAACGCCGCTTCCAGAAAGTGCTGGTGGACGAACCCAGCGTGGAGGCCACCATTGCCATTTTGCGTGGGCTGCAGGAAAGATACGAGCTGCATCATGGTGTGGACATCACCGACCCGGCCATAGTCGCGGCCGCCGAACTATCGCATCGCTACATCACCGACCGCTTCCTGCCGGACAAGGCGATCGACCTGATCGACGAGGCTGCGGCGCGCGTCAAGATGGAAATCGATTCCAAACCCGAGGTGATGGACAAGCTGGATCGCCGCCTGATCCAGCTCAAGATCGAGCGCGAGGCGATGAAGAAGGAGAAGGATGAAGCCTCGCAAAAACGTCTTGCGCTGATCGAAGACGAGATCAAGAAACTGCAACGCGAATATGCCGATCTGGAAGAAATATTGAAAGCGGAGAAAGGTGCAGCGCAAGGCACGGCGCAACTCAAGGAAGAAATGGACAAGGTCCGCGCCGAAATCATCAAGCTGCAACGCGAAGGCAAGCTGGAAAAAGTTGCCGAACTGCAGTATGGCAAGTTGCCACAACTCGAAGCCAAGCTGAAAGAAGCGGTGCATGCCGAGGAGAGCAAGCCCAAGAATCGTTTGTTGCGCACCCAGGTTGGTGCTGAGGAAATTGCTGAAGTGGTGAGCCGTGCCACCGGCATTCCCGTTTCCAGGATGATGCAGGGCGAACGGGAAAAGCTTCTGCATATGGAGCAGAAACTGCATGAGCGCGTGGTCGGACAGGACGAGGCGGTACGGCTGGTGTCGGATGCGATCCGCCGCTCACGCGCGGGGCTTTCCGACCCGAATCGTCCTTATGGCTCGTTCCTGTTTCTGGGGCCGACCGGTGTGGGCAAAACCGAATTGTGCAAGGCGCTGGCAGGTTTTCTGTTCGATTCCGAAGATCGCCTGATACGCATCGACATGAGCGAGTACATGGAGAAGCATTCCGTGGCGCGGCTGATTGGCGCGCCGCCCGGCTATGTCGGCTATGAGGAAGGTGGCGGTCTGACCGAAGCGGTACGCAGAAAGCCGTACGCGGTAATCCTGCTGGACGAGGTGGAGAAGGCGCACCCGGATGTGTTCAACGTGCTGCTGCAGGCACTGGATGACGGCCGCATGACCGATGGCCAGGGGCGCACCGTCGATTTCAAGAACACGGTGATCGTGATGACCTCCAACCTCGGCTCGCAGATGATCCAGCAGATGACCGGCGATGATTATCAGGTGATCAAGCTGGCGGTGATGGGTGAAGTGAAATCTTATTTCCGCCCCGAATTCATCAATCGCATCGATGAAGTAGTGGTCTTCCACGCGCTGGACGAGAAACACATCCAGTCGATCGCGCGCATCCAGTTGCAATATCTGGAAGCGCGGCTGGCGAAACTGGAAATGAAACTGCAGGTGTCGGAAGCCGCGCTGATGGAACTCGCCCAGGCTGGTTTCGATCCGGTTTTCGGTGCGCGGCCGTTGAAGCGTGCGATTCAGGCGCAAATCGAAAATCCCTTGGCAAAAGAGATACTCGAAGGCCGCTTCGCCGCCAAAGACACAATCAAAGTGGATTGCAGCAACGGCGTGTGGGTATTTGCAAAGGCGTGACTTGCTGTGCGCAGGCGCGGGGCATTGCGCGCAGCAAGGGATGCAGACTAGGCTGGCCGGAATGATGCGCAGCGAATATTCTTGGGAGGCGCAGGATTCAGGTAAAATATCGGCTTTTTTAGCGGATAGAAGGTCATGCGCAGTATTGCAATGAGAGGCAGCCTGGTCGCCATCGCTACACCCATGCACGAATCCGGCGAACTGGATCTGGAGCGTTTCCGCGCCCTGATCGATTTTCATGTGGCGCAGGGGACAGACGGCATCGTGGTGGCGGGTACCACCGGCGAGTCCCCCACAGTCGATTTCGACGAACATCATCTGCTGATACGTGTCGCGGTGGAGCATGCCGCCGGGCGCATACCGGTGCTCGCTGGTACCGGCGCGAATTCCACCCGCGAAGCCATAGACTTGTCGATCTACGCCAAGGATGCAGGTGCAGACGCGAGCCTGTCAGTGGTTCCCTATTACAACAAACCCACCCAGGAAGGCTTGTATCAGCACTTCAGAGCGGTTGCGGAAGCGGTGGACATCCCGCAGATTTTGTACAATGTACCGGGCAGGACAGTAGCGGATATCGCCAACGATACGACGCTACAGTTGGCACAAATCCCCAATATCATCGGCATCAAGGATGCGACCGGCGACATCGGCCGCGGTTCTGATCTGTTGCGCCGCGCCCCGCCAGATTTTGCAATTTATAGCGGAGATGACGCCAGCGCTCTGGCAATATTGCTGCTGGGCGGACACGGCGTGATCTCGGTCACGGCCAATGTCGCACCGAAACTGATGCACGAAATGTGCGCGGCAGCATTCGTCGGCGATCTGATCGCCGCCCGCGCGGCCAACAATAAACTGCTGGGGCTGCATCTGCATCTGTTCATTGAAGCCAACCCGATCCCAGTGAAGTGGGCGCTGGCACAAATGGGGCTGATAGGTCCCAGTCTGCGGCTGCCGTTGACCCCGCTGTCGGCGCAGTATCATCAGGTTGTCAGGGAAGCGATGCGTCAGGCCGGGGTTCATGCTGCAGCAGGGATGGATGTTTAATATGCGATGGCGCAGAGCGGTCACGCGCTGCCTGGCATTGGTGGTGGCGGTGACAGTGACGGGCTGTAACCTGATGACCTTGCTGCCGGAAAGCAAGAAAATGGATTACAAGTCGGCAGGCAAACTGCCGCCGCTGGAAGTGCCGCCGGATCTGACTGCGCCTAGCACGGATGAGCGCTATATTGTTCCCGATATCAACCCGTCAGGAAGCGCGACTTATTCCGCTTATAACAAAGAGCGTACGGGCAAGCCCGGAGCGGGTTCCACGCCTCTTCTGCCTGCGGCGGATGAATCCGGGCCGCACATCGAGCGTGCTGGTACTCAGCGCTGGCTGGTGGTGAAAGGTGAACCGGAGTTAGTATGGCCGATCGTAAAAGAATTCTGGCAGGAACTGGGTTTTATCATCAATGTGGAAACACCCGCAGCCGGGGTGATGGAAACAGATTGGGCGGAAAATCGCGCCAATATTCCACAAGATATCATACGCAGCGTACTTTCCAAGGTCCTGGATAGCTTGTATTCAACCGGTACGCGCGACAAGTTTCGCACTCGCCTGGAACGGGGCGAAGCAAGCACTACTGAAATTTACATCAGCCACCGCGGCATGGACGAAGTGGTAGAGGTCGGTACGCGTACCGTCTGGCAGCCGCGTCCTGCCGACCCGAGCCTGGAAGCAGAGATGCTTGCGCGTCTGATGATGCGCTTTGGCGTGGAGGAAGCGCGCGCCCGAACGGAAGTGGCCAGCCCGGGCAGTGCTCAGCAACGTGCCCGTATCGACCGTGAACGCGGTGGAATTCTCACACTGAACGAGGCATTTGACCGTTCATGGCGGCGCGTCGGTTTGGCGCTCGACCGCGTGGGCTTCACCGTGGAAGACCGTGATCGCTCACAAGGCATTTACTTCGTGCGCTATGTCAATCCTGATAAAGATAACGATAAGATTGGCGAAGGCATGCTGGCAAAACTTGCCTTCTGGCGCAGCGAAGCTGCTGCCGCCGCTGCCGCCAAACCGGAGCAATACCGTATCCAGGTGAGTACGGCGGAGGCTGGCAGCGAAGTCAAAGTGCTCAATCAAGATGGTGGTCCGGAAAAATCCGCTACGGCAACCAAGATATTGAGTCTGCTGTATGAGCAGCTCAAGTAGTTCCAGTCGTGTAAATGCGCTTTGCCTGCTTAGGTAGCGGCTCCCAGGGAAACGGTCTGGTGGTCGAGGTGGCAGGTACCCGGCTGCTGCTGGACTGTGGCTTTACTCTGAAAGAAACCATTGCCCGTCTTTCCCGTCTGGATCTTGATCCCGGCATGATAAACGGTATCGTGGTCACGCATGAGCATGACGACCATATCAGCGGTGTAGCGCGGCTGGCACGCAAATTTGATATCCCGGTGTGGCTGACGCATGGCACTCTGCGCAGCATGGAAAAGGCGGTTGCGGTATTGCCGCAAGTCAATATCATCGACAGTCATCAGCGTTTTGCCATCAATGCCATCGAGATAGAGCCCTACCCGGTTCCGCATGATGCCCAGGAGCCGACGCAGTTTGTATTCAGCGATGGTGCAGTGCGTCTGGGCGTGCTGACCGATAGCGGCTGCTCTACCCCGCACATTGAAGCGGTCTTGAGCCGGTGTCATGCGCTGGTGCTGGAGTGCAACCACGATGCACAAATGCTTGCGGACAGCAATTACCCATCCAGCCTCAAGCAGCGCATTGGCGGCCGTTTCGGACATCTGGAAAATACCGCCGCGGCAAAACTCCTGGCAAATCTTGATTGCAGTCGGCTGCAGCATCTCATTGCGGCTCATTTGAGCCGGACCAACAATACCCCGCTGCTGGCGCAAGTTGCGCTGAGCAATAGCTTGAACTGCGACAGAAACTGGATCGGCATCGCCAGCCAGAACGAGGGTTTTGGCTGGCGGCAACTGGTTTGACCGGCTATTTTCCGTAGATACTGCGGACGATAAAAAACCATCCTGCTGGATGGTTTTTTATCGTCCGCCAGTTAGCTGCTTTAGTGGGCAGCCGGCTCGCAGGTTTACTTGCCTGGAGCAGCCAAGTCAGTGCTGCCGTCGGGACGCGCACTGGGGAGAATTGTGGGGCCGCTTAGATCCTCATCCGCGCCAATCGGGGGTGGAGTGATTTCAGGGGAAGTGTCGACAGGTACTTTCGATATTTGCTCAAAACGATCCTTCTCTTGCTCGGGGAGAGCTTGATTGGGTTTACCACAGGCGGCCAGGGTGAGCGCCACCAGAGTGACGGCGAGGAGCGAGAGTCTCATTATTCGGTTTCCTTGATAAATGGTTTGGGACAGAGTGTAGTGTAACAAAAATTAATGTATAACGAAATAACTGGCCGATTCAAGTGTAAGAACCCGGCCGGTTTTGCACCCGTATGACGTTTCTTGCATGCACTGCGGACGATAAAAAACCATCCCGCAGGATGGTTTTTATGTGCCGCTTAACTGCTTTAATGAACCTGTGGGGGTTTGTGGGCTTCCTGGCCTGGTTTGAGGGGGTTACCATTGCCATCGAGAGCAAAACCGGGGAGTTCGGCCGGGCCGCTGAGATCATCATCATCAGTAGGCGCGTATGTGGTCACATCGGTCGCAAGCCCCATTTCTTTACGCTCTTCCCCAAGGGTGCCGCCCCCTTCCATGTTGGTGCCATAAGTATCTGAACCGGCTTGTTCTGCCTGTTTGGGCCTGTCGCAGGCGGTAAATGTGAGTGCTACCAGAGCGGCAGCGAGAAGCGGAAGTTTCATGGGTTATATTCCTTAGTTAGTTAAATAAAATAGTTTGCAGGGGGCCGTGTTGTAGCTGTAGCAGGCGACTTAGTATATATCAAAAGCAATCGAATTGTGAACGAATTGTGAAAATAATTTATTACTTTGCTTTGCCGACTTCCCAAGCATGGTTTTTACCTCGATTTGCGACATCATTTGCCAGTAGCTGCAGTGCCAGCCGGAGCCGGCTCCTCATCCTTAAGTACATCAAAATTCGGCTCAGAGTCACGCGGGGCATCCGCAGAGGGAGGCGGCTTATCCATGGGGTGACCGTCAAGACTTTTCTTGCCTTCACCACAAGCAGTCAGTGTCAATGCGACCAAGGCAGCAACGAGGAGCGTATATTTCATTATTCGATTTCCTGAAAAATTTTAACAAGACAAAGTATATAACAAAATGTTTTGATCATCCAAACTTAAAGCAATCGCTGAGCCTGATTCTTTGTTTTATAGGGCCAGCGCGCAGAAAAAAGCCGTCCCGGAGGACGGCTTTTTTGTTTGCATTTGCCTGTTGATGCGTTTGGTTATTTCTCTACTACTTGGCAGGAGCATCAGCAGGAGCAGGAGCATCAGCTTCTTTTGCCGCCTTTTCAAGTTCTTCATCAGACACTGAGCCTTCACGTTTTTCCCAAAGGCTGGGGGGGTATTGCCCTGGTTTTCCTTCCCCGGGCGTTTTTTCCCGCATCTGGTCACAAGCGGTAAATGATAGTGTTATCAAGGCGGCAGCGAGGAGCGGGTAGACTCTCATTATTAATCTCCTTTATCTAGTTTATGACGGATCACGTTGAATTGCTTACAAAGCGCTTTGGCCATTCAAATCTGGAAAGACCGCTACCTTAATAGCAGAATTCAGAAATGTTGTCTAGTAGATTCCGCTGGATTTATGCATTTTCCCTAGCAGGGACTCTTTCCAAACCTTTGACAGTAGCGGTAATGCGGGGTATCTCGGGGTGAGCCGAGGAAAATTTCAGCCGCCTGTTTCGATATAGCCATAGAGGTACCATTGATGCAGCAGAGTCATGGCCTCGGCAGCAATGACTTCTCCCGCTGCCAGTTCTTGCTGATCGGCAAGTTTTTCCAATAAGCGGCAAGCAGCGCTGCTGACTGGGTAGGCATCGCCATTCAGAAAAATGCTTTTCCCCCGGCACAGCATGCGGCTCTTCAAATCCAGCTGCAATCCGTTTTTTTTGACTTGCTGCGCAAATCTTTTCTGTGTCAGCGGAGGCGATGGCGGTGCGAAAAAAACGTGAGGTTTGGGCTCGGTGAGATAGGTGCCGATAAAGTACTCGATGTCAGCGCTGTTCCACTTGATTTTACCCAGCGCGCTGCCTGTCTGGCGCAGCATGGCCAGACTGATGTGTGCCGGATGGGGTTGTAAGACGATATCGGGGTCGCGATACATGCCATCAATTTCGATATGGTCTTGCAAATAAACCAGGAACTGGGTGGCCAGTTCCTGATAACTTGGGGCACGAAAGCCGATGGAGTAGGTCATGCAATCATCCTCGGCCGCACCATTGTGGGCGTATCCGGGCGGCAGATAAAGCATGTCGCCCGGTTCCAGCACCCATTCCTGTTCCGGGCGGAAGTCGCGCAGGATTCTCAGTGGCGCATCTGCGACCAGGCTGCGGTCATGCTGGGCGGATATCTGCCAGTGCCTGCGCCCCATGCCTTGCAGCAAGAAAACGTCATAAGAATCAAAATGGGGTCCGACCCCGCCACTCTTGGGGGCATAACTGACCATCAGGTCATCGAGCCGGGCATATGGGATGAAATTGAATCTGCGCAGCAGGTCGCGGGCTGCAGGCAGAAAATGATTGACGTCCTGTACCAGCAATGTCCAGGCTTTTTTTGACAGGCGAGAGAAATCGCGTGCCACAAAGGGGCCGTGTTCGACTTGCCATTCTCCCTTCTGCTGTATCACCAGACGCGATTGCGAATCGTCTCTGCAGGCGAGATCGATCAAGTCGTTGCGTGCCAGCAGCCCCTTAAAGTCGGGCAGGGCGCCACGCACCAGCAGGGGTTTTTTCTGCCAGTAGTCGCGCAGGAAATTTCGGGGTGTACGTCCGCCCAGAAGGGTAGTTTTCATGGCTGCATTATAGGCGGGTAATACCCCATTCAACAAAAGCCGTTATAACCCTGCAGGAATGGGTCTGATTATTTCCCGCGCATGAACATTTTGTCGAGATCATGCAGGCTTATTTCAAACCAGGTCGGCCTGCCGTGATTGCATTGGCCGGAGCGCTGGGTCGTTTCCATTTCCCGCAGCAGCGCATTCATTTCCGGCACGGTCAGCATACGGTTTGCACGAACTGCAGTGTGGCAGGCCATGGTCGAGAGCAGTTCGTTGCGCCTGCCGGTCAACACCTGACTGGCGCCAAATTCGCGGATCTCGCGCAGCACGGCGCGCGCGAGTTGCGCCGCATCGGCATCCTTGAGAGTAGCCGGCAGCGCACGCACGGCCAACGCGGTGGGGGAGAGGGCAACGATTTCAAATCCCAGTTCGCGCAGGATCGCGCCGTTTTCTTCGGCTGTAGTGATTTCCAGGCTATCCGCCCGGAATGTCACGGGGATCAACAATGGCTGCATCGACAATGTATGGCTGTCCAGCGCTGACTTGAGCTTTTCATATACCACGCGTTCATGTGCCGCATGCATGTCCACAATGATCAGCCCCCGGTCATTCTGCGCCAGTATATAAATACCCAGGAGTTGCCCCAGAGCAAATCCCAGCGGTGGAATTTCTGCTTCCGTTCCGGGCAGTGCTGTTGGCGTAAGTGGTGTACGCGGCACTGTGTCTGCGCCAAACAGAGTCTGGTAAAACGCCGGCGACTGGGCGGCAGTAGCAAGCGGCATGGTGTTTTGTCGTGAGTAAACAGGGAATGCTGCAGCGGTTCTCGGGTTTGTGCTTTCCGGTTCCCTGGGTGCCAGCGTTTGCTGCGGCGATGCCAGGGCCTTGTTGATTGCGTGAAAAATGAATTGATGCAGTGCGCGCGAATCGCGGAATCGCACCTCGGTTTTGGTGGGATGCACATTCACATCCACGCCCTCCGGATTCATTTCCAGGAACAGCACAAAAGCCGGATGCCGTTCCAGATGCAGCACGTCGCGGTAAGCTTCGCGCAACGCATGGGCGATCAGTTTGTCGCGGACGAAACGGCCGTTGACGAAGAAATACTGGGTATCGCGGGAGGAGCGCGAGTAGGCGGGTAATGCGGCCGCCCCCCACAGGCGCAAGTCTGCCGCTTGCTCATCAATGAATGCCGCAGTCTGGATAAATTCCTGGCCCAATATTGCCGCGATGCGTTGCTGCGCATCCGCCGGACGCAAATGGTGGCGTACTTTTCCGTTGTGCTGCAGGGTGAAGCCGATGGCGGCGCGTGACAACGCAAGGCGCAGAAAGGTTTCTTCACAATGGGCGAATTCAGTGGCTTCGGTTTTCAGGAATTTGCGTCGGGCAGGGGTATTGAAGTAGATGTCATGCACTTCCACCACGGAACCGGCCACCAGTGCTGCTGGCTCAGGCTGAGAGTAACGGTTGCCTTCCACCTGTATCTGCCAGGCATGTTTTTCCGCTGCCGTGCGGCTTGTCAGCAGCAGGCGCGAAACTGCAGCAATACTCGCCAGCGCTTCACCGCGAAACCCCAGACTGGCTACTCTCTGCAAATCTTCCAGCGTAGTTATCTTGCTGGTAGCATGACGGGCAAGCGCAAGCGGCAGATCGTCCTTGGAAATTCCGCTGCCATCATCGGCCACCCGGATCAATTTGATTCCGCCCTGGGCAAGCTGCACGGTTATTCCGCTTGCTCCCGCATCCAGGCTGTTTTCCAGTAGTTCCTTGAGTGCCGAGGCAGGGCGCTCCACTACCTCGCCGGCAGCGATCTGATTGATGAGCAGGTCGGGAAGTAGTTTGATTGCAGTCATGAATGAGGCGAAACAAGGATAGGTTGCGATTATATGATGCCGGATCACGGGCGGTTAATTGGATTCTGCTGCAGACTTGCACGCACTGCCGGTTACGGGTGTCCTTCCATCGCCGCAGTGATCACGCTGTGATTGAGATGGGGCGCGAACATGCCAATGAAATCGTACACGTATCCGCGCAGGTAGCTGTTGCGGGTAATGCCGATACGCGTGGTACTCGGCTCAAACAGGTGGCTGGCATCGATGGCGCGCAAGTGTTTGTCGCGCTTGGGATCGAATGCCATCTGCGCCAGTATGCCGACGCCCAGCCCCAATTCCACATAGGTCTTGATTACGTCGGCGTCTATTGCAGTCAGTACCACGTTGGGGGTTAATCCCTTGGCCTCGAATGCCTGATTGATTTTCGTGCGGCCGGTAAAAGCAAAATCGTAAGTGATGATGGGATACTGAACGATGGCCTCCAGCGTCAGTTTTTCGAGTTTGAGCAAAGGGTGCCGGGGTGGGGTAATGATGCAGCGATTCCATTGATAGCACGGCAGCATCACCAGTTCCTGAAATAATTCAATTGCTTCGGTGGCGATGGCGATATCCGCCTCGCCTGAAGTAACCAATTCGGCTATCTGTGTCGGACTGCCCTGGCGCAGAATCAGCTTCACCTTGGGGTAACGTGCGGTGAAACGCTTGATCGCAGGCGGCAGTGCATACCGGGCCTGGGTATGGGTAGTGGCGATGGTCAAGGAGCCACTGGCTTCATTGGTGAATTCCTGGCCGACTTGTTTCAGATTCTTCGCGTCTCTGAGCATTCTCTCGGCAATTTCAATAATGGCTTGTCCCGGCGGGGTGATCTTGACCACCCGTTTGCCGTTGCGTACAAAGATGTCCACTCCCAGTTCGCTCTCCAGCAAGCTGATCTGTTTGCTGATCCCCGGTTGCGAAGTGTGCAGACTTTCTGCGGCCTTGGACAAGTTCAGACCCTGGTTAGCGACTTCGCACAGATAGCGTAATTGTTGTAGTTTCATGATTCCAGGCTTCAAATAACATTATCTTATAACAATCTAACGCAATATTCTTTCATGACATATGCGCTGGTTGCTATCATAGCGCTTTCGAGGCACCATATAAAGTTACATGCTGCATGTGGTCGCACGGGTCATGCCCGTACGGAAACGGTAAAATCCAGTTTACCTGGCATGCTGGAATCCCTGTCAGGAACCGGTATGCGTAGTCATGCCGGTATGCCGGCACTGGATTGCAAGTGGCAATCAGTCTTGTCCGCATGAACGGCAAGTTGATATGGTAACCAATTGTGGAGAATCAGGATGGATCACTTGGCTGGCCTCGCTAACGACGAGGAAATTAATTTATTCGAGCAGGCACTGCAGGACTATCAGGGCTTGCGCATGGATGCCGATCGTTTCACTGCTGCCCGCTTGCAAATGGGAATCTACGGTCAGCGCCAGGAAGGCGTCAACATGGTGCGCGTCAAACTTCCGGGTGGTCGCCTGACTGCGCCCCAATTGACGGTGATCGCCGATATGCTGGAGAAATATGTGCGGCATGATGTCGTGCATATCACCACACGCCAGGACATCCAGATGCATTATGTGCCGCTTGAGCATACCCCGGCAGTATTGCGGCATCTGGCTACGGCCGGTTTGACCACGCGCGAGGCCTGCGGCAATACCATCCGCAATGTGACTGCCTGTTCTCTGTCCGGCGTGTGCCCGCGTCAGCATGTCGATGTGACGCGGCATCTCGACGGCGCGGTGCAGCATTTTCTGCGCAACCCGCTGACTCAGCAAATGCCGCGTAAGTTCAAGATCAGTTTCTCGGCATGTGAGTCCGATTGCGCCCAGGGCATGATGCACGACATGGGCGTAATCGCAGTGCGCAACGGTGAACGCTTCGGTTTCAAGGTCGTGGCCGGCGGGGGTCTCGGACATAAACCGCATGAGGCCATTGTGGTGGAAGAATTCATTGAGGAAAAAGATCTGCTGCTGGTGATGGAAGCGATTATCTCGTTGCATAACCGCTATTCCGACCGGGTCAAACGCGCCAAAGCGCGGATCAAGTTCCTGGTGGACAAATTCGGCGCCGCGGGGTTTGTCGAGAAATACCGCGAAGAACTGGTGCGCACCCGCGCCGCACTGGCAGCGCAGGATTACCCGCAAGGCGCATGGAGTGCCGGAGACGACAGTGCAGCTCCCGGCATTGGTGCGCCACGCCGCCTGTTCAGCCAGAAACAGTCCGGCCATTACGTTTTTCCGATCAGTGTGCCGATGGGCAATCTGACTGCGGTGCAACTGCGCGGTCTCGCCGCTATTAGCGAGAACCATGGTCTGCATGACATCAGAGTAACCCAGGATCAGAACATGATACTGGCGAATGTGACGCAAGCAAAAATAGCTCCCCTGCGTGCCGCCTTGGCTGCGCTGGGTTTGAGTGAGCCGCAAGCGGGCGACGATGTGGTGGCGTGCCCCGGTACCTCGACCTGCCGTCTGGGGATCACTTCCAGTCCAATCGTTGCGCCCAAGTTGAGCGGCGGCGAACACGACCTGAAAATTCGTGTTTCCGGCTGTCATAACGGCTGCGCCCAGCCGGAGACTGGCGACATCGGCATTTACGGCGAAGGCAAGCGCATGCTCGGCAAACTGGTGCCACATTATCAGATGTATTTCGGCGGCAACGGCATGGCGTGCGGCGCACTGGCGATCAAAGGCCCATCGATACCTGCAGCACGCGTGGAAGCGGCAGTGGAACGGGTGCGAACGGCTTATGCAACCAACCGGGAAGCGGCAGAGACATTCTTTTCCTGGACGCGGCGCGTTGGCCAAGCCTATTTCAGCGAACTGCTGGCGGATTTGATGGAAGTTAAACCGGAACAACTGGAATCGGTCTTGCGCGACCATGGCACCGCCAGTGATTTCAAGGTGCTGCAATTGGGCGGAGGTGAGTGCGCGGGAATGAGCCAGGTGAAGATCGGTTCAAGCTTCTTTGAAGCAGCTCACGAGCGGAATTACCGGGATGCGCTCAAGTATCAGCGCAAATTTGAAGATTCACTCAGGTGTGCCGAAGAGATCGCACGTTTGATCGGTCAGGGCGTGACCGAATTGCTCGGCGGACAGAAGTGCGGCAGCCTGACAGAGCAGGCAGAAGAGTTGCGGCGCGTATTGCCGACCAAGCCGCACCTGTCCAAACAGTTGATCAAGTTTGCGGAGTATTTTGCGCACCCTGTCGAGGAACTGAACGATGTGCTGTTGACCGGGTGGTTTGCCGAACTGGATTCCTGGACGCTGGAGATTGCGGAGTTTTGCCTGGGTTTTGACCGCCAGCTTGACCTGACCGGCGCACTGCCGCAGACCGCTGCAGCCGGATTGCTGCGGATTCAGCAGTCCGGGCAGTCAGTCACTGTGGTGTGACGGATTTTGGGCGCTGAGCGAAATAGCGGCATGAATCTGGAACATAAAATCAGGCAGGTGCGTACGTTGCTGGATGCGGTGCAGGCAGATCATGCGCCGGTGGCTTTCGCCAACAGTTTCGGTGCGGAAGACATGGTGCTGACCGATCTGATCGGGCAGCATTATCCCGCCATCGAAATGTTTACTCTGGATACCGGCCGTCTGCCGCAAGAAACCTACAGTCTGATGCAGCAAGTAGAGAATCGCTATCACATTCGCATCCAGCTTTATTTCCCCGAGTCTGCTGCGGTGGAAGAATACGCTGCGCAGCATGGTCCCAACGGATTTTATGACAGTGTGGAATTACGCAAGGCCTGCTGCCATATGCGCAAGGTGGCGCCGCTGCAACGTGCTTTGCGCGGTAAGAGTGCCTGGATCACCGGGTTGCGCCGCGACCAGGCGCCGACCCGGAAGGATTTGGCTGCAGTGGAATTCGATGCCGATAACGGGCTGCAAAAAATCAGCCCGCTACTGGACTGGGAGCTCAGCGATGTGTGGGATTACCTTAAAAAGTTTGAAGTGCCCTACAACTTGCTGCACGACAAGGGTTACAGCAGCATCGGTTGCGCACCCTGTACCCGTGCCATTACTCCCGGCGAAGATGTGCGTGCCGGACGCTGGTGGTGGGAAAATCCAGAAACCAAGGAGTGTGGCTTGCATCCGAGTGGGCGGCATGCTGCTGCCGCAGCTTCTGCTGATTCGGCTGGAGGATAAAGCGCATGACCCGCATTCCAGGAAATTACGTTCTGCTCAGGATTAAACGATGGATATCATATTGAGTGACATGCAAGAATTTATTACCCCTGTGCCCAACTTTGTGATGAAAAGCGAACCGATAGTGATCAAACGCCGGACGGCACGGCAACTGGGCCATCTGGATGCGCTGGAGAGCGAATCCATCCATATTTTGCGGGAAGTGGCGGCGGAATGCGCCAACCCGGCCCTGTTGTTCTCCGGTGGCAAGGATTCCATCGTGCTGTTGCGACTGGCGGAAAAGGCCTTCCGTCCGGGGCGCTTCCCGTTTCCGCTGCTGCATATCGATACCGGTCATAACTTCCCCGAAGTGATCGAGTTTCGTGACCGCCGCGCCCAGCAACTGGGCGAACGCCTGGTCGTTCGCAGCATGGAAGACTCCATTCGCCAGGGCAGGGTGGTGCTGCGCTCGGAGAATCAAAGCCGCAATGCGTTTCAATCAGTGACATTGCTGGATGCCATTGCCGAATTCCGTTTCGATGCTTGCATTGGCGGTGCGCGCCGTGATGAAGAGAAGGCGCGCGCCAAGGAACGTATTTTTTCCTTCCGCGATGAATTCGGCCAGTGGGACCCGAAGAACCAGCGGCCGGAGTTGTGGGATATCTACAATACACGGGTGCATGCGGGGGAGAATATTCGCGTATTCCCGATCAGCAACTGGACCGAACTCGATGTCTGGGAATATATTGCCCGCGAGCAACTGGAAGTGCCGCACATCTATTTCGCCCATACCCGCGAAGTGATCCGGCGCGGCACCGGTCTGCTACCGGTATCACACCTGGTGCAACCCAAAGATGGCGAGCAAGCGGAGAACATCATGGTGCGTTTCCGTACCGTAGGCGATATGAGTTGCACCTGCCCGGTGGAATCCACCGCTGCCAGCGTTGACGAGATCATCGCCGAGACCGCGATCACGCGTATCACCGAGCGCGGTGCCACCCGCATGGACGACCAGACTTCGGATGCATCCATGGAACTGCGCAAGAAGGAAGGGTATTTCTGAGACGACAGTTGCCCGCCAGTACAGGGCAGAAGCATGCATCAATTTTCGTAGCGAGCAGAATTTTCAGAAGGCCTGTAAATGTCAGTAATCGATAGCATTGCATTAGACAACATCGAACTGTTGCGCTTCATCACCGCTGGCAGCGTGGATGATGGCAAGAGCACCCTGATCGGACGCTTGCTGCACGACTCGAAATCAATTTTTGAGGATCAGTTGAGCGCCATCACGCATACCACCAGCAAGCGCGGAATGAAAGGCGTCGATCTGTCGTTGCTCACCGATGGCCTGCAGGCGGAGCGCGAGCAGGGCATCACCATCGATGTGGCTTATCGCTACTTTGCCACCCCCAAGCGCAAATTCATCATTGCCGATACGCCGGGTCACGAGCAATATACCCGTAACATGGTGACCGGGGCTTCCACCGCGAATCTGGCAATCATCCTGATCGACGCACGCAAAGGTGTGCTAGTTCAGTCGCGTCGCCATACTTATCTGGCCAGTCTGGTGGGTATTCCGCATCTGGTGGTAGCGGTCAACAAGATGGATCTGGTGGATTATTCCCGCGAAGTATTCGAGCGCATCTGCCGCGATTTTGCTGTTTTTGCCGAGGAACTCAAGCTGCAAAATATTACCTACATACCAATGTCTGCCCTGAACGGAGACATGGTGGTGGAGCGTGGTGACAATCTCTCCTGGTATGAGGGTGTGACATTGATGGATTTGCTGGAGAATATCCCGATCGATCATGACATCAATCTCGTCGATTTCCGTTTTCCGGTGCAGTTGGTGTGTCGCCCGCAGACCGAGGAATTGCATGATTTTCGCGGCTATATGGGGCGGATCGAGTCGGGTTCCATCCAGGTCGGTGATGCGGTGACAGTACTGCCCTCGGGATTGACTTCGCGCATCAAGGAAATTGTTACTTACGATGGGCACCTCGATCACGCGATTGCACCACAATCGGTGACGCTGACCATCGAAGATCACCTGGATATTTCCCGTGGCGACATGCTGGTAAAAACCGAGCAGAAGCCGCAAGTAACCAAGGAGTTTGAGGCGATGCTGTGCTGGTTATCGGAACAAGCCCTCGATCCGAAGCGAAAATACCTGGTCAAGCACACCACCCGGATTGTCAAAGCGCTGGTGAGCCGGATAAACTACCGTGTTGACGTCAATACACTGAATCGCGAAGCGGTGGATATTTTCAAGATGAACGATATCGGGCGGGTGACGTTGAAAGTGCAGCAACCCCTGGTGTGTGATGATTATGAGCACAACCATGCCACTGGCAGCTTCATTGTCATTGACGAAGCCAGCAACAATACCGTTGCCGCCGGCATGATCTGTCCGCCGGAAGGGTGAACCAGCAAAGTTGCAATAATGCTGCCGGCGGTTCGGAGCCAGCTTGGATGAATCGCAAAGCGACAAGGCGGACAACCTTGCCGCTTTTGTATTTTTTGGCGAGGCTTTAGCCCGGATGCTGGTAGGGATATAACAATTCCGGTCAGGAACAAGTACGAATTATTTACCGGCTGGTTTTTTTCATTTAATGACAATCAACTTATCATGACAATTCTGGAATCGGCGCCGCATTCTGCCGCGACAACTGCCACAGCTACTCCCGTCCTGGCATTCGACATGGCTTTTGCCGATTTGTATCGCCGTGACGGTCTGGTAAAGCTGGATCAGGCGTTCCTGGATTTTCTGCGGGAGGGAGATGCCGGTCTGCGTATCCGTCTGGATCATGCCCGTGCTCATCCTGATGAACTGGACCCCAAGGATGAATCCGCTTTGCTGATTGAGCTGGCTCCCTGGATGGAGGATTTTATTGCCAGACTATTCGGCATCGAAACCGAAGTCGGCGCGCTTGCAGCCCGCCATCATGAACTGGCGCCGCTTTATTCCTGCAAACGGCAATTCGTGCAGCGGCGCGCGATGAACAAGGTGAGCGAGGCGGAGGTGCTGGCGGCCGACGGTATCGCGCTGGAACAGAAACTGGTGAACGAATTCGGCGCGCCATTTTCCGAACTGGTGTTTGCAACCAAAGTAACCCAGTGGCTGGAAAATGAGGCCGAGAATGAAGAGCGTCTCAAGGCAGCACTGTTGTATGCCGCCTGGGCGCTGAAGACGCCGGCAGGGCGTGAGCATAGCCGGGATGGCGTGCTGTTCAAATCTCCTGCCAAACTCGATTATCTGCATCTGCTGACCACGGCGACCGATCACGCTGCCGGCTATACTCTCCATCGTCTCAATCACTTGCGCCGGCGGGAAGGCTTTGCCCTGACCGATGCCGGCACTGATCTGGTTGGTGCCCTGGATGAGGCAAATTACTGCATCTGGTGCCATGAGCAGGGAAAGGATTCCTGTTCCAAGGGACTGAAGGAAAAACCGAAGACTCCCGCAGACCCTCCAGTTTTCAAAAAAAGCCCGCTCGGTGCCCTGCTGACCGGTTGCCCACTGGAAGAGCGTATTTCCGAATTTCACAAACTCAAGACCCAGGGGATTGCCATCGGCAGTCTGGCGATGATCGTGCTGGACAATCCCATGTGCGCCGGCACCGGCCATCGCATCTGCAATGATTGCATGAAGTCCTGCATCTATCAGAAACAGGAGCCGGTCAACATTCCCGAAGCGGAAACGCGCATCCTCAAAGATGTGCTCGAACTGCCCTGGGGTTTTGAAATTTACAGCCTGCTCACTCGCTGGAACCCGCTCGATCTGCAGCGCCCTTTGCCGAGGCCGCCAACGGGCCGCAAAGTGCTGGTGGTCGGGATGGGGCCGGCCGGATACACCCTGGCGCACCACCTGATGAACGATGGTCACACGGTGATGGGCATCGACGGGCTCAAGATCGAGCCTTTGCCGGCACATCTTTCCGGGGTGGACCAACAGGGGCAACGCCTGCCGTTCAGCCCGATACAGCACGCGGCCGCACTGGAGGAGAACCTGGATGAGCGCGTGCCGGCAGGTTTTGGCGGCGTTGCCGAATATGGCATTACCGTGCGCTGGAACAAGAATTTTCTCAAGCTGATCCGGCTGCTGCTGGAGCGGCGCGAGGAATTCGCCTTGTTCGGCGGCGTCCGCTTCGGCGGCACACTGACCGCCGATGATGCTCTTGCCATGGGATTCGATCATGTGGCATTGGCTGCTGGCGCAGGGCGCCCCACCGTGCTTGATCTGCCCAATGGTCTGGCGCGAGGCGTGCGCGCCGCATCCGATTTCCTGATGGCATTGCAGTTGTCCGGTGCGGCCCAGGCCAATTCCGTCGCCAATATGCAGTTGCGCCTGCCGGTGGTGGTGATCGGCGGCGGATTGACCGCGATCGATACGGCAACCGAAGCACTCGCCTATTACCCGGTGCAGGTGGATAAATTTCTGCGCCGCTATGAAATTCTCACGGCGGAGCAGGGTGAGGCAGCCATCCGTGCTGCCTGGGATGCGGAAGAGCAGGAAATCGCGGAAGAATTTCTCAGTCATGCGCGCGCCATCCGTAGCGAGCGCGCAGTTGCGGTGCGGGAAGGGCGCGCGCCGCATATCATGGAACTGCTCCAGTCCTGGGGGGGCGCCACCATCGCTTACCGCAAACGGATGATTGACAGCCCCTCCTATACGCTCAATCACGAAGAAGTCGAAAAAGCGCTGGAGGAAGGCATCTGGTTTGCCGAGGGCCTGACACCTGTGCGTGTGGATACTGACCGCTGGGAACATGCGCGCTCTGTACGATTCATGGTGCAGACGCCGGATGAAACGGGAGCATGGCAGAAAACCGGGGAAGCCGAACTGCCGGCCCGGGCGATTCTGGTTGCTGCCGGCACCCAGCCGAATACGGTACTTGCCCGGGAAGACGAGAAGAATTTCAAACTGAACGGGCGCTATTTTGCCGCGTGCGATGAAGACGGCAATCCGGTTAATCCGCCGCGCGCAAATCCCAAGCCAGAAGCTTCCATGGTGCTTTTGAGCCGCTGCGAGGATGGTCGCTTCATCAGTTTTTTCGGCGACTTGCATCCGTCTTATTCCGGCAACGTGGTAAAAGCCATGTCCAGCGCCAAGCAGGGTTATCCGGTGGTAAGCCGGGTGCTGGGACGGGTGGTTCCCGCATCCGCAAAATCCGGCGAACAGTTTTTCGCGGAAATGAATGGACGGCTGCGGCCCACGGTGCACAAGGTGGAGAGACTCACCCCCAACATCATCGAAGTGGTGGTGCATGCGCCAATGGCAGCGGAGCGGTTCCACCCCGGTCAATTCTACCGTTTTCAGAATTTTGCAACTCTCGCCACTAATACAGGCGACACGGAACTGGCGATGGAAGGCATCGCCCTCACCGGTGCATCGGTGGATGTCGCGCGTGGATTGGTGTCGCTGATCGTGCTGGAAATGGGCGGATCGGCAGACTTGTGCGCTCGGCTCCAGCCCGGTGAACCGGTGGTGCTGATGGGCCCCACTGGTACACCTACCGAGATACTGCCGGGTGAAACCGTGGTGCTGGTAGGCGGCGGCCTCGGCAACGCGGTATTGTTTTCCATTGGCGCGGCAGCGCGGGCAGCGGGATCGAAAGTCCTGTATTTTGCCGGTTACAAGAAACTGATCGACCGTTACAAGGTGGCGGAAATCGAAGCAGCGGCAGATACGGTGGTATGGTGTTGCGATGAGTCCCCTGGGTTCAAGCCTTCCCGTCCGGGTGATCTGAGTTACGTCGGCAACATCGTGCAGGCCATGGCTGCCTACGGCAGCGGTGCGCTGGGTGCCCAGCCGGTGTCGCTGGCGGCAGCCAGCCGCATCATCGCCATCGGCTCCGACCGCATGATGGCGGCAGTCGGCGCCGCCCGGCATACGCTGCTGCGGCCTTATTTGAAGACAGACCATTTTGCCATCGGTTCGATCAATTCGCCGATGCAGTGCATGATGAAAGAAATCTGCGCCCAGTGCCTGCAGCCCCATAAGGATCCGGCAACCGGTGAGGTCACTTATGTGTTCTCCTGCTTCAACCAGGATCAACCGCTTGATCAGGTTGACTTTGGCGGCCTGGCAGCGCGCTTGCGCCAGAACAGCGTGCAGGAGAAACTCACCACCCGCTGGATCAGTCATTGCCTGAAAGTATCCAATCAAACTGGGAAAGCTGAGGCCTAAGGTTATGTTCATAACCTCCGGGATCGAGTTTTTTTCCTCAATCCAGGCAATGCACCATGCCCAAGTTCATTTATAATCCGGGGTTCGTTGCTGGCGTACGGTAGAAACCACTTTTGCAGGGCTGCCGGAAAGACACCGGTTGTTGGAAAGATAGGGAGATAGTCAATGCATATAGGAATACCCGTAGAGATACGCGGGGGAGAAACCCGCGTTGCGGCCACGCCGGAAACGGTGAAGAAGTACACCGCCAAGGGTTTTCATGTGGTACTGGTACAGGCCGGCGCCGGTGCCGGCGCGAGCATAACTGATGAGGCGTACCGCGATGCCGGTGCAACCATCGTGGCCAGCGCAGCGGAGCTATACAGTCAGGCACAGATCGTGCTCAAGGTGCGCGGTCCGGACTCCGGCGAACTGGCAATGCTGCGCAAGGATGCCGTGCTGCTGGGGCTGCTGGTGCCGCATCAGGCAGACGGCATCGCGGCTCTCGCCACGCATGGCCTGACCGCATTCGCGATGGAAAAGCTGCCACGCATTTCCCGTGCGCAGAGCATGGATGTGTTGTCGTCACAGGCCAATATCGCCGGCTACAAAGCGGTGCTGATGGCGGCCAATGTTTACCAGAAATTCTTTCCCATGCTGATGACGGCAGCGGGTACTGTGAAAGCTGCGCGGGTGCTGATACTGGGCGCAGGGGTGGCGGGGTTGCAGGCAATTGCCACTGCCAAGCGGCTGGGTGCGGTGATCGAAGCTTCAGACGTGCGTCCGGCAGTGAAGGAACAGATTGAGTCGCTGGGCGCAAAATTTCTCGATGTGCCCTACCTCACTGACGAGGAGCGCGAGATCGCACAAGGCGTAGGGGGTTATGCCCGGCCGATGCCGGCGGACTGGATGCGGCGCCAGGCCGAACTGGTACATGAGCGTGCGGTGCAGGCTGATATCGTGATCACCACCGCGCTGATTCCCGGGCGTCCGGCACCGGTTCTGCTCAAGGAAGAAACCGTCCGCGCCATGAAACCGGGATCGGTGATCGTGGACATGGCGGTGGAAGCGGGCGGCAACTGTCCGCTGTCGGAACTGGACAGGATCGTGGTCAAGCATGGCGTGCACCTCATCGGCATTGCCAACCTGCCGGGGCTGGTGGCAGCTGATGCCAGCGCGCTGTATGCGCGCAACCTGATGAATTTTCTCAACCTGATGCTTGATGCCAAGAGCGGTGAATTCAAGCTGGACATGGAAGATGAGATCATCGCCGGGACACTGGCTTGCACAAACGGGGAAGTGATCAAGAAAGCATAAAGAATGTGCGTGGCTGAATCCAGCGCGGCACGGGTTTACGGTTTGTTTCACAGCAAAGGTTACACGAATTCAGAAGGAGCAATCATGATCGGCGAAGTTGATCCAACCATCATCAATCTCACGGTGTTCGTGCTGGCGATATTCGTCGGCTATCACGTGGTATGGAATGTGACTCCGGCGCTGCATACGCCATTGATGTCGGTGACCAATGCGATTTCCGGCATCATTCTGGTGGGTGCGATGCTGGCGGCCGGACCGGCTGAAAGCGACTGGGGCGTCTGGCTGGGTGCGGTAGCGGTAACGCTCGCCGCGATCAACGTGTTCGGCGGATTTCTTGTTACTCAGCGAATGCTGGAAATGTTCAGAAAAAAAGATAAAAAAGGAAGCGCGTAAATGTCCGCAAATTCGGTCGCACTCGCTTATCTGGTCGCGTCAGTTTTTTTCATTCTGGCGCTGAAAGGCTTAAGCTCGCCGTTAACATCCCGGCGCGGTAATCTGTTCGGCATGGTGGGGATGACCATCGCGGTCATCACCACGCTGACTGTCACCAAGAACTGGGCGCTGATACTCGGCTGCATCGCAGTGGGCGGCACTATCGGTGCAGTAGTGGCACGGCGCGTGGAAATGACAGCAATGCCGGAACTGGTTGCGTTCATGCACTCACTGGTAGGTCTGGCGGCGGTGTTCATCGCCATCGCTGCAGTCAACAATCCGGTTTCGTTCGGTCTGCCCGCAGTATTGCCGATGGGCAGCAAGCTGGAATTATTCCTCGGCACCTTCATTGGTGCCATGACCTGGTCAGGTTCGGTGATCGCCTTCCTGAAACTGTCCGGCCGCATGAGCGGTGCGCCCATCACGTTTGGCGGGCAGCATATGGTCAATCTGGTGCTGGCAATTGTCATGCTCGGTTTCGGTCTGTGGTTCTTCTTCAGCGAGACTACCAACTGGACAGCTTTTGCCGGCATGGCTGCGATCGCTTTCGTGCTCGGCTTTCTCATCATTATCCCCATCGGTGGCGCGGATATGCCGGTGGTGATTTCCATGCTCAACTCTTATTCCGGCTGGGCGGCGGCAGGTATCGGTTTCTCGCTCGGCAACCCGATGCTGATCATTGCCGGTTCGCTGGTCGGCAGTTCCGGCGCGATCCTGTCCTACATCATGTGCAAGGCCATGAACCGGCCATTTCTGTCGGTCATACTCGGCGGCTTCGGCAGCGAAGGCGGAACTGCGGCCGCTGGTGACGGCATACAGAAAACCTATCGCAGCGGCAGCGCGGATGATGCCGCATTCTTGATGGGTAACGCGGACAGCGTGATCATTGTGCCGGGATATGGGCTGGCGGTGGCGCGGGCGCAGCATTCAGTCAAGGAGCTGGCGGAAAAGCTGCACGCAAAAGGCGTCAATGTGCGCTTCGCCATTCATCCGGTGGCAGGGCGCATGCCGGGACACATGAACGTGCTGTTGGCGGAAGCAGAAATTCCCTACGAGCAGGTGTTGGAAATGGATGAGATCAACAGCGATTTTTCCAACACCGATGTGGTGCTGGTATTGGGGGCGAACGATGTGGTCAATCCGGCAGCGAATGTTCCCGGCAGTCCTATCTATGGCATGCCTATTCTGGATGCCTACAAAGCGCGCACGGTGATGGTGGTGAAACGCAGTATGGCGGCGGGTTACGCCGGTCTCGACAATGACCTGTTCTACATGGACAAGACCATGATGGTATTCGGTGATGCCAAGAAAGTAGTCGAGGGCATGGTCAAAGCGCTGTGATTTCAATCCCATTTTATGGGGCATACCTGAATTCAATTTTGCGGATTTTTTTCAAGTCTACCGTTTGCTTGGCTTGCCATAAATCGTAATTGCCTTGCATCGTCAACCAGCTTTCCGGTGAGCGCCCTAAAACTTTTGAGAGACGAAGAGCCATTTCCGGACTAATGCCACTGGCTTCATTCAAAACGCGGTTAAGGGTCGATGCGGCAACGCCCAATTTAAGGGCAAGTTCCCTGCAACTGATTTCATTGGGCGCAAGGTAAACCTCTTGAATAAACGCCCCGGGGTGCGGTGGATTGCGCATAGCCATTAGTGATAATCCTCGTAATCTAAAATAAGTGCGTTGCCGTTTTCAAACTCGAACGTGACACGCCAGTTGCCATTTACCCATATCGACCAGCGTCTATAACTGCTTCCCTTTAGCGAGTGGAGACGGAAGCCTGGAATGTCCATGTCTTCGATGGTTTGAGCGGTATCAAGTGCGGCTAACTGCATTTTGAGACGATTCGCGTGTGCGGGCTGGATTCCAGCCAAGCTACCAGACTCAAAGTACTTTCGCAGCCCTTTGTGTCGAAACGAAATAATCATATTGGAATGATAGCGCGTTGCGCGGCACGCAACAAGAGCCAGCCTAATGTTTGACTATTTGTGGGGAAACTTCAGAGCTTTGACCCTTTGATTTCCGTCTGACATAACCGGCGTAAATGGCTTTATTGCTTGCGTCCGTGTTGATGAATGGGTTGGGTATTTGGTCAGACGTGAGCTGCTTCAGCATGCAGCTTGAGGCCTAGTGCACTGACCACTTTCAGGATGGTGTCGAAGCTCGGTGCGCGATCACCTGAGAGTGCTTTGTAAAGGCTTTCGCGTGACAGCCCGGCATCTCGCGCAACTTGGGTCATGCCTTTGGCGCGCGCGAGGTCACCTAATGCTTTTGCGATAAATGCTGCATCACCATTTGCTTCTTCCAGACAGGCTTCCAGGTAGGCAGCCATTTCTTCTGGTGTGCGCAAGTGCTCTGCGACATCGTAGCGAGTGGTTGTCGTTTTTACCATCATGCGCTCCTATAGATTGCGTGCAAGACGCAAGGCGATCTTGATATCCGCAGCCTGGGTGGCTTTATCTCCACCAGCCAGCAAAATCACAATCTCACGCCCACGTTTCGTAAAGTACACCCTGTAACCGGGGCCGTAATCAATCCGCAGTTCAGAAACCCCTTCTCCAACAGCCTTGACGTCGCCCGAATTGCCAGCCGCAAGGCGCTCGATTCGGACTTGGACGCGCGCACGAGCTTGTAGATCACGCAGGTTGTCGATTCACTGAGCTGGTTTTACCCCGATTTAACGGATACCTCATTAAGGGTGATAATACACTCGGAGGTAGACCATGCACATACGCAGAAAGTACAGTCAAGAATACAAACAGGAAGCTGTCCAGCTTGTTCGACAGTCTGATATTCCACTAG
>JAPLQS010000085.1 GCA_026399575.1 Nitrosospira sp. | reverse complement strand
GATGTCGCCATCATCGGCGCCATCATTGCCATGGCGCGCAGCCTGAAGATGAAAGTGCTGGCCGAGGGCGTGGAGACCGAGGAACAGCTGGATTTTCTGACCCAGCACGGATGCAACCGCTTCCAGGGATATTATTTCAGCCGGCCGCTGTCGACGGCGGAGGTCGTGAGCAGGCTGCAGTTGCATTAAGCAACCGGGTCACGTGCACCCCCGGCAGTTGTTGTTGCGGTTCAGATACCGTCTGCCGATTCCTTGGGCCATGGTGGAGATTTGTGCCGCAGCAGTGCCCACTGCACATGCTCGCGCACCAGCGCTGAAACATCGTCGCGCCGCGCCTGCAATGCACTGATCACTGCCGTGGACGATGGCGCGTTGCCCAGCCCAACCGCCAGATTGCGTAACCACTGCTCATGGCCGATGCGGCGTATCGGGCTGCCGGCAAGCGTAGCTTCGAACCGCTCCTTGCTCCAGCCAAATAGTTCAACCAGAGAAACATCATCCAGGCCGTTGCGCACGGCGAAATCGTCTTCACCGGTGATTGCGGCGAACTTGTTCCACGGGCAGATCAACTGGCAATCGTCACAGCCGTATACCCGGTTGCCGATCAGGGGGCGCAGCATTTCCGGAATGCTGCCCTTATGTTCGATGGTGAGATAGGAAATGCAACGCCGTGCATCCAGCCGATAAGGCGCGATGATGGCCTGGGTGGGACAGATGTCGATGCATTTGCTGCAACTGCCGCAATAATTGCCAGCGGCGCTATCTACCGGCAGCGGCAAGTTGGTATACACCTCGCCCAGAAAAAACAGCGACCCCGCTGCGCGGGAAAGCAGCAACGTATGCTTGCCACGCCAGCCAAGGCCGGATTTCTGCGCCCACTCCACTTCCATTACCGGTGCGCTGTCAGTAAACACGCGGTAGTCGAAAGGCCCGACTTCCACAGCGATTTTATCGGCCAGTTTCTGCAGGCGCGCGCGCAGTACCTTGTGATAATCGCGGCCCAGCGCGTAGCGGGAAATGAACGCCCTGGTGCCATCCTGCATCACCTCCCAGCTGTCTTTCGCTGCAGGCGGCGTGTTATTCATGCGCACCGAGATCACGCGCAGCGTATCAGGCACTAGTTCCGCCGGACGGGTGCGGCGGTTGCCGTGTTTTGCCATATAATCCATCTCGCCGTGGTGGCCCTGGTTGAGCCACTCGCGCAGGCCTGCTTCAGCCTGCGACATATCGGCAGCGGCATCGGCGATGCGGATATCCTGAAAGCCAAGTTCTCTGCCCCAGGCTTTGATCGCAACCGCCAGCGCCACGAAATCTTGTGACGGATTTTTGGAAATACTTTCTTGCATAGTTCTCATCATACCGGCTCTGCTGTGATACATCATCTTGTGGATGAAGCCGCAACACTGGCATTAGGCGCAGAAATCGCAGCAGTATTGCATCCCGGCCTGATCGTTTTCCTGCGCGGCAATCTTGGCGCCGGCAAGACCACGCTGGCTCGCGGCATCCTGCGCGGCCTGGGTTATGAGGGAAAAGTGAAGAGTCCTACCTATAATTTGGTTGAACTTTACAAAATTTCTAGGTTATACTTCTATCACTTTGATTTCTATCGTTTCAATGATCCGATCGAATGGGAAGACGCAGGTTTCCGCGAATATTTCAACGCGGAGTCAATCTGTCTGGTGGAATGGCCTGAAAAAGCGCGTGGGCTGTTGCCTGCAGCGGACTTAGAGATTCTTCTCGGCATCACCGAAACGGGCCGCAACGTTGAAATTCAAGCGGGCACGGAGGCGGGCAGACAGTGTTTGAAACATTGGCAAACTCCAACATACCCCTGATCACGGCAGCATCTATTCGCCGCAGTTCTTCATTTTTTTCGGCACTGCGCACACTCTTGTCGCTGGCGGGGGCAGGGGCACTACTGCTGTGCGGCAATGCTGCTGTTGCCGATACGACCATCAGTGCCGCCCGCGTCTGGCCGGCAGCGGAATACACCCGCATCACGCTGGAATCGGTCACACCGATTCAATATTCCCTGAGCATACTGAAGAACCCGGATCGGGTGGTGGTTGATCTGGAAGACATCACGCTTACTTCAGAACTGGAAAATCTGCCGGGTGAAATCAGCGCTGCCGATCCGTATATCCGCGCGCTGCGGATTGGCCGCTTCAAGCCGGGCGTGCTGCGGCTGGTGCTGGATCTCAAAACCGAAGTTGCACCGCAAGCATTCGAACTCAAGCCTGTGGCCAGTTACGGCTACCGGCTGGTGCTGGATATTTATCCGGCCATCCCGCTCGACCCGCTGATGGCACTGCTAAGCGAGAATGCGACGATGACGCCGCAGACTGGCGATACTGCCGACATCAGACCCGAGGTAAAACCCCAGGACAAGGCTGGCAGAAGCAGTGAGACTGGCGGAAAAACCAAGCCGGAGGTAAGACGACTTATCATCATCGCAATTGACCCAGGCCATGGTGGCGAGGATCCTGGGGCAATAAGCCGCAGCGGTACCCAGGAGAAAGACATCACGCTGGCCATCGCCCAGAAACTCAAAGCCAAGATAGACAAAGAACCCAACATGCGTGCGGCATTGACGCGGGACGGGGATTATTTCATCTCGCTGCCCATGCGTCTCACCAAGGCGCGCCAGTTGAATGCCGATCTGTTCGTATCGGTTCACGCCGATGCTTTCATCAAGCCGCATGCACGCGGCTCGTCGGTGTTCGCGCTATCCGAGCGTGGCGCGACTTCGGCTGCCGCCCGCTGGCTGGCGAAAAAGGAAAATGACGCGGATCTGATCGGCGGGGTCAATCTTGACGTCAAGGATCACTATCTCAAGCAAACCCTGCTGGATTTGTCGCAGACCGCAACCATCAACGACAGTCTCAAGCTCGGCCGGGAGGTGCTCGCGGAGATCGGCGATATCAACCACCTGCATAAAAATGAAGTGGAGCAGGCAGGATTTGCCGTACTCAAATCTCCCGATATTCCCTCGATCCTGGTGGAAACCGCATTCATCAGCAACCCCGAGGAAGAAAAGAGACTGAAAGATACCGCCTATCAGGACAAAATGGCCGAAGCGATGCTCGCCGGCATCAAGCGTTATTTTGCCAACAACCCGCCGCTGGCGCGTTCCAGAATGGTGCGGTTGGAGTAGCGCTTCCTCTGCTGCCTGCGTAGGCTGCTAAAGATCATTTCTGCTCCGCTGCTATCGTACCCATGTGGAAACCCCATTGACCCTGGCGGCGTTCCTCGAAGTAGCGTTGCAACGGTTCGCGAATGACGCGGAAAGCCAGTGCGTCCCAGGGAATCTCCGTCTCGCTAAAAAGCTGAACCTCCAGACTTTCGATTCCGGGTTTGAAATCCAGATCCAGCAGTCGCGCCCGAAACAGTAGGTGCACCTGATCGATATGCGGCAGATTATAAATGGCATAGAGAGGACCCATCTCCACCCGGGCGTTGGCTTCTTCCAGGGTTTCACGTGCAGCGGCCTGAACCAGGGTCTCGGCATTTTCCATAAATCCCGCCGGCAAGGTCCACAAGCCATGACGTGGCTCGATGGCGCGGCGGCATAACAGTATCTTGTCTTCCCATTCGGGGATGCAGCCCACCACCATCTTGGGATTCTGATAATGAATGACGCCGCATGCGGGACACACGTAACGCGGCAGGGTGTCGCCAGCGGGAACACGCAACTCCACCGGCGTACCGCAATTGCTGCAATATTTCATAAGGGCGCCTCTAACAATCCAGATTTTGTCACAATACTTTGCGTCCAGAAAAATGTTTCCTTGAATATCAACAGCATGCCGCATCTATGTTTTTTGTTCCGGCCTTGATTGATATTAACATGGAGGTGAATATAACTGACTGGCGGTCAATAGACTCCGGCGCAGTCCAGTATCCGCGAATGGCGGCATATTCTGCTATGATCCAACAGGCTCTTAGCGCAGGCCGGCTACGGAAACTCATCCCCTCATTATGAAATTTGCATGAAGCTCGCCATTGCCCAAATCAATTGCACAGTCGGTGATCTCGCCGGTAATGCCGCAAAAATTCTCGATTTTGCTGACCGTGCCAGGGACATGGGAGCCGCTTTGCTGGTCACGCCGGAACTGGCGCTGTCCGGCTATCCGCCTGAAGATTTGCTGCTGCGCGAAGGATTCCATCTGGCATGCAAGAGTGCGCTCGCAAATCTCGCCGAAAAAATAACCGGCATCACGTTGCTGGTGGGGCATCCGCACCTTGTTGACAGCGGACTTTACAATGCCGCTTCAGTGATACGCGACGGTCAGATCATTGCCACCTATCACAAGAACAGGCTGCCCAATTACACCGTATTCGATGAGCAGCGCTATTTCGAATCCGGCACCGATCCGTGTATTTTCGATGTGGCAGGCACGAAATTCGGCATCAATATTTGTGCTGATGTCTGGGAAGAAGGTGCGGCCACCCGTGCCAGAAAAGCAGGAGCCGATGTGCTGCTGGTGCTGAATGCCTCGCCCTATCACATGGACAAGCAGACTCTGCGCTACCAGTTGATACGCCGGCGCATCAGCGAGACGGGTATGGCCATCGTCTATGCCAACCTGGTGGGTGGACAGGATGAACTGGTGTTCGATGGCGCCTCATTTGCCATGAATAATAAAGGTGAATTGACTCATCAGTTCGATGAGTTCAGTGAAACCCTGGGGCTGATCGAGCTGCAAAACGGCATGCCAGCAGCGGGGGAAATCATGCCGCGGCAAGTGCTGCAGGCAAGCATCTATCGCGCACTGTGCCTCGGGGTGCAGGACTATGTCGGCAAGAATGAATTCCCCGGTGTGCTGCTGGGGCTATCCGGCGGAGTGGATTCGGCATTGACGCTGGCGATTGCAGTGGATGCGCTGGGTGCCGATAAAGTGCGGACGGTGATGATGCCGTCGCCATACACCGCCGACATCAGCCGGCAGGATGCGTACCTGATGGCCCAGACGCTGGGGGTACGTTACAGCGAGTTTCCCATCAAACCGGTATTTGACCAGTTCCTGGGTACCTTAGCGGATGAATTCAAGGGGCTGTCAACAATCGGGAGTGCGGATACCACCGAAGAGAACCTGCAGGCGCGCATACGTGGCACCCTGCTGATGGCGCTATCGAACAAATACGGCGCGATCGTGCTCACTACCGGTAACAAATCCGAAATGGCAGTGGGCTACTGCACCCTTTACGGCGATATGGCTGGCGGCTTTGCAGTATTGAAGGACATCAGCAAGACCATGGTGTACCAGCTCTGCCACTACCGCAACAGCCTGGGAAAAGTGATCCCGGAGCGCGTCATCCAGCGTGCGCCTTCCGCCGAATTGCGCCCCAACCAGACCGATCAGGATAACCTGCCACCGTATGCAGTGCTCGACGCCATTATCGAAGCTTACATGGAGCGCGATTTGTCATTGCATGAAATCATGCGCATGAATTTTACCGAAGCCGATGTGCGGCGGGTGGTGCATCTCATTCGCGTGAGCGAATACAAGCGCCGCCAATCCCCGGTTGGCATCCGCATCACCCGCCGTGGCTTCGGCAAGGACTGGCGCTATCCGATCACATCGAAATACCGAGACGAATTTTAACCGCCATCAGAAATACTCAACCCAAGGAACGCATCATGAAAAAAATCGAAGCCATCATCAAGCCCTTCAAACTCGACGAAGTATGGGAAGCCCTCAACGAGATCGGGGTGAGCGGGTTGACGGTCACCGAAGTGAAAGGCTTCGGCAGACAGAAAGGCCATACTGAACTGTATCGCGGTGCGGAATACGTGGTGGACTTTCTGCCCAAGGTAAAAATCGAAATCATACTGGCTGAGAAGCAGGTAGACAGCGCTATCGAAGCCATAGTCAAGGCTGCGCGCACCGGCAAGATAGGCGACGGCAAGATTTTTGTTACCAGTGTCGACCAGATCGTGAGGATACGCACTGGCGAAATGAATGAGGCAGCGATTTAGCGGCTCCTGAAGTTGGACTCTTCGTGCGCAGAGTCCCCTGACGGCCATGGAACTTAGCCCGCAAACGGTTATCATATCACCATGAAATTGCACTATCTGCTGGCAGCAATACTGCCGCTTCTATTTGCCCTGAATGTCTCTGCTGACGAGTTGCCCGAACTGGGTGATGTCTCCCAGGCCACCATCTCGCCACGTCAGGAACGGCAGCTTGGTTTGCAGATCATGACCGAGATTCGCGCCGACCGCAGCTATCTTGACGATCCTGAAATAGCCGCTTATCTCACCAATCTCGGCAACAGGCTGCTTGCCGGCACGAACGAAGATCATCCCGACCAGGAGTTTGAATTCTTCGCCCTGCAGGACCCGTCCATCAACGCATTTGCGCTGCCCGGCGGTTTCATGGGTTTCAACAGCGGCCTCATTCTCGCCGCGCAGGGCGAATCGGAATTGGCCGGGGTGATGGCGCATGAAATCGCGCACGTCACCCAGAAACACCTTGCGCGCATGATTTCCGGGCAGAAATACGGCATGCTGACCACGCTGGCATCGCTGGCAGTGGCGATTCTGGTTTCACGTTCGAACCCGCAAGCCGGACAGGCCGCCGCAGTTGCTTCCCAGGCACTTGCAATCCAGTCGCGGCTGGACTTTACCCGCGACCATGAGAAAGAAGCCGACCGTATCGGACTGAACATACTGGTCGATGCCGGGCTTGATCCCAATGGGATGACGGAATTTTTCGAGCGCCTGCAAAAAGCCGGACGGTTTCACGAGAACGGAGCGCCGTCTTATTTGCGCACCCACCCGATCACTTATGAACGCATTGCGGACATTCAGAACCGTACGCAAAGCATGTCTTACCGGCAAGTCCCTGACAGCCTTGATTTCCAGTTGGTGCGTGCCAAGTTGCGTGCGCTTCAGGGGAAACCCAAAGACGCGGTAAGCTATTTTGAATCCAGTATTCGGGACAAGCGCTACAACAGCGAAGTTGCGGAACGCTATGGATTGATCAACGCCTTGTTGCGCGACCGGAATTACGTACGTGCAGACAAGGAATTGACCCTGCTCTATGAAGCCTCACGGGCCGGCGGCATGATAGAGATGCTGGAGAATCACCGCCTGGGTACAGCGATCCGGATCGAGCGCAAGATTACACGCTCCAGTCCCATGATTGAGACGCTTGCGGGACGGGTCAAGCTGGCGCTGGGACACACTGCCGATGCTCTTGGCATTTACCGGACCGCCTTGCGGATTTATCCGCAGCACCGGGCGCTGACCTACGACTATGCCGAAGCGCTGCTGCGCAGCAACAGCCCCGATGCCGCACTCAAATTCATCAACCAGCAACTGCTGTTTACGCCCAACGATGTACGTCTTTACAACCTGCAGGCACAAGGTTACGCGGCACTGGGGAGCAATCTGTTGCAGCACCGCGCCCAGGCAGAAGCCTATATCCGGCAGGGTTATCTCGCCGCCGCGATTGATCAGTTGCAGACTGCGCTGAGAAACAATGATGGTGATTTCTATCAAGTATCCAGTGTTGAAGCACGCCTCAAAGAGCTGCGTGAACTGGCCGCTGCCAATAAAAACTAGGGGAGTGCTGCCCAAGTCTTTCGTAAAGGACTTGGGCGGCGGTTCCATAAACCTCCCACACTCAGGTAACATTCGGCTTTCGCTCTGTCCAGCTTGGCACAGAACATAACCTGGCCACTCATGATCACTATTTCCCGCACCAAGTTGCTCGTCATTGTCGCAGTGCTGCTACTGGCTGTTATCGCCATCTGGTACTGGGGCGACAAACCGGAATCCAAGCAGGAGCGCTATAAAACTCAGGTGGTCGATCGTGGGGACATCGTGCAGAGTATTTCCGCCAACGGCACACTCAATCCGGTGGAGCTGGTCAATGTCGGCACCCAGGTATCGGGTACGATATTCAAGATGTATGCTGACTTCAACGACCAGATCGAAGTGGGCCAGGTGTTGGCGGAACTTGACCCGGCATTGTTCCGGGCGCAGTTGCAGCAATCCGAAGCCAGCGTGATGAATGCGCGCGCCGTGCTGAAACTGGCGGAAAACAAGATGGCGCGTAATCTCACCCTTAAAGAACAGGGCTTTATTTCCAGTGACGCATTGAATGTGTTCGAGCAGCAACTGGACGTTGCCCGCGCCCAGCTCGCACTGGGTACAGCGCAACTGGCGCGCGACCGCGCCAACCTCAATTACAGCGTGATCAAATCACCGATTTCCGGAGTGGTGGTGGCGCGCAACGTAGATCTTGGCCAGACCGTAGCGGCGAGTTTCCAGACACCCGTTTTGTTCCAGATTGCCAAGGACTTGCGCCAGATGCAGATCGATACCAGTGTAGCGGAAGCGGATATCGGCCAGTTGCGACTCGGTCAACAGGCAAATTTCACGGTGGATGCTTTTCACGAGCGCGAGTTTACCGGCACAGTAAAGCAGGTGCGACTCAATCCCACCATCCAGCAGAATGTGGTCACCTATAACGTGGTGGTAACGGTAGCCAACGACGATGGTACGCTGCTGCCGGGCATGACCGCCAATGTACGCTTTGCCGTCAATCAGAAGAATGCGGTGCTGCGAGTATCCAACGCGGCGCTGCGCTACAAACCGACCGATGCCGATGCCGACAGCGCGCCGGCCAGGCAACCGGGCAAACCTGTACTCTACCGACTGGAGAATGGCAAACCTGTTGCGGTCAGCGTCAGAACCGGCATTGCTGATGGCAGTTTTACCGAAATCATCGAAGGCGGAATCAAGGAAGGCGACAAGCTGGTCGTGCGCGAGACCGCCAACAAGGATAAATCGGGCGGCAACTTCAAGCTCAGAATGTTCTGATGGGTGGTCTGATGGCGTCAGTCCAGCCCGATTCTTCCGCCGCGCCGTTGATCAGGGTAGAAAACCTGTGCAAGACCTATAGTCTGGACAACGGCATCAACGGTACGGTCAACAGCCAGGTGCTGTACGACGTGAGTCTCAATATCAACCGCGGCGAATTTGTCGCCATCATGGGGCATTCCGGTTCCGGCAAGTCCACTCTGATGAATCTGCTGGGCTGTCTTGATACCCCCAGCAGCGGGCATTACTGGCTCGCCGGGCGCGATGTGGCGGCACTTGCGGAGAATGAGCTTGCGCGCGTGCGCAACCACACCATCGGTTTCGTATTCCAGGGATTCAACCTGCTGAAACGCATGACGGCGCTGGATAACGTGGCGACACCACTGCTCTATGCCGGGGTGGGCCGCGCGGAGAGTCGCCGGCGCGCGCTGGAACTGCTGCGCCAGACCGGTCTCGGCAATTTCGCCGCGTATCAACCCAATCAGCTTTCCGGCGGCCAGCAGCAGCGGGTTGCCATCAGCCGTGCGTTGGTCAACAATCCGCAGCTTATCCTGGCAGATGAGCCCACCGGCAATCTCGATACCCAAACCAGCGGCGAAATCATGGCGGTGTTCGAACGGCTCAACCGCGAGCAAGGCATCACCATCGTGCTGGTCACGCATGAAAATGACATTGCCGCTTACGCGCACCGGCTGGTGCGGCTGAAAGACGGACGGGTGGTGCATGACGGCGGGGTGACGGCATGAACCTGCTGGCCATCATCGGTGAAGCCTTGCGCGCACTGCGGCTCAACCGCCTGCGTACCGGTTTGACCATGCTCGGCATGATCATCGGTGTGGCGGCGGTGGTGTTGATGCTGTCCATTGGTCAGGGCGCGCAGACTACCGTCAACCAGGCCATCGCCTCGATGGGCAGCAACCTGTTTATCGTGCTGCCCGGCGCCACCTCCTCGGGTGCCATGCGCCAAAGCAGCGGCAGTGCGCAGACTCTGACCCTCGGTGATGCGCAGGCTGTCGCCAATTTACCCTCGATCAAGGCGGTCGCACCGATCATAACCGGAACGGCACAACTGAACTATGGTGCCAACAACTGGAGCACCGTCGTCACTGGCGTGACGCCGGATTATTTCAAGGTGCGCAACTGGAGTACGGAAGATGGCGAGGTGTTTTCCGATACCGATTTCCGCTCTGCCGCACGCGTTGTCGTGCTGGGCCAGGTCATCGCCAAGAATCTGTTCGGCGATGAAGACCCGACCGGCAAGACCATCCGCATCAAGAAGAGTCCTTTTCTGGTCACCGGGGTGCTTGCCGCCAAGGGGCAGAGTCTGGACGGGCGTGACCAGGACGACAGCGTGTTCATTCCGCTCACCACCGGTCAGCGCCAGATTTTCGGCAGCCAGTTCCCCGGAACCATCCGCTTCATGATGGTGCAGGGCAAATCAACTGAAGTGATGGAGGAAGCCGAAAGTGAGATCAATCAGTTGCTGCGCCAGCGCCATCGCCTCGCGGAAGGCATGGATAGCGATTTCACCGTACGTAACATGGCAGCGCTGGCTGCCGTCGCCACCGGTGCGGCCAAGGTGATGTCGCTGATGCTGGGAGCGATCGCCTCGGTATCGTTATTGGTTGGTGGCATCGGCATCATGAACATCATGCTGGTATCGGTGACCGAACGCACCCGCGAAATCGGCATCCGCATGGCCATCGGCGCCAATCGCCGCGCCATCCTCACGCAATTCCTGCTGGAAGCCTTGGTGATCTGCATCCTGGGCGGGCTGGCAGGCGTGGCGCTGGGCATCGGCGGCGCCTGGGCGGTGAGCCAGGCGGCGGACATGGTGGTGGTCATCACCCTCGGCATGGTCGGCCTGGCATTCCTGTTTGCGTCAGCGGTGGGGATATTCTTCGGCTTCTACCCAGCCAGAAAAGCGGCGGCACTGCGACCAGTGGAAGCGTTGCGCTACGAATAAGGTTTATGATAACAACGGGTTGTACTATATTATTTGCATGTGATCGGGCTTGGTGGCATGACCTGGCACGATTGCTGCTTATATTGAACCAAGCACCTCGAGTGCGTGTCTTAAACCCTAAAGGAGAATTAATCATGCAACAAGCACAAAAAGGTTTCACCTTGATCGAACTGATGATCGTAGTCGCGATTATCGGTATTCTGGCAGCGATTGCGATCCCGCAATACGGCGATTACACCTCGCGCACTCGTGCAGCAGGCACCGTGGCCGAGTTGGCGGCCTATAAACTGGCAGTTGGCGTGTGCTACCAAGATACCGGAGCTTTGACTAATTGCGGCCCGGGCCAAAATGGCGTTCCGGCAACTTCCCCGGATTCAACTAATGCCAAGGGCCTTACGCTCGCAGCCGGCGTGGTAAGCGGAAACAGTACCGCAACTACCACTGGCGGGGTTCCTTTGACTTTTGTTTTTACGCCAACACCCACAGTCGGGGCGTCAACCTTGCCATGGGTAATGACCGGTACCATCTGTGACTCAACTCGGGGCTTGAAACCGGGCGGCGGCCTCTGCGCGTAGTAGCATGTAGCACGGGCATAGCGTAAGCGCAGCCCGGCAAGTAAAAAGCCCCTCCGCGTGAGGGGCTTTTTTATTGGGAGCGATCATTGCAGCAAGGCTAAACGCGGTGTTTTTTTGGCAAAGCCTAAATCCGGCGCAATGTGCCCATTTTTGTCACATCACCTACTTCCCACTTACTACTCACCACTTTCCAGCTATTTAATGCACACCGTCCTCACCTGATGCATGTCGGTAATGCCCTGCAATACCTTCTCTATGCCGTCCTGCTTCAAAGTGCGCATGCCGTCACCCAGCGCAGTGACCAGCATCTCGGTCACGCGCGCATGATCCTGGATGTTCTTTTTCAGCGCATCGGTGGCGATCAGCAATTCATGCAGACCAACCCGGCCCTTGTAGCCGCTGCCGTTGCAGGTATCGCAACCAACCGGTTCGTGCAGCATGATTTGCCCCTGCTCGTCGCCGTACTGCTTGATCCAGTCAGCCTGGATGGCCTGGTAAGCCGCAGCGGGATCGGTCTTGAAGCGCTCGATGTTTTTCAACTCGCCGCAATATTCCGTCAGCAGGGCCTGGAGTTCTTCCTGTCCGGCGGCGTGTGCTTTTTTGCAACTGCACAGGCGCTTGGCCAAGCGCTGCGCCAGCACGCCCAGCAACGCATCGGAGAAAGTGAATGGATCCATGCCCATGTCCAGCAGGCGGATGATGGATTCGGTGGCGCTGTTGGTATGCAGCGTGGCGAACACCAGGTGGCCGGTGAGTGAAGCTTCGATGCCGAGACTGGTGGTTTCCTTGTCGCGCATTTCCCCCACCATGATGATATCGGGGTCGGCCCGCAGAAACGAGCGCATCACTACCGGGAAAGTCAGCCCTGCTTTGATATTCATCTGCACCTGGCGCAAGCCTTTTTGGGTGATTTCGACCGGGTCTTCGGCGGTCCAGATCTTGGTTTCCTTGGTATTGAGAGATTTGAGGATGGAATGCAGCGTGGTGGTTTTCCCGGAGCCGGTCGGACCGCAGACGAAGAACAGGCCGTAAGGCTGGCTGATCACTTTCTTGAGTTCTTTCAGATTGTGCGCAGTGAAACCCATTTTGTCGAGCGGAATTGCTTCCCCCGCCGTCAGAATACGCATCACCACATCCTCCATTCCGCCCGCAGAGGGAATGGTGGCAACTCGCAGTTCGATATCCAGCGGGCCGAATTTCTTGAATTTGATCTTGCCGTCCTGGGGCCTGCGCTTTTCGGAAATATCCAGATCACACATGATCTTGAGGCGCGTCACCAGCGGATTGCGGTAGCCCGCCGGTATCTGGATGTAGGGTACCAGCGTGCCGTCCATGCGGAAGCGGATTTCGGTCTTGGCATTGCCCGGATAGGGTTCGACATGAATGTCGGAAGCCCCCATGTTATAGGCATCAACAATAATCTTGTTGACCAGTTTCACCAGTTCGTTGTCGGATACGGAAGAGACATCTTCAGTTACCGCTTCGATTTCGTCGGTATTGTCCAGAGTGGAAAGCATGTCGCCTATGCTGCCGGCGTTTGTCTCTCCCAGGCTGGCATCGCCATAAAACAGATCCAGGGTTGCCTTGAATTCACGGCCGGAGCAGACTTTGTAGATAATTAAATGTTTGGGAAAAACGTTATCAACGATGTGCAGCGCCTTGATTTTATCGGGGTCGGGCGTCAGCACCACCAGCCCGTCTTTGGTTTCGTCTATCGGCAACCAGAGATTTTTTTCGACATAATCGCGCTTCAGGTTTTTGAGGAGCTTCACCGGCCTGATCCGGTCAGCCTTGAAAGGCTCATATCCCACGCCGAAAAACAGGGCCAACGACTTGCCCAGAGACGGGGGTTTGATCTGAAACTCGTCGATCAGCAGCGCTTCCAGATCGAGTCCCTTTTTGCGCGCAGAACGCGCGGCCAAATCCATCTGTTCCGCCGAAATGAGACCCTCGGCGATCAGGTTGTCATATTTGGATTTGCTCAGTTGCTGCGGTTTCTGGTGTTGCTTGAAAGCAATGGTCAGTATCTGGCAGAGCTCGCTCACCCCGTCTACCGTCATCTGCGGGAAAGGCTTGCCGCTACCGCAATTGATGATTTGCACCACACCCACCAGTTCATTGATGCCGGTGTCCAGTATCGGCGCCACCAGCATCTGCTTGGTGCGATACCCGGTGCGCTTGTCCACTTCGCGTAAGAAACGCAATTTTGGACTCAGTGCTTTCAGTTCATTCTCGTCATAAACGTCCTTGATGTTGACGATTTTCTTGCTGAGACTGACAAAGCCGACGATGTCCTGATCGCCAATGGGCGTTCTCAATTCCCTGGATGAATTGGGTCCGGTGCGCACCTTGGAAACAACAGAAGTCCTATCCTCACCCATCGAATAGATAATCAGGCGGTCTGCATTGAACAGCGAGCAAATGTCTTTGCTCACTTCCAGCATGATCTCGTCGATACTGCTGGCGGCGTGTATCCGGTTGGCAACAGTTTGCAGGTTTTTGGAGAAGTTCGGCTTGACGCTGCTATCGATGGGGTTCGTTCGGGCTGAATCTGGTGCAGGAATTGTACTCATGGCATCTCCCTGTTCAATCTTGGTCTTTATTTTACCAGCAGGACCGGTACGGTCGAAAGCTGCATCACCTTGCTGGCGACAGAGCCCAGCAGCAAGCCTTTCACTGCTCCCAGCCCGCGCGGACCAATGACGATCTGGCCGCACTGTTTTTCAGCGGCACAGCGCACGATCATTTCTGCCGGGTCGCCCACCAGGATATGGAACTGACAGTCGATGCCGGCCTGCTGCAGTAAATCGCGCGCGGTCTGCAATCCTCCCAAGCCTTCTTCCTGATGATATTGTTTAATGTTTTCCTTGTCGATGAATCTGGAAACATTTCCATGTAACGGAGGCTGGACATTGAGCAAGTGAATCTCCGGCATTTCCCGGTACCAGCCGAGCAGTTTGATGAAATCCGCAACTGCTTTGTTGGAAGTGTCGGAACCGTCTACCGGCAACAGAATTTTTAGCATGATTTCCCCTTATGGATGTGGCGGACGCTGCTCGTTGTCTGCCAGATCAATTATCGGCGCAGCTTTTGCCGCCATTCGTGCCGATGCCTGGGCCGCCAGCCACTTGCCGAGCATGACGACCAGCAATGCCCCGGCTGCCGGGGCAAACCAATGCAACAATGGCATGCTGCTCTGAATCCATTCCTTGGTGGCAGCATCGGTCACCGTCATATCGCCCGCGATCCAGCCGAGCAGTCCGGCACCGATGACGATGGTCAAGGGAAAACGATCCATCAGCTTCATCACCAGCTTGCTGCCCCAGACGATGATGGGTACGCTCACCAATAAGCCGAAAATAACCAGGCCGATACTGTCCTTGGCGGCGCCTGCAATGGCAATGACGTTGTCCAGACTCATCACCGCATCAGCGACGATGATGGTCTTGATCGCGCCCAGCAGCGTGGTGCTGGCGTCGATCTCATGTGCGCCATCTTCAGGCTCGGGTTGCAGCAGTTTCACCCCGATCCATAGCAGCAGCAATGCGCCGACAATTTTCAGAAAAGGAATCGCCAGCAGAGTCAGGGCGAAAAAAATCAACACTACGCGCAGGCCGATGGCACCGAATACACCCCAGAAAATCGCCTGGTTGCGCTGTTTTTCCGGCAAGCGCCGGCTGGCGAGTGCAATCACGACCGCATTGTCGCCGCCTAGCACAATATCAATGGCGATAATTTGCACCACCGCAACCCAGAATTCCGGGCTGGAAATGTCCATATAATAGTCTCTGAAGGTGTTGCAGTCTGGTGGAGTACAGTCATCCCG
>JAPLQS010000077.1 GCA_026399575.1 Nitrosospira sp. | reverse complement strand
CCTTTCCCCCCAGGGACGGCTCCTCAACCAGGCTGTGGTGATGGAGTTAGGCAAGCTGTCGGGGGTTATACTGCTGTGCGGACGTTATGAAGGCGTGGATGAGCGCCTGCTGGCGCGCCAGGTGGATGATGAAATTTCCATTGGCGATTACGTGCTCTCCGGCGGCGAATTGGCAGCGATGGTGCTGATAGACAGTGTGGTGCGACAGATGCCGGGAGTGCTGGGTGACCCGGAATCGGCCAACCAGGACTCGTTCTCTGATGGGTGCAAGAACTTACTGGACTGCCCCCACTACACACGGCCAGAAGTGTATCAAGGGGATGCTGTACCGGAAGTTCTGATGTCCGGCAATCACGCCAGAATCAATCGCTGGCGGTTGCAGCAAGCGCTGGGCAGGACATGGCTGAGACGGCCTGATTTGCTGGCATTGAAAATTGAACACGGCATGACCGAGGAAGAAAGAAAATTGCTGGAAGAATTCAAGCAGGACTACAACACCAGGCAAGCGAAACAAATTAAGGAGTAAGAAATGAACTTGATCGATCAACTTGAAACCGAAGAAATCACCCGCCTTGGCAAAACTATCCCGGATTTTGCCCCCGGCGATACCGTTGTCGTTAACGTCAATGTGGTCGAAGGCGACCGTAAACGGATACAGGCTTACGAAGGCGTGGTCATTGCCAAGCGCAATCGCGGCCTCAACTCGGCTTTTACCGTGCGCAAAGTGTCCAGCGGTGAAGGCGTGGAGCGGACTTTCCAGACTTATTCACCTTTGATCGCCAGCATAGAGATCAAGCGTCGTGGTGCCGTGCGCCGCGCCAAACTCTATTATCTGCGGGATCGTTCCGGCAAGTCGGCTCGCATCCGCGAGAAGCTTCCCGCCCGCGCGACAGCAAAAAAGGCTGCGCAGAAAAGCGGATCGGCCTGAGTCGCTCTACATCCCGGGCTGCTTAGTGACAACCCTGCCCGGGAATTAAGTCTGTTGCCTGTCTGAAAGTCTCACCCTGCTGTTGCCAGCACCTGATTCCACTGGTGCTGGCGCTAATCCTTCTGCTTGCGCTCGATTTCCTTGTACCAGATATCGTAAATCTCATCCGGCCACAGCGTTTTGATCCAGATGATCACATCATCGATTTCCTGATTGGTCAATTTGCCATCCCACGCCGGCATACCGCCGATAACAGGCGAGCCTTCCCGGATCATTTTTTCCAGCGTCCCGGTTGAGTGATGCCAGGCGTGGGCGCTGCCGTCCAGTGGCGGTGGCGGATATCTGCCGTCTGCTCCCTGCTCCCGCCAATTGGAAGTGGCCTCGCCATTCGGACCATGACAGGATGCGCAATGCGTACGGTAAACGGCTGCGCCGCGCTTGATCTTCTCCGGGTCCAGTTTACGCGCCGCGATGCTCTGCGGCGTCGGTGCTGGCAGCGCAGCATCGGCTGCCGCTGGCGCGGCAGCCGATGGAGTTGATGCGGCAGGAGATGGGGCCGGAGTCGCGGCAGACGGCGGCGTTACGGCAGGTGGCTCTGATTTGCCGCAGCCCGCTGCCAATCCCACCACCATACCCAGCAGAAATAAATAACGCGCGCTCATGACTGCTCACCATTCACGCTGATCATCCTTTGTGTGCCGTGTGTAAAACCAGGACAACATTGGCGCTGTCCGCTAGCATAGTTCATCGTGCCACCTGTTATGGAAAGTAGAAGCTGGAAGTGTTGGGAAGTGTGCCTGATGGCTGCAACAACCAACCGGGCAAGAATGGAATGGGTAATGGTTTCGTGTTCAATACAACATGACAACAGTGATTGGAATATGGGGCTTACACTTCTTACTTCAGACGCATCACCGAATCCTGTGGATTGGCCGGGCCATGGCGGCTGAACACGGTCGTGCTGCCTTGTTTGTCGATCAACAGCACGTTGTAGGGTTCGCTGCGTGCGCCTTCCATGCCTGGGGAGCCATGCGGCATACCGGGAACAGCCAGGCCAGTGGCGCGGGGACGCTCCTTGAGTAGCCGCTTGATATCCTGCGCCGGCACGTGTCCCTCGATGGCGTAGCCGTCAACCAACGCGGTGTGGCATGAGCCAAGTGCAGTGGAAATACCCGCACGTTCGCGTGCTTCCTTGTTGCCGACATCGTTGGTATTTACGGTAAAGCCATTGGCGCGCATGTGATCAACCCATTTCGCACAACACTTGCAGGTTGAGCTCTTGTAGACTTCGACTGTTGCAGCAGCGGCAAAGGATGCCGCGCCGAGCAAAGCAGCGGCGATGAGCAATCTGGAGAAAAATGTGTTGATGGATATCTTCATTTGGCTTCTATGATAATTCTACCATGCATACCCTTGTAATGTCCCGGTAGCGGGCAGGCAAAATTGACTGTGCCAGCCTCGGCAAATTGCCACACCAGTTCCCCGCTCTTGCCCGGGTCAACGCTTACCATGCTGGAATCGGAGTGCTCCATGTCGGGATATTGTTTCAACATCTTGGCATGCTTGTCCAACTGTGCCATGGAACCGATCATCATCTCGTGCTTCTTCTTGCCAGTATTTCTGAGAACAAATTTCACCGTTTCACCCTGCTTCACTTCTATTTCATCAGGTTTGAAACGGTTGTCGACCATGATAATCTCAATGGTACGCGACACCTTGCCTGGGTCGCCAAGCTGACCGGCCGCTGCCGACTCTTCTTCATTATCCTGGTAGGCCTGAGCAGTGGTGCCGACCTGGATCAAGCCTAGTGCCAAGACAGATGCAATGAAAATCTTTTTCATTTGACCCTCCTATACGTATCCAATGGATACTTCAGTGGATGCAAAGTTCTAAAGAACCGCTAAAATCAGCCGATTGCCTTGGCAGGCTGAAAAAGAATTTTCGTGAAGGCGCGGGTTACTTGGCTTCTGCAGCCATTTTCCGATGCGAAGCGGCCATGTTCATGTTTGCTTCTGCAGCTTGCTCATAAAAACGGATCAAGGCATGGCTATGCGCCTTCAGGTCTTCAGCCTCTCTTCCATAGTGATAGCTTTGTGTTTCATATTGTTCAAGCAATTTTTTGTGCTTCTGCATCCTCTCCTGCATCGTCTGGGCCATGTTTTCATAGTGCCTGGCCAATGCTTCGTGATCAGCGGGGGTTTTGGCGCTCTGTACCGCCTGGGTCATGTCCATCGGGTGGTAGCGTTCCATCTGCGCGCAGGAAGCCAGCAATCCGAGAACGGCGAAGGCCGCGAAGAATGTTTTTATTTGCATGATGAGTCTCCTTATTTAGGTAAACATCCGGTGAACGTCAAGTGAGCAAAAGAGAGCAGCAGTTTGTACTTGCAGTTCACGCACGGTCTCGGCCCATGCAGCAGCATAGGTCGGAACAGCGTTTATCATAGATCAAACCCGCAAAAAGTCCATTAATTTGTCATTGCAAAGCCGACAAATGAACAGCAGGCAGACCATGCGCAGCACCAGCAACCTCAATCTACCGGGCGCCATTCGCCCGGTGCGATGCCTTGCAGCGTATACGTACCGATAGCGTAGCGGATCAGTCGCAGCGTAGGAAAGGATAGTGCCGCAGTCATATGCCGCACCTGACGATTCTTGCCTTCAGTGAGCGTCAATTCAATCCAGGCAGTGGCAACATTCTTGCGGAAACGGATGGGCGGGGTACGCGGCCAGAGATTGTCCGGTTCAGCCAGCAAGCTCGCCTGTGCAGGTAGCGTCTGGTAATCTTTCAGCATCACGCCCCGGCGCAGTTTCTCCAACGTAGCTTCATCCGGCACACCTTCCACCTGCACCCAGTAAGTCTTGGGCAGCTTGTGCTTGGGATCGCTGATTCTGTGCTGCAGTTTGCCATCGTCAGTCAGCAGCACCAGACCTTCACTGTCGGCATCGAGCCGTCCGGCGGGATAGAAATCCGGCAGCGGAATGAAATCCTTGAGGGACTGGTACCCGGCTTCGGGCGTGAACTGGCAAATGACCCCATAGGGCTTGTTGAACAGGATCAGGTGCGACATGGTTCCATTGCACTGAAAATCACAGCATGTCGGGAGAAATGACTGCGCGCAGCACGGTTTCTTCTATTCCCGCTTTCTCCTTGCGGCTGAACCACCATACTGTGCCCTTTTTGATGTTCCATCCTGCCAACTCACCAGATAGCAGCAATGCCGCCACTTCTCCCAGCGTCGGCTGATGGCCGACCACCACCACCGCACCTTTGGCGGTGGGCCAACCGGCAGCGGCGAGGATATCCCTGGCACAAGCGCTGGTTCCAATTTCTTTCACGGTTTCAAAATTGTCACCCAGCGCGCTGGCAGTCTGCTGGGTGCGCCGGGCAGGACTGACGATGATGCGTGTATTTTCCGGCAGCCTCGGTTCAAGCCACTCGGCCATGGCACGCGCCTGCTTCAATCCCTTGCCGGTGAGTTCGCGCGCAGAGTCAGGCAGGCCATCTTCGGCTTCGGCGTGACGCCATAAAATAAGCTCCATCATTTTCCTCTATGAAATTGGTTGGGCACGGAATATGTTTTACTGCTCCACGTCCGCCGCTTGCTGAAACAACACCTCTGGCCCCACAAGCGATTGCTGAATCTCAACCACTTTGCGCCGGGATTTAACCCCTTGTTTGAGTATCACTTGACGCAGCGGCACACCGAAAATCCCCGCAAGAAATTGCAGCAGCGCGGTGTTGGCTTTGCCTTCGACGGGTGGAGCAGCCAGCCTGATTTTGAGCGCATCGCCGTGCAGTCCCGCAGCTTCAGTACGTTTGGCGCCGGGCTGGATATGCAAGGTGAGGGTGAGGCGCTGGCCGCCATCGTCGCTACGATACCAGGTACAGGACATCAAAACAGAATGGGGATTTCCCGCTGCATTCCGGTCACGACCATCAACAATAATTGAATCAGCACCAGTACGAATAGCGGCGACAAATCGACATTGGCGATGGACGGGATGCGGCGGCGGAAGACTCCCAGAAACGGCCGGGTGAAGCTGTCGAGCAGTGGCATCATGGGGTTGTGCGGGCTGACCCAGGAGAGGACTGCCTGCATGATCACTGCAACCAAAATGATGTAGAGCGTCGTCTTGACGATTTCCACCAGTGCCAGCAACCCCATGCCACCGACGGCGATACCGGTGACTGAACCGAAATCGTAGCCTTTCAGTGCCAGCGTTCCCGCCAGCAGCGTACATTCCACCAGCCATGCCAGCAGCAACGTGGAAAGATCCATGCCGCGCAGACCGGGAATCACCCGACGCGCGGGACGTACGACAAAATCGGTGAGGGCGATGAGAAATTGAGTCAGCGGATTGCGGAAGGGTGCGCGCAGCAACTGCATGTAAAAGCGCAGCAGCAGCGCCAGGGAAAATAATCCCAGCAGCGTGTCGAGCAGAAATGTCAGTATCTGGTTGAGCATGGACGTTCCCTTATAACTGCGGCTTATTCCTTGCCAAATTCGTCGCCCATTGCGCGCGCACGTGCATGTGCCGCATGGATCGCGCGTGCAATCGCGCTCCTGACCCCGTCACTCTCCATGCTCTGCAGTGCACGCTCAGTGGTGCCGCCCTTGGAGGTCACCCGTGCACGCAGCGTGGCAGCATCTTCATCGCTCTGGCTTGCCAGCCTGGCCGCACCGAGAAATGTTTCCAGGCTCAACTGCCGCGCCTGGGCTGCGTCCAGCCCCAGTTCCACCGCTGCCTGCTGCAGCGCTTCGATGAAATAGAACACATAAGCCGGGCCGCTGCCGGATACGGCGGTGAGCGCATCCAGCAATTCTTCGCGCTCCAACCATAACACGGAACCCACCGCAGCGAGGATCGCCTCGGTATGCTGCTTTTGCTGCGCATTCACGCCGGGCAGGGCATAGAGACCCGTAACTGCCGCGCGCACCAGCGCCGGAGTGTTGGGCATGGCGCGCACTACGCGCCCATACCCGCCCAGCCAGCGGCTGATATCGCTGGCGCGAATGCCGGCGGCAATGGAAATGACCAACTGATCTTTAAGCAGTGGCGCCAGTTGCTGTGCCAAAGCCGAAAGCTGCTGCGGCTTCACTGCCAGCAGGATGACATCGCTGCCGCTGATGCCGTCGGCCAGATCTGCCACTGCTGCCACACCCAGCTCACGGGTTATTTTCTCACGCCCTTTGGCGTTGATCTCCACCACGCGGATTTGCGCAGCGGCATAGCCTTGCTGCAATAACCCGCCGATCAGCGCGGAGGCCATGTTGCCGCCGCCGATGAATGTGATATTCATATGAACCTTGCCTTGGTGGAGTTTCGTAAACCCGGATGATATACCAAGCTGGGGGGTCGGTGACCCTGAACGGATAACCGTGATTCGGGTGGCATGCCGCCTGCTGACAACCTGCATGCGTAGCCAGCAATCAGGAATCCGGCGTTATGCCGGTATCCAGCAGTGTAGCGCTGATGAAAATTTATTCTTTATCCAGTACAGTCTTGACCAGCGCGAGCAGCTTGTCGTGCCCCGCTCTCTTGTTCCAGTAACCGGCAACTCCCAGGGCAGAACCGATGCCTGAAACTCTCTCATCCTGAATGCCGGAGCACAACAGCACCGGCGCGGCTTTCTTCAGCTCCGGCACGATCTGCTGGAATAATCCCTGGTCGTCCTCAAGATAGAAATCGAGCAGAATCAAATCGACACCGTCTATCTGCCGCCTTGCCTCAGCAAGATTGAGCGCCGTTCTCACCGTGCCAAACTCAGCAAGAATACTCTGATAGAACGCCAGCATCAGTTCGTCATCGTCAATCGCCAGAATGATCTTGTTCATTCGGTTCCTCCGGTTGCATTGATGCGGCAATCATAACCTGCCGGCCACCACGCTGTCATCTCGAAAGGAACCACTCGCAAGGAACCATCAAGAATTCTGCAGCTTGCTGATTCGCAACAGAGTTGGGAAGGATATTGAATACTCGCTTCTGACACGTTTCTGCCTGTGATGACAGTCACAAATCGACACGAACCAGTCATTTGAGGCTCAATAGTAACGGGATGCCAAGGTACTCTTACTTCTGATAGCAAGGGGTGGATTCAAGTCTGAAGTGCAACTGCGTTATGACAAACGTGCGGCTGATTCATGAGCCGTGAAGGTAGTGGGGTGATGCCGCTGTTCTGAGCCGCGGCAACCATTTCCTCTGATCTATCTCAGCCCTGATTTACCTTGAGATTCACAGAAAACTCGTGCTTGCATCTCTGCATCGAGCCGCTCTCCTTCAGTCACTTGCGGATGAGAAGCTTTATTGGATTTCATTATGGCTTCTACACATTTATCTACATTGCTGGCACAGCCAGACAATATTAAGATTAGAGCCAGAATGGTCAACCGTCCTTTCAATTTTTCACCTTAAAAGAATGTTGCCTCACAGAATTACCTTTGAAAGTATATTGGATACTCTGTTTACTCAGACAGAAAGGTTTTTCTGCAAAGCGAAATTTATACCACAATCCATTGAGATGCCTGAAGATTAAGGTTACCGCAGCTAGCGCCTTAATACCGGAAGTTGACTATAATTCCGTCAGTCGAGAAAATCAAGAAAACTGATATTTGATAGCTACTAAATTGGTATGGAAAAGTGGCAAAGTTGAGCAGGATGCCGAATACTTGCACTGGCACGTTTTCACCAGTGGCGTTGGTCTGTTCCCGACATGTTTCTGCCTATGGCGAGAGTCATGAATGACCGCTTGCCCTTATGGTCGCATACGGTCTGCTGCCTCAAAATATTTACGTGCATAGGCAACTATTTGAGCATCGGATGGGTGGTCAACGGTTTCGATACCGATAACTTTGTCAGCCATTTGCTGATCGTGGCTGTGAATGTGCTTAATGAGATTAAGCTTGGCATTAGCTGGGCCGACAATTAGAATTTCCTGAGCGCCCTTCGTCGCTTCAACTACTTCGTGATAGAAATGCTGATCCTCCGGTGCGCGACCAGCACCAACTGCCCCACGCTTATTGTGTAAATGATGATGTGGTTTGCTGGGACGCACAATGGATGACTCTACATCACTAGGGCTGATATGCATGACGTGTGCTTCGGTGTGATCAATCCATACAACTGCATGATAGTGCGACATGACATTCCTTTCAGTAGTTATAAATAGCTTTGTATTCTAACTGGAATCCAAACGATATTGGCGTACCATGCTTTATTATGAGCGCCTCAACTGCCAGTTCATGATTCGCATCTTCTAGAATATGCCTCCATGCCTCAGTTGACACATTACCCGAAGTCATCCACGTCATAAAACCTTCCTTGATTATTTAAAGCGCCATTGATCGAAGCAGCAATTCTACGCTCATGAATGGCAGCTTCTGGCACGTTTCTACCTGTGATGACAGTCGCTAATCGACACTTGGTTTGGATTGTTTGGATAGGTAGGCCACCTGAACGTGATTAGCCGTTGTAGAGATCGCATTACGCGAAGTAGACACCCTCAGGGTGTCCAGCGCAGAACACTCTCAATTTTACAGTCGATATCATTATTATTTTCTGTTCTCTGATGAGCTCATCTAATCTCTTTTGTTTGAGTTCAATTTGAAATTTTATTGTCGCCCACTTGATACATACAAGTAAATTACTACGATCCCACACACAACCACTACCCCAATAGCTTTATTAAGTTTGGGGAATAGTTTTCTGAAAAAGTAGTAATTAACATAACCAGCAACAACCAAGAATATTGAATTTAAGAGTACGGATGAATCCATATCCTGTTCACCTTAGAGTTATTTCCAAATGTCGATGCCAAAGTAGAGCGTGGCTGTGAATAAATATTACCAATCAAGAATATACAAATACCACTGCTGTCCAAGACAGCCAAAACTACTGGAATAGTACCTTGATCTGATGCCGGTATCGGACGAATTATGACAGGTTTTCAAGCTCGTGCCTCAGGGTGCTGTCCGAGATAAAACGAAGGATAGAATGGCCTGATTGGCTGCTTTTAGGGAGAAACACCAGGGCCGGTTCTCGCACACTTCTGCCGGTCGCGAAAATCGCAAACCGACATCTTGTAGATGTTTAGTGATAACAAAAAACCGTGGTCTGTTCCTTGTCGTTCTTGTTGTTAAATCACATCAAGCCGGTCCAGTAAAACTTGGCTCGCTAGGTTCAGTTACGTCGCAATCTCGCTTCCACCCTTCGTTCTCAAGCTTGATATGCTCGATGGCAATCACGTTGGCATTGGCATCGAGATCGGGTAGCGCCTGATATTCCGATACCCAGCAACGGAACACTTTATAGGAAAGCACAAGCTGCCCGGCCTCGTTGTAGACTTCAATGATGATATCCTTGCGGAAATCCTTAAGCGAAACTTCGGTCCCCAGGCCAGAACCGTAATTCCACACCTTGTTTGCCCATTTCTCGAACTCGGTGTCGTGGGTAACGCCGCGTTCGAGCGTGATGGCCTCAAACTTGGTCCGGCCTGGTGATCTGTGATCAGTGGAGACGTTGCCACCGTCGCGATGCTCCACCAGTTCGGTGGTGCGCTTGAGTGCGCTAATCTTGGAGATGCCCGCAACATAACGACCATCCCACTTGACACGAAATTTGAAATTTTTATATGGATCGAAACGATGTGCATTGACGGTGAATGTTGCCATGGAGGTCTCCTAATTATCAGGCTTGAATCTGGCCGGCGATCTGCTGGATCTTGATCACCACGAATTCTGCGGGCTTGAGCGGTGCGAAACCCACAATGATGTTGACGATACCCAGATTGATGTCGTTCTGGGTGGTCGTCTCCTTGTCGCATTTGACGAAGTAGGCCTCGCGCGGACCGGTACCTTGGAAGGCGCCTTGGCGGAACAGGCCCTGCATGAAAGCACCAAGGTTGAGACGAATCTGTGCCCACAGCGACTCGTCATTGGGCTCGAACACTACCCATTGTGTGCCCCGATACAGGCTTTCTTCTATGAATAATGCCGTGCGCCGCACCGGCAGGTATTTCCATTCCGAGGCGAGTTGGTCTGCGCCGCGCAGCGTGCGCGCACCCCACACCACGCGGCCGGTGACAGGGAAGGCGCGCAGGCAATTTACCGCCAGTGGATTGAGCTGGTCATTTTCGCCATTGGTGAGTTTTACCGAGAGTTCGGCCACGCCGTTGAGCGTGGCATCATTGCCGGCCGGGGCTTTCCATACCCCGCGCTGGCCGTCGGTGCGGGCCATGATGCCGGCCACCGCGCCGCAGGGTGCGAAGTCAGCAAGACGATTTTCCTGCAAGGGATCGGGCTGGCGCAGATAGGGGAAATACAGTGCAGCATTTTCGCTGCGCGCCAGGCCCCAGCCTACGCTGTCCAGACCGCTGCCGCCGGTGAGGTCGGAAGGTTCGTCCCAAGCCATCAACGGATCGACCACATACACCGCGCGGCGTTTCTGGCAATATTTTGCGGCTGCACTGCGTGTTTGCGAGTTCACGTCGCCACCTGCGTCGCGGGTGAGCGGCGGAACGCACAGCAGATTGAACAGGTCTGCCTTTTCCAGTGCCCATATCCCCTGTTTGGATGCTTCCAACGCAGCCAGCGAAATCTGGTTGTCGGTGATGGCAGCGCCTTCATTTCCCGTTGCCGTGAAGGCGCTGGAGGATGCGTTGTCCAGCAGCGGATCGGCTCCGGCGGGCGGGTTGCCGTGGGCAACGGGGCGCAACGCGGGCACGGTGCCGGGCGGTGTGACGATGCGCACCAGATTTGATTCCTGTTCCAATACCCGCGTGACGAAGCGCGCGTTATTGGGATCGGTGGAGAGGTTGAGGAAGCGCTCGGTCACACCGGTAGCTGTGTCGCGCACCGCGAGATTGAACAGGCTGTTGGCCGGATCAGTGGGAAGAGCAGGGCGCGTGTTGTGATCGACACGCACCCGCAATTTTTCGCCCCACTTGCCGGGATTAGCCGCAACCAGGTTGATACCCGCCGCCAATGTGAGCGTGGCGGCAACCGCGCCGTTATGCACGCGCACGATGATGGCATCGGTACCGCCGTTCTGGAAGAACTGTTGCAATGCGTAGCTTATGGTGCTGTCGCGCCACAGCCCGCCGAAGCGCCGCTCGAACTCGCCGAAACTCTGTACGCGCACCGGGTCATTCACCGGGCCGCGCAGCGCGCGCCCGATAAACGCGGTGATGGACGTCGCCACACCGGGGATGGTATGCACGCCGCTGGGCACTTCTTCGATATAAACGCCAGGGTAGGATAAGGTAACCGGCATGTTGCTCTCCTTTGAAATGGTTATGCGCTGCCCCCAGCTTTAGTAGCAGTCTGATTTAGAGTTCTGATGGTTAATATTACCGGATAACTCCGATTTTTCGGTACTTCGTTGTGCTGCCAAGAGTGTTGCAGCGAACTTCACCAGTGGCTGGTATCTCAAGTAGTGTTCACACAGACCCCCGCTTCGGCGGGGTTTTTGTTTTCAAGTAACAACGATGTACGTATACCCGTTATTGGCACGTTTCTGCCGGTTGCGACGATTCCTTCCTGTCACATTCCAAACAGAGAGGCTCACCGATGACGGATGCTCAATGTGGAACTCGGAGTGCCGTCCAGCGCCAATACTCGACTTATTTCTGACAATGCGGGCAATAGAAACTTGAGCGCTGCCCTTGTTTGATTTGCCGGATGAGGGCGCCGCATTTGCGGCACGGTTGCCCGGTACGGTCATACACCCAATACTGCTGCTGGAAATAGCCGGGGTTGCCGTCGCTGTTGACGTAATCGCGCAGGCTGCTGCCGCCCGCCTTGATCGCGAGCTTGAGCGTCTCCTTTGCCGCCTGCGCCAGCTTTTCGCAGCGGCTGCTGCCGATTCTGCCCGCGGCGATTTTAGGGTTGATGCCGGCGCGAAACAAGGCTTCGCTCGCGTAGATATTGCCGACGCCGACAACGATATGGCTGTTCATCAGCACTTCCTTGATGCTGGCGCTGCGGCCACGGGTTCTGGCATGCAGCACATTGCCGTCGAAGGCTGCGGTCAGCGGCTCCGGCCCGAGTTGCGCCAGCAGCGGGTGGTGCAGAACGTCATCGCTTGTCCACAGGATTGCACCAAAACGTCGCGGGTCTGTCAGCCGCAATAGCGTGCCGTCATCCAGCTTCAGGTCGAAATGGTCGTGTTTTTGCGGTGGGGTATTAGCGGGCAACAGGCGCAGACTGCCGGACATGCCCAGATGCAGGATCAATGTGCCCTTGCCGCAATCGAGCAACAGATATTTTGCACGCCGCGTTACCTGGTGTATTTCCAGCCCGGTCAACGTGCGCCCCAGATGATGCGGCACCGGCCAGCGCAGGTTCGGGTTACGCACGGTAACGCCGGCGATGCGTCGTCCCGTGAGATGGGGGGCGATGCCGCGCCGGGTTACTTCGACTTCGGGCAGTTCCGGCATTAATTGCCCGCCGCAGTATAAGGATCAAGCAACCGCCTGCCGCTCTCGGCGGGGAAGCGGTAGCGCATCGACGCATCCACACGCAGCAGGATCAGTTCGGGTTGCTGTTGCAGGATCAGCAGTTGCACGGTATTGCCATCGCGCAAAGTTATCTTGATTGATTGCTTGCCGGCGACGGTTTGATCTGGCGCGTTTGCGCTCAATGTGATGCCTGTCGCATAGGCTTGCTGCCACGATTGCACCCAGTGATTGAATTCGTTCTGGGTCAAGGTCACGCCGGGTTTTTGCGGGATCATGCGCCAGCTCCCATCCTGCTGGATCACCTTGAGATTCTCCAGCTCGAATCCAACCGGAATTTCGTTTTCCGCCAGCAGCTTCGGACTGAGCAGGTCGGCGGGCTGGCGCGGCAGCGCGGCAACGTAGCGCGGTGCGAGCAGATAGACGCTGTCGCTGCTGGCGACATATTGCTCATTGGTAATGGGCGCCAATCCGCCAAAAGCAAATGACTCCTGATCGATGCGCAGCCGCACTGCAGGTTGCGCCAGATCGAAACGCTCCAGCTCGGTCGCAGGAAAGCGGCGTGGACTGGTGGCCGCCAGTATCTCCAGTATCCGCCCCACCTTGATCTCGTCGGCCCTGGCCTGCAGCGGCTGCGTCAGATGCCAGCGCTCCCCCGCTTTCTGCAGCACGATATCCAACCCCTGCCATTCGACGCGTATGCTTTGCGCATTCTCCGCCGACAGCGACGAGACTCTGTATTCCTGGGCATCACCCTGCGGCTTGGGTTTGAAATAGACCCATAGCGCCAGACTCACCACTGCGGCAAGCAGAACCAGATTAAGCAGCGAACGGGATGTCATGGCGGTGTGGGTTCAGCCTTTTCTGCGCCGCCGCCACACGAGCACCCCGCTCACCAGAAAAACCAGCGGCAGTACGATCAGGAAACCGACGGCAATGACGGTCAGTGCCGATTGGCTGAAAGCCAGACTGCTGTCGAGCGTGGCGCGCGGCTGAATGGCAATGAGCTCCTCGTCTTCTGCGAGCCAGTTGATCAGATTGATGCCGAAATCCAAATTGCTGCCGTTGCCAAGATAGGTGTTGGCCAGAAAATGGCCGCTGCCGATCACCACAATGCGCTGCTCCCGTTCCTGCAGGATACGGCTCAGGGCGACAGCAACGCTTACCGGCCCGGCCACGTCATGCATCTGGTTGAATGTAATGTCGCCCTGCAGCTTGCCGGTCTCCACCCAGCCGCTCTGCGCCACTTCCACCAGTGAGACGCCGCGCCATTCCTGACTCTCATTGGCGATAATCTGGCGCGCAAACGGAAATACCGTGATGTAGTCGAAATCCTGCGTGATGGGATGCTGCCCGTAATTCGCCCCCAGCGCAAACGTGATCGGCGCTTTCAATTGCTGCGCCTGTGGATCGATCACCACGCCCGGCGTGAGTGTCAGCTCCAGCTTCTCCGCCAGCGGCTGCAACCCGCGCAGCGGTTCCTGGTCTATCAGCCACAACAGATTACCGCCGCGCTCGACATACGCGAGCAGTTTGTCTACTTCCCCCGCCAGCAGATCTGTTTGTGGCGAAGCGATGATCAGCATGCTCGCATTGACCGGCACATCCTGGGCGATGGCGAGATTGAGCGCCCCAGTCCTGAAACCCTTGAGTGCCAGCTGCTTGCCGAACTCCCCCAGATCATGATTGGCGATACCGTCGAGCCTGCGTTCGCCGTGGCCAGTGAGGCTCATCACCAGTTTCTCACTGGAGCGCGTCAACCGCATCAGCAGGTTGGTAAATGCCTGTTCATTGACGGTGGTGAGGTGCTCACTCCTGCCGGCAAATGTCACCACCATCTCGCCATTGACCTCGATACCCGCTTCCTGCGCAAGTTTCGGCTGCTCGGCGGGATCGATGAAAGTCAGCGTGAAATCGGGTTTTGCGCGCTGATAAAGCGCAAGGAAGTCGCCGATGATTTTGCGGACATCTCCCAGTCGCACGTCCTGGGCGGTGGCATAGACGGTGACGCTGATCGGGCTGCTCATCTTTTGCAGCACTTCCACGCTCGCCTGGCTCAAGCTGTTGCGCTGATTCTGGCTGACATCCCATTGCACCCTGGTTTCCCATGCCAGGTAACCCAGCAAGCCGACCAGCAACAGCAACAGCGCAACGAATACGCCATTCTGTATCAGCCAATGCAGGCGCAGTTTCTTGTTGACTGTGATCATTCGCTTAACCGCGCAGCCGTTCCCCGTCCAGGCGGCGGATGGCCAGTACCAGAAAGGCAAGGATGAACAATGCAAAATAGGCAAGATCAAAAGTATCGATCATGCCGCGATTGAAACTTTCGTAATGCTTCAGCAAGGAAAAGTTGCGCATGATGCTGTCCGCGTCATCTGCAGCGATGTCTACCACCCACAGCCCCAGCAACGCACCCAGGGTGCCGGCCGCGGCAATTGCCGGCTGGGCGGTAAGACAGGAAATATACAGTCCAAGGGAAGCGAAACAGGCGCATATCAGCAACAGGCCGGCAATGTTGCTCAGCAACAAGCCGGTATCCAGCGCGCCGCCCGCCAGCAGCGAAAGCGCGAGCACTGCGACCAGGACAATCACGCTGCAAAAGAAAATCATCAGCCCGAGAAATTTTCCCAGCACGATATCGGTCATGGAAACCGGTGCAGAAATAAGGAAAGTCATGGTGTGATTGCGGCGCTCTTCGGCGATCAGGCGCATGGTCAACAGCGGGGTAGCCATCAACAACACTACCGCAGCCATGGCGAATACCGGTGCAACGATGATTTCCGTCACCCCCGGCGGATTGGCAATTTGCACCAGCTGCGCCTGGATTTCCAGAAAAGCATCGAGACGCCCCAGAAAAACCCATGCCAACACCAGTTGCATCAGCGCCAGCAGCGTCCAGGCCAGCGGCGAAGCAAACAGTGTTTTCAGCTCTTTGCAGGCAATGGTGAAAATCATGAGTGAGTATCCCCGGAGCTTTCCTTGTCCAGGGTAAGTTGTGCGAATACTTCTTCCAGGCTGTTCTGCCCCTGTTTCAGCCCGGCGATGGAATCGTTGAACACCATGCGCCCCTGATGCATGATCTGCACCCTGTCACATACGCTTTCAACTTCCGGCAGGATGTGCGTGGAGAGAATCACGCTGCGCTCTGCACCCAATTCGCGGATGAGGGTGCGGATTTCGCGCATCTGGTTGGGGTCCAGCCCCACTGTCGGCTCGTCAAGAATGACCACATCCGGATTGTGTATGATCGCCTGGGCGATGCCGACCCGTTGCTGATAGCCTTTCGACAGCGAGCCGATCAACTGTCTCCCCACATCATTCAACCCGCAACGCTGCTTGGCTTCAGCCAGTGCGATACGCAGGTCAGCGTTGCTGACCCGATGCAGCCTGGCAGCAAGCCGTAGGTATTCATCCACCGTCAGTTCACGATAGAGCGGTGGAGTTTCCGGCAGATAACCGATGCGGGCCTTGGCATCGCGTGGTCTGTCCAGCAAATCGATGCCGCAGATTTCCACGCTGCCGGCGCTGGGGGCGAGATTGCCGGTGAGCATGCGCATGGTGGTGGTTTTGCCAGCGCCGTTGGGACCGAGAAATCCCAGCACTTCACCACGTCTCAGTTCCAGATTGATTTCGCACACTGCAGTGTAATTGCCGAAGTTGCGGCACAGACCGCGGGCAGATATGGTTGCAGAGACGATTGGTTCATTCATGAGAACATTTCCATGGGCACGAATTTGTGAACAGTCGCTACGTCACTTGATTATTTACTCCGCTTCCAGCCAACGGCAAACGGGCTTGCCTACGACTTCAAACTGGCAGTGACGCCCGCAAAAACCTGGGGATGCTCAGGAATGTTTTGCCGACATCCGGACTGGCCGTCAATGCCCACTTGTGATAAGCGTGAAATATACCTAATATGTGAGCTGTATTGAAGTTCGATCCCGCCCTTTATAGCCCTATTTTTGAACCCTGTCCGGATTTTTCCATGAATCTTAAAATTCTTGGCGTGCTGCTGCCGCTTGCTCTTGCCGCCTGTGCACAGATTCCAGCGAGGACTGAAGGCGAGCCGTCAGAGCAGATCAAAGCCAGAACGTTAAAGCTGCCTGGGCAGAAATTGACCGAGCCCATGCTGTTCGATTTCCTGCTGGGAGAAACAGCGCTGCAGCGTGGCGAAACGGAAATCGCCACCGGGATTTATCTCAGACTCGCTAAAACCACGCGTGATCCGCGTATTGCCCAGCGCGCCACCGAAGTGGCGCTGCATTCACGCCAACCGGTACCAGCACTGGAAGCCGCCATGCTCTGGGCGGAACTTGATCCGGACGCGGTGAGCGCTCGCCAGACAGCGGCGGCACTGCTGGTAACTGCCGACAGGCTGGAAGAAGCCCGGCCCCATCTGGAAAAACTGCTGGCCTCTGAGGGTAACAATATCAACGAAGCCTTCATGCAACTGAATAGTCTGCTGGCGCGCAGCGCCGATAAGGCCACGATACTGGAACTGGTACTGCATCTCTCCAAACCCTATCCCGATTTGCCGGAAGCGCACTTTGCCATCTCCCAGGCAGCCTGGTTTGCCAACCAATCCGATATCGCATTGGTAGAAATGAATCGGGCTCTGGCGCTGCGCCCGAATTGGGAGACCGCAGCAATTTATCTGGGGCGGATATTACAACGTACCTCCAGCGCCCGTGCCATCGAATTTTATGAAGACTATCTCGAGACTTATCCCAAGGCCAACGATACGCGTATCTCTTATGCCCGGCTGCTGGTAGCGGAAAAAAATTATCTCAAGGCACGCGACCAATTCCAGAAATTACTGGCGGAGAATCCGGCTAATGCCGATATCATCCTGGCGGTGGGTTTGCTCTCCACGGAATTGCGTGATTACGATGCCGCCGAAGCGAATTTCAAAAAAGTACTGGAGCTGGATTATAGAGATCCGGGTATGGTGCGTTTTTATTTGGCCGGGATTTATGAGAAAACCCGGCAAATTGATACAGCGATGGAATGGTATCGCTCGGTAACCAGCGGAAATCAGTATCTTCCAGCGCAAATCCGATATGCCGTACTGCTAGCCAAACAAGGCAAAACTGACGAGGCCCGCCAGCACTTGCAGCAACTGCCCGCCACGAATGAGCAGCAAAGCGCTCAACTGATAATTGCCGAAGCACAGCTATTGCGCGAAGCGGGGGCTCATCAGGAAGTGTTTGCTTTGCTCAGTCGCGGCCTGGAAAAACTGCCCGACTATCCCGAACTGCTTTATGACCGCGCCCTGGCAGCGGACAAAATCGGCAAACCCGAGATCCTGGAACAGGATTTGCGCAAACTGATCCAACTGAAACCCGATCACGCTCACGCTTATAATGCGTTGGGCTATAGCTTTACAGAACATAACCGGCGTCTGCCGGAAGCGCTGGAACTGATCGAGAAAGCCAGTATGCTTTCTCCCAACGATCCCTACATCATGGACAGCCTGGGCTGGATACATTACCGTATGGGCAATCTTAGCCAGGGGGTAGATTACCTGAGACGGGCATTTGTAATTTATCCCGACCCGGAAATTGCGGCCCATTTGGGTGAAGCCCTGTGGATACAGGGCACAAAGGACGAGGCAAAAGAAATCTGGGATTCCGCCCTCAAGAGCCACCCCGGCAATGAGGCGTTACTCAAAACCATGAAGAAATTTTTACCCTAGTGGCGGGTTATAAGCGTTTCAGCTTTCCACGCTGGGGGTTGATTCTTTTTGTACTCCCCTTTCTGGTTGGGTGCGTTGCGCTCAGTGCCAGAACCACTGTTGTCAGCACCGTTACAATCGAACCTGTAGCAGGCACGGAGGGTGGGGGGGCCGAGAATTTCGGACTGATCGGCAGAGTTTCGGTAAAAGATGAGAAACAGGGTTTCTCTGGTGGAATCCACTGGCAGCATACCGATACGGGCGACCAGATTCTGCTGTTGTCCCCACTGGGGCAGGCGGTGGCGCAGATTCAGCGTAACCCTGAAGGTATTCGCCTCACCACCTCGGAGCAGAAGGTCTATTATGCCGCCGATGTGGAAGGTCTGACTGAGCAGGTATTGGGATGGCATCTGCCACTTGTGGGCTTGCAATACTGGGTGCAAAGCATGAACTCGCCAACGACAGCAGCCACGGTGGACTGGGGCAGCGATGGGCGGATCGTAGCTATCCGGCAAGATGACTGGGAAATTACTTACTCGAGTTACTTTCCGCCAGAACAGCTACAAACTGCACGCCCCAGAGTACTGGTGCTCAACCGGGGCGAACTGCGAATAAAACTGGTAATTGACCAGTGGAAAACCGACTAACCCACTGCAACAAATGCAAATCCGATGACCCTGCTTGTTTGCCCCGCACCTGCCAAACTCAATCTTTTCCTGCATGTGGTGGGACGCCGGGACGACGGTTATCACTTGTTGCAAACGGTTTTTCGTTTTCTCGATTTCTCTGATCAACTGCGCTTTGCTCCGCAGGAAAATGGTGCAATCAGACTGCATACTCCCACTCCTGGCGTACCCGAAGAGAACGATTTATGCATCCGCGCTGCGAAATTGTTGCAGCAGGAAAGCGGTATTTCTATGGGGGTGGAAATTTCCCTGGAGAAACGTATTCCGATGGGTGGGGGACTGGGTGGCGGCAGTTCCGATGCGGCCACTACATTACTGGCGCTCAACCGCTTGTGGGGGCTGGACTGGAACAGGAGCCGGCTGATGGAGCTCGGGCTCCGGCTGGGGGCAGATGTGCCTGTATTCATTTTTGGTGAAAATGCCTTTGCCGAAGGCATAGGTGAAAAACTCACGCCCATCATGCTGCCACCAGCCTGGTATCTGGTTCTGACACCACCGGCACATGTGCCAACCGCGCAGGTTTTTACCAGTAACGAATTGACACGAAACACGATTCCCATCAAAATACCGCCCTTTTCCGTCGCGCAGGGACATAACGATCTGGAGCCGGTGGTATGCCGGGCATATCCTGAAGTAGCGCGGCATCTGCAGTGGCTCAGGCAGCTCGACCGCACTACGATGGCGGCAATGACGGGTTCCGGTGCTTGTGTGTTTGCCGAGTTCGCCAACGAGGCGGAAGCACAAAGGGCTTTGACGCAACTTCCGGGCGACATGAAGGGTTTTGTGGCGCAGGGACTGAGCCGCCATCCCATGCATGATTTTGCGGAACAATAATTTTGGGGAGTCGCCAAGTGGTAAGGCACCGGATTTTGATTCCGGCATTCGTAGGTTCGATCCCTACCTCCCCAGCCATTTTTAGGCATTGAAGACCAAGATCATTTGGCCGATCCAGCTTCACCAGGAGTAACCTGTGTCCTTTATCCAAATCTTTAGCCTCTATCTCTAGCCATGGCCTACGATAGCCTGATGGTTTTCACCGGCAACGCCAATCCCAAGCTGGCGCAGGACGTGGTGCGGCATCTCAACATCCATCTTGGACGCGCGACCGTGGGCCGTTTCAGCGATGGCGAAATAATGGTTGAAATTCTTGAGAATGTACGCGGCAAGGACGTATTCGTGTTGCAATCCACCTGCGTGCCCACCAATGACACTCTGATGGAATTGCTGGTGCTGGTGGATGCACTGAAGCGCGCTTCTGCCGGACGCGTCACCGCAGCGATACCTTATTTCGGTTATGCCCGCCAGGACAGAAGGCCACGGTCGGCACGGGTGCCGATCACCGCCAAGGTGGTAGCCAATATGCTGACCACGGTCGGCATAGACCGGCTGCTGACAATGGATTTGCACGCAGATCAGATCCAGGGATTTTTCGACATTCCCGTGGACAACATCTACAGTATGCCGATACTGCTGGGTGATCTATGGAAAAGCAATTACCAGAATCTGGTGGTGGTTTCACCCGATGTGGGGGGTGTGGTGCGGGCAAGGCAAATGGCAAAACGCCTGGAATGCGATCTGGCAATCATCGATAAGCGGCGCCCCAAGCCCAATGTGGCCAAAGTAATGAACATCATCGGCGAGGTCAAGGGCCGTACTTGCGTCATCATGGATGACATGGTCGATACCGCCAATACTTTGTGCGAAGCGGCCAGGGCCTTGAAAGAACAAGGTGCTGAAAGTGTAATGGCTTATTGCACTCATGCAGTCCTATCAGGCAATGCAGTAGAGCGGGTTGAAAATTCCGCGCTGGACAAACTGGTAGTCACTGATACCATTCCGCTGCGTGCGGACGCCAAAGCCTGTAACCGCATTTATCAGTTGAGCGTGGCCAGTCTGCTGGCAGAAACAGTATTGCGCATCAGCAACGAAGATTCAGTAAGCTCATTATTCATGGAGTAGTCAAGGCGTGTTATGCGCCTTTTTTTAATCGGATCATCTGGTCGCGGATGATCCTTATTTTGGAGAAGTAAAATGCAAATCGAAATCAGCGCAAGCAAGCGCACGTTGCAGGGCAAGGGTGCGAGCCGCCGCCTGCGTGGTTCCGGCAAGGTTCCGGGAATCATTTATGGCGGTGACAATCCGGCGCAAGCCATCGAACTGGATCACAACAATCTGTATCACAAGCTCAAGCTGGAGGCCTTTCACGCCTCCATCCTTTCGCTGGATCTGGATGGCAAGAAAGAACAGGTTTTATTGCGCGACCTGCAGATGCATCCATTTAGATTACAGGTACAACATATAGACTTCCAGCGCGTCGACCCGAACAAGAAGGTACACATGAAAGTGCCACTGCACTTCATCAATGCCGATATTGCCCCCGGTGTAAAAGTCTCTGGCGGTATCGTCAGTCATATTTTGTCCGAGCTGGATGTTTCCTGCTTGCCCAAAGACCTGCCGGAATTCATCTCGGTGGATCTGAGCAATCTGACCTCCATCAGTTCGCTGCACCTGAGCGATCTGAGTCTGCCGCAAGGCGTGGAAATTCCTGCGCTGATCAGAGGTGAGAATCTGCCTGTGGCAACGATCATCATCCCGCGTGCCGTCGCTGCCGAGGAAGCCGCTGCCGCAACAGTAGCTGCCGCAGACATTCCGACGACTGTACAGAAGAAAGAAAGCGCTGTGAAAGAAGCTGACAAGAAAGACAGCGGGAAGAAAAAGTAATATCCGTCAATTCTTGATACAGCCCGCCGGAGAGTCGTCCTGGTTCCGGCGGGTTTTTTAATGGCCAATCTGCAGCTGTGGCATGTTTGATGAAACTCATCGTCGGTCTTGGTAATCCGGGCAAGGAATATACCGCCACCCGCCATAATGCCGGGGCATGGTGGGTATCCCGGCTGGCAGCGGAGCTGCACGTTACGCTCAAGGCCGAGGCGCGATTTCATGGCCTGTGCGCACATATCGGTCAGGGGGATGACGAGCTGTGGCTGCTCAACCCTCAGACCTACATGAATGTGAGCGGTAAAGCTGTGGCAGCGATATGCCGTTTTTATAAAATTCCGCCTGAGCAGATGCTCGTGATTCACGATGATCTGGATTTGCCGCCCGGAACACCCAAACTGAAACTGGGTGGCGGGCTGGGTGGTCACAATGGCCTGAAGGATATCGCCGCCCACCTCGCCTCCAGGGATTTCTGGCGGCTGCGTATCGGCATCGGCCATCCCGGCGACAAGAATGCCGTCGCGGATTATGTGTTACAGCCGCCACGCAAGGAAGAGGCAACGCTGATAAATGAAGCCATCTGCCGCAGTCTCGAGATCTGGCCGCTGATCGCTCAGGGAAACTGCCAGGCAGCGATGCTGAAGCTGCACACTAACCCACGTGTCATTCACCCACAGAGTGCCCCAGCGAATTTGCCGGAGCAGAAATGATACGCATGGCAAGATATTCCCCCACTTTTTACACTTCATCATTCATGATCCAATAAATCCATGAGCCTGAAATGCGGTATCGTCGGCCTGCCCAATGTGGGCAAATCCACCCTGTTCAATGCGCTTACCAAGGCAGGTATCGCTGCGGAGAATTATCCTTTCTGCACCATTGAGCCCAATGTCGGCATTGTCGAAGTACCTGACCCGCGCCTGTCCAGACTTACTGAAATCGTCAAGCCACAGAAAGTGCAGCCTGCCATCGTCGAGTTCGTCGACATCGCCGGTCTGGTGGCTGGTGCATCCAAAGGAGAAGGGCTGGGCAACAAATTCCTCGCCACCATTCGCGAGACCGACGGCATCATCAACATGGTGCGCTGCTTCGCCGATGACAACGTGGTTCACGTCGCCGGCAAGGTCGACCCGCTCTCTGACATCGAGACGATACAGACCGAACTGGCACTGGCCGATCTGGTAACGGTTGAGAAATCGCTGCACCGCGAAACCAAACTGGCCAAATCCGGTGACAAGGATGCGATCAAACTAGTAGCGCTGCTGGAGACAGTACGGGCGCATCTCGACCAGGGAAAGCCGGCCAGGAGCCTGCAACTGGACAAGGATCAGCAACACCTGCTGCAACCGCTCTGCCTGCTGACTGCCAAACCGGCCATCTACGTGGCCAACGTCGACGAGAAGGGTTTCAGCAACAATCCGCTGCTAAAGCGTGTGGAAGAATATGCGGCGCAAGAGGGCGCGCCGGTAGTAGCAATCTGCGCCGCACTGGAATCTGAGATTGCTGAACTGTCCGACGAAGACAAACAGATATTTCTCGCCGACATCGGCCTGGAAGAACCGGGACTGAACCGCCTGATCCGCGCCGCCTATCAATTGCTGGGACTGCAAACCTACTTCACTGCCGGGGTGAAGGAAGTTCGCGCCTGGACCATCCACAAAGGCGACACTGCGCCACAGGCCGCCGCCGTGATCCACACTGATTTCGAGAAAGGCTTCATCCGCGCCGAAGTCATCAGTTATGACGACTTCATCACCTGCAAGGGCGAACAGGGTGCGAAGGAAGCGGGGAAAATGCGGCTGGAAGGCAAGGAATACGTAGTCAAGGATGGCGATGTCATGCATTTCCGCTTTAACGTCTAACCCGCCTTGCAGCCTATAGGCTATAGGCTGCAAGTAGTGACTCAGCCTCATGAATCACAACAATGCAACTCTCTATGCGTGTTGCCGCGTCATCTCATCCGGCAATTATTCTGCCAATAACATAACCGGCCGCGATCAATATCAGTAGCGGCGGAAACATTACCAATACAATCAATAATACTTCGTGCTGGCTGAATCTACGCATCCGATTATTCATGGTCACTCCACTTGGAAATATTATTTAGAGCGCCTTCAGGATGACTGTAAAAGATTACGTCCCAATGAAGGTATTATGAAGATTCTTTTACAGCAGTACGTGTTGGTGCAGGACACAGGCTATCTCACACCGCACCAATAAAAACGGGAGCCGAAGCCCCCGCTGGTGTTTCAAGAATAACTACCTTCATCCGGCTTGACCGTTCTTCCGCCGACGCGCCATAAAGCCCAGCAGGCCCAGACCCGCCAGAAACATGGCATAGGTTTCTGGCTCGGAGACGGGCATGGCCGTTGATCACAACCTCGTAGCGCTAGCCGTCGCAGTAGAGTCGGTGTGCCGGACCGGGTTTCTTCATACCGGCGTGGGAGAAGAGGTGGCCAGATACTTATCTGGAGCTTCATTTTTGCACTATGTCCCCGAAGCAATCTAAAAAAACATTTTGGATTATGGAAAAGGTGAATCAAGCTCGAATTGGTGAAACATTGTGTATGCAAACTAGCTTGATGGATATCTCGGAAATTATTTTCCCAGGTCTATACGTTTAGATAGTGCTGCAGTGGAGTGGCGCAACTGCATCACAGATACAGATTGAATCTTTCTGAGTTTTGTTTATCAAAGAGGTGCTTCGATGGCTCAGCAGATAGCGAATATTGCAATTACCTACTGGCAACCCCAGAGCAAACGAGCGAAAAAGCCACGAAAGGAGATTCCTGACGATGGCACGGCTATCAGCCGCATAATTGGAAATATAGCGCTTTCACGCGAACATAAAGACGAATTCACAATAGAACTGTGGCCGCATTTTTACTCGGATCTGGATGGGTTGAATCTGGATCCAAAAGAAGTCGATGACGGAGATTCTATCGAATACGACTTTAACGGGGAGCGGAAACTGATAACCTTCGAGCAGTTCGGCAATATGGTTTCCGATTACAGGAACAGTAAAAAATAAAATCAGGTTGGCCAGGCTAGCTGAAATCAGTTCATACAGATTCATTTGCGTAAATCGCAACAATAAAAAACGGGAGCCGAAGCCCCCGTCAGTGTTTCCAGAATGACTACCCTTTATCAGACTTGTCTGCTCTTCTTGCGACGCGCGATGAAACCCATCAGGCCAAGGCCTGCCAGGAACATGGCGTAAGTTTCGGGTTCGGGAACGGGCGAAGTATTCGATACTTCGGGTGGAGGCGCGATATTCAATACTCCCGCATATGAGCCGCCAAATAAGCCAGCAACTGCTCCCCTGATTTGAAGGGTGTAAGTGCCGGCATCTAATGTCAATGGATTTAAAACCACAGTTGTTGCAGATACTGTCGGGCTGTAGTTAACAGTAGTCCCCCATGCCTGCATAAGCGTACCAGGGGCAACTGGGCCAGTCTCATGCGTGCTACCAGTGTATAGACGAGCTCTAAGGTCAGTGAGGCCCAATATAGTGCCCAAGTTTATTGACGAAGTGACCGAGTTCGCAGAACCATCGGGAATCGTAAAGATAAAATCATCCCAAAATGTAGAACCCGAAGATGCGCTGGCGAATGAGTTGCCGTACGTTAGCGAAGTTGGCAAAATCCCAACACTAAGGTTGGTAATGGTGTCAGCGAAAGCGCTCACGCTGGAAATGCAAAAAACGACGACTAACATGATGTTTTTAACAAATGTCTTCATGGGTGACTCCCCGGGAGTATCAATGCTGGATTTTCCGGCCCCGACTCATCACAACAGGTCGGGGCCGTGCGCTTTAGTGAGAGCATAATGAAAAAATATGTCAGTTAATGCTTCGCGATGGTTCGAAAACACGATCTCTTCGTATTATTTTCAGTATCGAAAACAAGTGGTGAGGCAGATTGCAATAGTCCAAACTGCAGTGGTCAAGAAATTACAGACACCGAGATAAGCGTTATTGCCGCCATTTTTCGTTCATAGACGGTGTGTGGCAGAGAGCACAATGTCGAATGCGATCGGACATTGTTATAGAAGCCGACAATGTCAATCTTAATAACTCTTTCCATAAGAACGGGAGCCGCAGCCCCCGTCAGTGTTTCCAGAATGACTACCTTTTATCAGACTTGCCCATTCTTGCGACGACGCGCGATGAAACCCATCAGGCCAAGACCTGCCAGGAACATGGCGTAGGTTTCAGGTTCGGGGATGGGAGCAGTGAGGTTATAGCCGATGACGTCAAGCGCCGTTTGTTCAACTGTGCCGTAGTTGATCAACAAACCGGGCGTACCGTAGGCATCCTGCACCCGGGCCGTGTGTGCGCCGACGCTCCACCAATCACCGTAGTCACTAGCCTGACTGAAGCGCGCCAACATCGTCGCGCCGCCATCGATCGAGAAGTAGGCGTCATCACCCGTGGTAGTGAAGGTTCGATTGCCGCTGGAGTCGTAACGGAACAGGTCTTCGGGCCGGATATATTGCAGGGTCGAGCCCACGGACGAACCGATACCGAGCACTTCGTCGATCTCATGCATGACGACTGAATTCATGTCGTACAAGCCTGCGCCGATGCCGTCGAGTCGAGTCGAGTCGACCAGGCCGAGGTTGATGCCGATGGTCCCGGCAAAACTGTCGGGTGTCGTGCCGCACCCCAGACTGACCGCCAGGCAGTTTGCATACGAGATTATGAGGTGGTTATCGCCCGTCGCCGGGTCGCTGGGGCCAGAGGAGATGTGGCTCAGCGCCGTGTTGTCGTTGACAGTCGTTTTGTCGGCGTTCAATGCATTGTAATACGTCCTGTAACGCACTTCTTCGATCCACGTGGTACTCTGCCCAAGGCCGCTATTCATGCTGTTGAACTTGATATTCACCGTAATGGGGTCGCTGAATAGCAATGCGAACTGGCCGATCGCATTGTTCACGGTCGCCTGCTGGGAGGCGTTGTAGCTTGCATCGAATGTGGGAATGATCACCAAGGCATGGGCTGGCAACGAAACCCCGCCAATCAGACAGGCAGACACGGAAACCAGTAGTGCCTTTGGGATTCGACGTTCGCGTCGACTTCCGAATTTAGTCGCACTCATATATGAATAAATTGATTTCAAATCGGCACCAAAATAACGCTCTGCAACCTGCACCAATGCCTGGCTTCAGCACATGAATTCGTAAGTTAACCGGACACTATTGACTGTCAATCCACCATCAACTTATGTTTTGCAGCATACAGCAGTTGTTCCATCAGTATGTGATAAGTATATGATTTGTAGTGATCTGAACGGACTATCACTGTTTACAGGTAACGAGAGAGGACTCCAAGTCAGCGTTGCGCCAGATCGAGCAGTTTTCTTTTGTGGAATTTTTCCGCTGAAATTTCAGAACAGGAAATCCAGGGGTGTGGCTCACTTTGAAAAAAGCGGGTATAAAATGACTTATTGCAGAACGCGCCACATATGTGGCGCGGGTATTAGCCGACAATGGCGGTTTAGCGTCCGAATCGAAGTCGTGGCTTCAGTGGGGCTGCGGTATCTTTTCCTATTGTCCGTCCCCCGGTTCGGTCGAACTCCGATTGGCCTCGGTCTTCAGCTTCGGCTTTTCAGCCCCGACCCTATCGGGTTGAGTCAGTTGCCGGGATTCTTTTTCCATCTCAAGAGCGTCGAGAATCGGTGCGGTCTTCCCGGCGCGCAATCCCTCCGCCAGAGCGCGTGAGGCATCTCTGCGGCGCTCGGCATAATGGCGCAGCACTTCCACTGCAGCGGCGGAAGGTAAAGCGGGATCGGGCGGGAGGTGGGACAACTGTTCGAAGCTCTCTTCGTAACGGTCGCCAACAGCCGTGTCGATGCGGCCCGCCAGCTCGTCGAAAGAAATGCTGCCGCGCTTGCCTTCATCAAGTATGTTCAGCCATGCATGGCTGATTGCAGCATCGTCCCGCAGAAACTCCCCAATCTCCCTGCGCATCAGGACTTCTTCGCTCCAGCGGTAAGCGGGTGCGGGAATCTGGCTGATCAGGATGGCGATTGCCAAGACAAAAGCGCTCCCAGCGAACAGACGGCTACGCTGGGATACGCGCTTCGTCAGATCGATTGGCCGCGCCAATATTATCCCGCCCAGTATCCCGGCGATGAATCCGCCAATATGCGCGGCGTTGTCAATACCGGTCACTAAAAGGCCGAGGCCAATAGTGATTGCGGCAAAACCGGCGGCTCCCCAGAATAACCAGCGGAATTCATGTGGATGAAGATTGCCGCGCTCACGCCAAAGGAATGCCAGCAGGGCGCCATAAACGCCAAAAATAGCACCGGACGCGCCGCCCGACACCGCCAATCCTTGATGTGCAACCAGCGATAGCAAATTGCCCGCCAAGCCACTGCAAAAATAGATGCCCGCGAACCTGGCGTGTCCGTACATGCGCTCAACCAGTTGTCCGCTGTCCCACAGCGCCCAGAGGTTCAACGCCAGGTGGATGGCGCCGAAATGCAGGAACATCGCGCTGCCCAGCCGCCACCATTCCCCGTCCTGTGTGGCCGGACCGAAATTTGCCCCCCAGGCCAATTGCACGCTATTTGACGAATGCCACAAGCCGGCACCCCCAGTGAGCATGGCGAGGAAGACCAGCACATTAGTACTTACCAGCAGTTGCGTTACCGGTATGCGCGCTACCCGCTGGCGCAGAAGATCATGGAGAGACAGCATGGAAGGCGGTGGATTCAGATTACTGGAGCCGCTATTATGCACGAGGATGAGATTTGCTTATGTAATCCCCCGTCTGAGGAATAAGCTTGAAGCTATTAGCGCAACTCTCCACCATTCTATTGACTACCCTGCTTGTTACGGTCTTACCGGTTGAAGCCCAAACGCGGGCTCTCTTGCCGCGTACCGGCTTGACGCCGGATGATCTCGCCGTCCTCGTCAATGATGCCGACCCGCTATCACGGCAAATCGGCAGCTACTACCAGCAGGCGCGCCGTATTCCGACGGCCAACATGATTCATCTGCGTTTCCAGCCCGGCAGCAGCAGTCTTACGCAGGATGAGTTTCTGCAACTGAAAGCCGTGATTGACCGGGGCACGCCGGCGCATGTCCAAGCCTACGCGGTGGCATGGAGCAGCCCTTACCGGGTGGGCTGCATGTCGCTGACTTCCGCTCTGGCATTTGGTTACGACGAGAGCTATTGCTCGGCAAAATGCGGTCCGACAGCAGCCAGCCCCTACTTCAATTCTCCCAGCCTTCATCCCGCTGACGACCACAAGATGCGGCCAGCAATGATGCTGGCGGGCACCGCCTTCGAGCAGGTCAAGGCACTGATTGACCGTGGCATCGCTTCTGACCATACGTTCCCGGCAGGCCGGGCTTACTTGTTGAGCACCCCGGACAAGGCGCGCAGCGTTCGTGCACTTTATTTCGAGCAGACCAGAAAAGAACTGGCTGGCGTTTTCCCCATCGAGATACTGGAAACAGAGGCGATTGCCGATCGTCAGGATGTGCTGTTCTACTTTACCGGACTGGCCGACGTGCCCAAGCTGCAGACGCTGGGTTTCCTGCCGGGCGCGCTGGCCGATCATCTGACCTCGGCCGGCGGTCAGCTTACCGATTCAAGCCAGATGAGCAGCCTGCGCTGGCTGGAAGCAGGCGCCACCGCGAGCTACGGCACCGTGGTGGAACCCTGCAACCATCCGCAGAAATTTCCTTTTCCCGGCATCGCCATGTTCCATTACGCACTTGGCGCCAGCGCCATCGAAGCCTATTGGAAGAGCGTAGCCTGGCCGGGAGAAGGCGTATTCGTGGGTGAGCCGCTGGCGCGGCCATTTGCCCCGTTGCTGCGGGAGATCAGCCCCGGCCGGTTTGAACTGAGGATTTTCTCGCCGCGCGCAGGGCAGTTGCGCATTGAACGATCCCATTCTGCCGCCGGGCCATTCAAGCCTTCCCGGCAGTCGCCGCTGCGCCGTGGCGCCAATCTATTACACTTCAGGTTCAACGAAACAACCGGCGGTTATCTGCGACTGCAGTGGAATTGATCTCTAATGGGCTCTTTGGAGGGGTCTGAAACCAAATGATTTACAATTTGCCGCCTTGAGTTGGCGGGCAGGCGCGCAATCTGGCCTCGACATTCCAATAGGACAGCGGTGAGTCTATTGCACGCTGAGCATTAGTCAGATGTTGGAACAATTGATGCTCGAGCGGTTTAACTACCTCATCCACCCAAGGCTGCAAGTCCTGTTCTGCCAGGCTCCTCGATTCGTAAACTCGAGGCTTGGCAAAAGCCTTCCTTAAAGGCGTTTCCATCAACCTGGTGCCGGCGCGCAAGTGCGCCTTCCAGGTTGCTACGTGCTCAAGCTCGTGTTCCCGAATAATCCCTTTTCTGCAACTATCCGGAATCTCCTGCGCAAGATAAATCTTCATGGCTGTGAATCCGGCTTTAATGATCACATCGGGCGCCATGCATACCTTGCCTCCGGATAGTTCAGCGAAACTCGCCCTGATTTCGTAATCCAGTTTTGGTTTTGCATAAGTCAGGCCATAGACGTTATGTTGCTGCCCCAGCGTATTGCCCGACAGCGCTTTCAGAGCTGCTGCAGCGTGCGAGTGATCTTCGCTCATCGGCAGATCCGTATAAGTTATCTTTATGGATGCGCGCTGAGCCAGTTGCACACAAGCATCTGTAATATCTGCAGTGTGCGCATGAGTCGCTGAAAGAACCAGTAACACCAACAGCAGAAGATTCGTTTTCCCGCTTGCTGGAATCCTGGATTGACCGGGCCGATGCAGCCATTTCCGAAAGATTATGCAGTTTTGCATTATGCGTAACATTGCGGCGCAGCCCTGGCGAAAAGGCGAGTCATCAGGAAGGGGCGTCTGCGCTAGAAAAGAAAAAGCCACAAAGAGATTACCCCTCTGTGGCTTAAGGTAACGTTTTGTTCAAGCAGACTTGCGACGACGTACCATAAAACCCATCAGGCCCAGGCCAGCCAGGAACATGGCGTAGGTTTCAGGTTCGGGGACGGTGGCCGTAATTGCGGCGACATCGCCGGGGCGAACTGCCCAAGCATAGAGCGCATCCTCCTTCCAGTGGCCGAGCTGATCGCCACCGAAGGTACTGAAGCCCCACACGACGTTGGCCGGATCCGTCTCGTATACCGTACCGGACCAGTAACGGTCGGGCTTCAGATTGACCACCAAGCCGACATTCGCCTGACCGCCGTTGCTTTCACTAAAGCCGTTACCAAACACACCATAATCAGGCTGATAAGCACCTGTCGGTGAGTAATACCCTTTCAATCCCAGGTTGACGTAGTACATGTACGCCAGCTCGGAAGCTGGACTGGTGATGTTGTAGCCTCGATCAGTGCTGCCGTTGTACGAATAGTAGAGGTTGAAGTAAGCGCCATTGACCGGGGTGTTGGAGGCGAGCCGCCAGTCGCTGTAATCAACATTGCGCACGCTGTCGTGGTACACCAGGTTCGCCGCCCAATAGTTAGCATTGTTCCAGCTCATCAGTCCATCAGTGTCGTAGCCGCTGGTCTGGGCGAGGTTGGCATCCTGCAGCCAGGTGACGTTCAGCACGTCGTCGTACAGCAGACCGCCGCCACGGTCAGTCAGCGTTGCTTGCGCTGCGCCACTGCTGAGTACGGCGCACACTGCGAAGAGGGTGGTCAGTTTTTTCATGGGTAAAATTCCTGTTTGTAAGGGAACGGTTGCTTAAGAAGTCCTCCTGCGACGCGCGATAAAGCCCATCAGGCCAAGCCCAGCCAGGAACATGGCGTAGGTTTCGGGTTCGGGAACAGCGGTGATGAACAGGCGTTCGCCGATTCCATTTTCAAGTTGGAGTTGGGTGACGCCCCAGCTCAGTCCTGCGCCCAGGGTACCGCTAAAGGTGAGGTCGAGGCTGTCCTCGCCGCTGATGCTATCGGCAAAAAAGAAATCCCAGTAATTACCTGCTGCGGCTTGAAAGCCATCGATGAAATCGAACTCGACAGTGCCGCTGGCAAAGGTGGCGTTGCCGTTGATGTCCAGCACATCGTATAGCCCCAGCCCGGCGATCTCGAAAACAAGGTTGCCGCTGCTGAAAAAGTTGCCAATTACGTTTAACGTGCCTGGGGAATTGCCCGGATTAACGCTGGCCCCGTCGCCGATGGTTACATCGCCAGTGATCGCGCCGCTTCCGCTCAGGTTGCCGCCGTCAATCTGGACGGATGTCTGGTCGAGACTGCCGTTGATGACGGTTTGACCTGCAGTCTGGGTATACGTGCCAATACCGCCGATCCCTCCGGTATTGCTCAGAGTGCCGGAATTAGTCAGGGTACCGTCGTTGCTCAGCCAGCCGGCGTTGGTCAGGGTACCGCTGTTGGCCAAAGTGTTGTTATTGCCCAGCCAACCGCCGGTGATCAGGGTGCCGGAGTTGGTCAGGGTACCGTCGTTGGTCAGGCTGCCGAAGGTTGCGAACGTAGTCAGACCACCGCTGTTAGTCAGAGTGCCGGCGTTATACAGGCTGCCTGAGTAGCTCAGGGTGCCCAAATTGGTCAGGGCACCGAAGTTGTTCAGGCTACCGGCATGGTCGTCCAAGGTACCGATGCCAAGGGTGCCGGAGTTGCTCAGGGTGCCGCCAGCAAGGTTGCCCAAATAGGCGAAGGTGGTCAGATTGCCGCTGACATAATTAGTCAGGGTACCGAAGTTGCTCAGGTAGCCGGCGTGGTTGTCCGTGGTGCCGCTGCTCAGGATGCCGGAGTTGTTCAAGATGCCGGAGCTGCTCAGGTAGCCGAAGGTGGTCAGGCTGCCGCCGGCAGAATTGGTCAGGGTGCCGGAGTTGGTCAGGCTGCCGTGGTAGCCCCATTCGTTGGAGGCGTCGACTGACCAAACACCGTTGACCAGACCGCCGGAGTTATTCAGGATACCAAGAGTCTCGATTGACAAGACACCCTCGTTAGAGAAATTCACGGCATTTTCTGCGGTACCAGTTACCGTGATTGTCGAACTCAAGGGATTTGGATTTGGCGCGATCTGCTGGGCCTGCACCAGTGCAGGTGCACCTGCCAGAGTGATGCTGGCCAAGAGGGTACAAATCTTTATCTTGCTCATGATGCTCTCCTTTCCTTATCTTCCTGAAAGCCGGTACGGAGAAGACAGGTTCTATAGCTCAAGATCAGGCTTTTCCTAAGCAGTCCTGCGACGACGCACCATGAAACCCATCAGACCCAGACCGGCCAGGAACATGGCATAAGTCTCGGGTTCCGGTACAGGCAGAACAGCATGATTATCTGTTTCAAAGGCGTTAATGGTAGATATGAACTTCACGCTGTTGAAGTACTCGGTTGAGTTATCAGCGAAGATGTTCCAGTATCTACCAACACTCCAGTCCCCATTTGGTTGAACACCTGCAATCCCCGCCAACTCATTCCCCGACAACGTCCTGATCACGACGTTATTATTCAGAAGCTGCAGAGAATTCCAAGTATCAGGAGACCCCCCGTAATAACCAAAATAACTCGCCAGGAAGCCGAAAGAAACGGTGCCGGTGGATGAAGTGGATGGGCCCACTGTAAAATAGTTTGAGGTATCGGCAGGAGGTGATGCCCACTGATTGACAACGGAACCATGCTTAACTCCGCCACCGGTATAGTTTGCCGGGTTTGATAAGCCCGAATTGAAATCAGTCGTGATTGCACCCAGGACAGACGATTTTAAGCCTTCACCTGCTACTGCTGTCCCGCCAGTTGTAAAAGTGAACGCAGATGCTGAGGTAGCCGTGAACAAAACTGCCATAGCGATGGCAATACTTGATCCGCGAGATTTGATGTTTTTGGCCATGATGATTTTTATGTTTGTCTGAGCTTCCCCCGATAAATAGTCTTCCAAGGGTGACGTACAATTAACGTTACTTTTTGGAGGAAGACGATGCAAAAGATCCCGAAGCAGGAATACACGATCGAGTTCAAGGAACGGGCGGTCAAGCATGTAAAGGAAGGG
>JAPLQS010000030.1 GCA_026399575.1 Nitrosospira sp. | reverse complement strand
TTGACTGCCATGTGCCATGAAGATTGATGTGGCGGAATTGACATGATGCGCTTCCGCTGCGAGAGTCTGCTGCAACGGCAGGTAGCATGACAAAGCCATGATGCCGGCAAGTCTCTCCGGGTAGCGCAAGCCGGTTTGCAGTGCCATCGCACCACCTTGGGAGAAGCCTGCCAGCACGATCCGCTCCGGCGTGATGCCACGTTGCCGCTCCCGTTCAAGCAGCGCCTCGATTGCCCGCTGCGAATCGCGCAAACCATCTTCGTCTTCAGGCTGATTGAAATTCAGATTGAGCACGTCATACCATGCGCGCATCACAAAACCGTTATTGATGCTGACCGGTCGCATCGGGGCATGGGGAAATATAAAACGGATGCGGCTAGCAGACGGCAGTTCAAGCTCATCTATGATCGGCACAAAGTCATTGCCGTCCGCACCAAGACCATGCAGCCACAGGATGGTGTGAGTTGGATCAATTCCGTTCTCGAGTTCGATGGTAGACAGCAGATCAGTGTGGGCAATAGTCATGGGCAGGCGCGATGATTGACTTAATCAGGAGGCGGGATTAGATTTATACATTCTGCTATCAGGCTGACATGTAGATCATGAAACGCAGGGATTTTATCAAACTAGCCGGGGTCAGCGCTGCGTTATTTCCGCTCGCACCATCGGCACTCAGCCAGCAAGCGGGTCTGTCACGCTGGAACAGTTATCGCCTGACCTACAAGGTGGATCTTCCTGGCGCAGGAAAAAGAGCGCGCTTATGGCTGCCGTTACCGGATACCAACGATACTCCCCATCAGTTTTCCCAAGGCAGCGTGTGGAGCGGCAATGCGGAGATAGCCAGATTTGACACCATTACCGGCACAGCTTCGCCACTGTTCTACGCCGAGTGGCATGGCAGCGGCCCACGCAGTGTGACGGTAAGTAGTATCGTCAAAACAGCGGATCGCACCGTCAATTTATACCGTCATTCCGAGCGCGGCAATTCCGCCATTCCTGCGGACATAAAACGCTTCCTGCAACCAACCAGGGACATGCCGCTGGATGGCATTGTGCGCAAGACCGCTTTGTCCATCAGCAAAGAAGCCAACAGCCAGTCACCGCTGAAAACAGCCCGCGCCATTTACGACTGGGTGGTGGACAATTCCCATCGTGACCCGGCCACGCGCGGCTGTGGACGGGGTAACATCAAATCCATGCTGGAAAGCGGTAATCTGGGCGGCAAGTGCGCCGACCTCAACGCGCTGTTCGTGGGACTGGCGCGTGCTGCAGGCATTCCGGCGCGCAGTCATTACGGCATTCGCATCGATGAATCGGCAACACACAAGAGCCTGGGCAAATTCGGCGACATCAGCAGGGAACAGCATTGCCGCGCGGAATTTTATCTTGCCGGCCTGGGCTGGGTGCCGGTGGATCCCGCTGACGTACACCAGTTTGCGCTGGAGGAAGGATTGCCGCACGATCACCTGAAAGTGGTCGCGCTAAGAGAGAAACTGTTTGGCTCCTGGGAGATGAACTGGGTGGCATTCAATCACGGCAGAGACATCATCCTGGCGCGCGACAGCATTGCAGGCACCCTGCCATTTTTCATGTACCCTCATGCCGAAATCGGCAACCACCAGCAGGACAGCCTGGAACCTGCCGAATTCACTTACAAGATCATCTCGACCGAACTGGTCGGCACTGGCGCCAAGCTTTCCTAAGAAACCGTGACGCCGCCACACCGATTAGAGTTGCCACGTTCGAGTTCATTCGACCTCTGCATCGGTCCGCCCGGGGGCCTGTGGGATGATTGCCTGTAACTCATGAAATAGCACGCGAAAACTCTTGGGTGGTTTGTTGGCGAGTTTTTCTTTGTGAGCGTTGCGCGTGAGCGTACGCAAGCGTTGCAGATCAGCCGCAGGATAATCCCGTCCGAGTTCGGCAAAAGCCTGTTCATCCGCCAGCAAGCGCTCGCGCCAGCGTTCCAGCAAGTGCAGCCATGCGGTGTGTTGCCGGGTTACGCCGCCCCATGCGGCAAATTTCTCCCGAATTAACGCCGTATCCACTTCGCGCATCAACTTGCCGATAAATTGCATCTGCCGCCGCCGGGCTTCGTGTTTACGCAGCCGCTTGGCTTCAACGATGGCATCCAGCAGCGCTTCCGGTAAATCAAGCTCGGCCAGCTGCTTGGAATTGAGTTCCACCAGTTGTTCGCCGATGTCCTGCAGTGCGTGCATTTCCTGCTTGCGGCGCGTCTTGCTGGGCGCGATATCCTGTTCGGGATCATCTTTCAAGTCGTTTTGCACGATGGCCTGTTTAATGCGATGTTAAGAAGCTGCTATCATAGCGCCATTCTACACATAACCCTATTTGAACCGCCTTCTACCTGCCTCCCGGACTTGGGAATAAGGTTCAATATTTTTTGGCGCACCGCAATTTCCGTGAAACCTACCCCATGAACGATATCGCCACTTCCTCCACACGCTTCTCCTATCCTTACGCAACACTCCAGCAAATAGCACACGATATTCTGGATTACGCCAGAGAAGGAGGTGCCAGTGCCTGCGAAACCGAGGTATCGGACGGTTTTGGTCAGAATGTCACGGTGCGCCGGGGCGAGGTGAAAACGATTGAATACAATCGCGACAAAGGTCTGGCAGTGACCGTCTATATCGGCCAGAAACGTGGCAATGCCAGCACTTCAGATTTCTCGCCGCAAGCGGTACGCGACACTGTGGCGGCAGCCTTGTCCATTGCCAGATACACCGCAGCGGATGACTGCGCGGGACTGGCTGATACCGATTTGCTGGCGCGTGAATTCCCCGATCTCGACCTGTATTTCCCATGGGATCTGCCAGTGGAGCAGGCGATACAGCTTGCCCAAAGCTGTGAGGCGGCAGCATTTGCAGTCGACAAGCGCATCACCAACTCTGAAGGCGGCAGTGTTGCGCTGAGTGAATCGCAGTTTGTTTACGCCAACAGCCTTGGCTTCATGGGCGGTTATCCCACTTCCCGTCACAGTATCAGTTGCGCGGTGATCGCCGGCCGGGATGATGCCATGCAGCGCGATTACTGGTACAGCGTGGCGCGTGACGCCAGCGATCTGGAACAAGCCGACAGCGTGGGCAAAAAAGCGGGTATGCGCAGTGTCGCGCGCCTGGGTGCAAAAAAAATTGCCACCTGCGAAGTACCGGTGCTGTTCGAAGCACCCATTGCTTCAAGCCTGATAGGACATTTTGTGGGCGCCGTAAGCGGCGGCAGCCTTTACCGGAAATCATCCTTTCTGCTGGACAGCATCGGCAAGCAGGTGTTTGCACCGGATATCCAGATTCGCGAATTGCCCCATCTGAAAAAGGGGCTGGCCAGCGGAGTATTCGACGACGAAGGCGTCGCCACGACTGAGCGCAAAGTAGTCGAAAATGGCGTGGTACAGGGCTATTTCCTCGGCAGTTATTCTGCGCGCAAGCTGGGGCTGCGCACTACCGGAAACGCCGGCGGCAACCACAACCTGATTCTGGATAACAGTGCGCCACTGGAATTTTCCGCACTGCTCAGGAAAATGGGCAAGGGATTGCTGGTGACCGAGTTGCTGGGTCATGGGGTGAATTCCGTCACGGGAGACTATTCCAGGGGTGCGGCAGGCTACTGGGTGGAAGGCGGAGAAATCCGCCATGCAGTCGAGGAAGTCACCATCGCCGGCAACCTGAAGGATATGCTGCTCGGCATCTCCGCGGTGGGTAGCGACACGCTGGTGCGGGGGTCCAAACAATGCGGTTCCTTGTTGATAGACCGAATGACGGTGGCGGGTGGCTAAGGCCTCGCGCGCATAGCTGCAGAGCATGAGATAGCGCGCACCGATTCCCAGTAGACCGTATCGTTTGGTTTGCCTCCATAGCCAAAACTCCAGATGAATTTCCTGCACAAATTTGAGCAAGCCATCAACCGGCTGTCAGGAGTATTCGGCTGGCTGGCTGGCTGGCTGTGCGTGACCATGATCGGCGTGGTGTTCATCGACGTGGTGGCGCGCTACGTTTTTGCATCCGGTTCCATCGCCATGCAGGAACTGGAGTGGCATTTGTTTGCTGCCACGTTTCTGCTGGGTGCGGCCTACACCATGCGCGAGAATGCCAACGTGCGGGTGGATGTATTTTATGGGCGCATGAATCCACGTACAAAAGCCGTGGTGGATATTCTCGGCACACTGCTGTTTGTCATCCCCATGTGTACGCTGATCCTGTACAGCTCCTACGATTTCGTTACCTATTCCTACCAGATACAGGAAGTGTCCGCCGATCCGGGCGGGCTGCCTTATCGCTTTGCCTTCAAGGCACTGCTGCCGCTTGGCTATCTGCTGGTGCTGGTGCAATCCCTGGCGGTGATTTCGCGCAATGTGCGTCTGTTGCGCGGAGATACCGCTGCCGGGCCCGGCTACACCCATCGGGAAGAAGTATGATCGGCCTCGCCATGTTCCTTGTCTGCCTGGTGCTGCTGGCACTGGGTTTCCCGGTAGCGTTCACTTTCGGCGGTGTGGCGCTGATTTTCGGACTGTATGCAGAAGGCCTGCAACTGTTCCAGCTGGTGGCAGAGCGCATGCATTCGATCATGACCAACGTCACCCTGATGGCAGTGCCGCTGTTCATTTTCATGGGACTGGTACTGGAAAGATCGGGTATCGCGGAAAGAATGCTGGAATCAATGGGCTCGCTGTTTGGTCGCGTGCGCGGCGGACTGGCAGCATCCACCGTGCTGGTGGGCATGGTACTGGCAGCATCCACCGGCGTGGTCGGCGCATCAGTCGTGACGATGGGGTTGATCGCGCTGCCGGTAATGCTGAAATACAATTACGACAAACGCTTGGCCAGCGGCGTGATTTGCGCCTCGGGCACGCTCGGGCAAATCATCCCGCCTTCCATCATCCTCATCATCCTGGGCGATGTGCTGCAGCAACCGGTAGGCGATTTGTATCGGGCTGCGCTGATTCCGGGACTGCTACTGGTAGCGTTTTATATCATTTACGTTCTCATCCTCGCATTTGCCAGGAAAGATGCTGCGCCCGCCATGCCCAGCAACAATGCGCCGCTCGCAATACAATATTGGACAGCATTCAAGGCCATCGTACCCGCGCTCGCCCTGGTGATGATTGTGCTGGGAACGGTGTTCGCCGGCATCGCCACGCCGACCGAGTCTGCCGCGATGGGTGCGGTGGGGGCCGTAGCGCTGGCGCTGGCTGGTGGAAATTTCAGATTTCCCATGCTGCACCAGGTGGCGATGGAAACCACCAAGATCAGCGCCATGGTATTCACCATTCTCGCGGGAGCAACTTTTTTCTCGATGGTGTTTACCTACACTGGTGGCGATGAAGCAGTGGAACAGATCATGCAGCAACTGCCGGGGGGCAAGTGGGGCTTCATTGTCCTTTCCATGCTGGCGATATTCCTGCTGGGCTTTTTCCTCGATTTTGTCGAAATTGCCTATATCTTCGTGCCCATGATCGCGCCGATACTGGTTACACTCGGCATAGACCCGCTCTGGTTCGGCATCCTGATTGCGCTCAACCTGCAGACTTCCTTTCTTACGCCGCCGTTCGGCTTTGCGCTATTCTATCTGCGTGGGGTGGCACCAGCTACGGTCAACACAACGGACATCTATCGCGGCGTGATCCCGTTCATTTTTCTTCAGCTATCGGTGCTGGCTTTGATAATGGCTTTTCCTGGCATGATTTCACTGTTTGGGTGAGTATCTGCAGGGAATCAAATAAGAACTAAGGAGAGAACAATGAAATTGTTACCCGCATTGATCGCTATCATCGCGCTCGTTTTGCCACTGGCAACGCAGACTGCCTCTGCCCAACCCGTGTACAAGTGGCGACTTGCGATGTCATGGCCAGAAGGTACGCCGATGCTGCACAATGCTGCCCAGCGTTTTGCCGATAATGTAAAAAGAATGTCGGCCGGACGCATGAGCATCACCATCGATGCCCCCGGCAAACATAAAGCACCTCTGGGCATTTTCGACATGGTGCGTTCCGGCTCCTATGAAATGGGGCACACCTCCTCCTACTATTACAAGGGCAAAGACCCGGCTGCGACTTTCTTTACTGCCACGCCGTTCGGCATGACCCCGACCGAGATGAATGCCTGGTATTACTATGGCGGTGGCATGGCTTTGCTGAACAAGGTTTACGCCAAGCACAACATCGTCGCGTTCCCCGGCGGGAATACCCATATTCAGATGGGTGGCTGGTTCAGGAAGGAAATCAATTCACTGAAAGACCTGAATGGCTTGAAGATGCGCATTCCCGGCCATGCCGGGGAAGTGGTGGAAAAAGTCGGCATGAAACCCACAAGTATTCCACCTGGCGAACTTTACACCGCGCTGGAGCGCGGCACGATCGATGCGGTAGAGTGGATCGGCCCGGCCAACGACGAGAAAATGGGATTCCATAAAATCGCACCTTACTACTACACCGGCTGGCATGAGCCGGGCGCGGAATTGCATGTATTCGTCAACAAGAAAAAGTTTGATGCCCTGCCGGAAGATCTTAAAGCCATCATCGCGGTAGCGGCGAAAGAAACATCCCTTGATATGCTGTCAGAGTCTTTTTACCGCAATACGCTGGCGTGGGAGAAAATGCAGAAAGAGGGTACGGTCAAAATCCGTACTTTCCCCAAGGAGGTGCTGGATGCGTTCAGAAAAGCCAACGATGAACTGCTCACCGAGTTTGCCGCCAAGTCGCCGGAAGCGAAGGAAGTGATCGAAAGCCAGAAAGCATTCCTCGCCAAGGCCCGGGTCTGGACCAAGATCACCGACGAGGATTATTTGAAACTGCGGTGATCAGGAAGCCGTTATGCCCGTTGCAGCGAACGAACTGGAACCCCGCTACAGTAGCCATTATCCTGAAACCAGGACATTGCATCCCTGAGCGCCTCCGCTGCAGGCCGGTAGCGATAGCCCAGCTCGCGCGTGGCCTTGTCGCTGGAAAAAAACATCATTTTCTTCGCCATGCGCACGCTGTCCACGGTCGCACGCGGCTCGATATCTGTGATCATTGCAGATTTTTCCATCATCCAGGCTATGGGTAACATGAGATTGGCTGAGAGATTCATGCGCTTTATCTGCTTGCCGCTGATCTCATCGATGGTCTGCAATATTTGCAATAAAGTCATGTTTTCGCCACCTAACAGATAACGTTCTCCTGCTTTGCCGTGGGCATATGCCAGCAGGTGACCCTGCGCAATATCATCCACATGCGCGACGTTCAAGCCGGTATTCATGTAGGCCGGCATTCGTCCGCATAACGTATCCAGCACCATGCGTCCGGTGGGGGTGGGCCTGATATCACACGGCCCTATCGGAGTAGAAGGATTGACAATGACCAGCGGCAGCTTATGCTCGTCGGTGAGCTGCTGCACAGTCTGCTCTGCCAGGAATTTGGAACGCTTATAGTGCCCGGTCATGGCGGCAAGACTGGAAGGTGTCTCTTCATTGGCCGGAGTATTGTCAGAATTCAGCCCCAATGTTGCCACGCTGCTGGTGTATACCATGCGTTCCATGCCGACTTCGGCGGCAGCAAGGATCAATGCCTGGGTTCCCCTGACATTGATGTCATACATGGTCTCCGGGTCCGGCACCCAGAGCCGATAATCTGCCGCGACATGGAACAGGCCATCACAACCGGCAACCGCACGCTGCAAAGATGCAGTATCACGCAGGTCGCCTTCCGAAATTTCAACATTCAATTTATCAAGATTGCGCCGGTCGCTACCCGACCTGACCAGACAGCGCACTTCATGACCGGCAGCCAGCAGACAGCGCACGACCGCCGAGCCGACAAAACCGTTTGCCCCAGTAACCAATGATTTCAAAATAATTTAATCCTTAACAGCTTGCATCCATGATGAATCTGCAAGATAAAGACTGATGCGCCCATCGCTCCAAAAAAGGCGGGGCAAGTCATTGCGCATATTACCACTGGTGACAGATGGAATGCTTACTCCGTTCCGGAACACGGCCAATCAGGACAGTTTAGCGGACAGAGGATGGTGGTCCGCCTGGAGCTGGACAGATCAAGGATATACCGTACTTCGGTTTAAACCACCCCTGCGTCGCGGAAGCGCAGCTGGATCTCCTCTACCTTGTCGATATTTTTGAGCATGGCATCGACGCAGTCACGGTCGAGCTTGGTATCAGCCAGACGCCGCAGCATGGCAAAAGCGTCATCGTTGCTCCAGGGCGCTTTGTAGGTGCGGCGCGAGGTAAGCGCGTCGAATATGTCTGCCACGGCACTGATACGCGCTTCGATGGGAATCTCATCTCCCTTTAAACCTTTGGGATAGCCGCTGCCATCAATGGCTTCATGATGGTATTCGGCGATGTTGCGCATGATGCCGACATGGCCGAATGTGCCCAGGCTGAAATCCTCCAGGATGACGTCGATGATCTCGCGGCCTTTTTGCGGGTGAGTCATCATTACCTTGAACTCCGCCTCATCAAGCTTGCCGGGTTTGCGCAGAACGCTGTCCGGAATGCCGATCTTGCCGATGTCATGCAGCGGCGAGAACAGGAAAATGTGCTCGATCTGTTCGTCGCTGAGATTATAGCGTGGCGCCAGTTCACGTGCGATGAGCCGGGCATAGTGGGCGGTGCGGTCGATGTGCGAACCGGTTTCGACATCACGATAGTGGGTCATGCTGCGCGCCGCCTGCACCGCAGCCAGCAAGGTACGGATAGCAGTCAGCTCATTGATGACCATCAGGGCGATGAGATGGCCGTAGATATCGATTTGGCGCAGCACCTCCGGCACGAATGGGTGGGGTTTGAAAGAATTGAAAAACAGGAAGCCGATGAAAGTGTCGCTCTGGTAGAGCGGCATGGTATAGCTGGCCTGATAACCCGTGCTCGCCAGCCGTTTGGTGTGCTCCTGGGTGCCATGGGAAAAGATGGTCAGATCCTGCACCACACGTGGGCGGCGGCGCTGCATGATCTCGCGCAATGACGAAGCAGCCCCGAGCGGTGCCTCATACGCAGCCAAAGGACTGGCACCTTCGGTGCTGTGGGTATAAGTTTTGAGCATACTGGTCTTTTCGTCAAAAAGAGCGATGGACAGGCGATCGATAAAGGGGAAATCCTCGCGGATCACCTGGTGCAGAAACCGCAGCTTATCGGACAATGGCAGGCTTTCGTGCAACTGGGCCAATATATCCTGATGCGGAAACAGATCCTCTTCTGGTGACATGGCAGACTCCTTCGAGCAAGTATCACGCTCACAACACAACTAATTGACATTGAATCAGATCAACATTGATCAGCACATCAGCTTGCAATAACGGTGCATAATTTCAGACGGGCCGTTCCATCAGGATGGCCGCCGCCAATCGATACCCTGGTTAAGGCACCCGGTTCTGACTATCCACATGATCAGCCTTGTATGTCTGGAAGAATTTGGATAGTCTACCTGCCATCAAATAGTTAAGAAAGTATCTGGGGTCCGTATGATTGAAGCATGTCCAGGCGGTTCTTTCCATCGTGTGAACCTCTATGGGACGGCACCTTGTAGGCGATCTGCCATGCCGGACTCTGGACAAAGGACGTCGGGCATCACTATGACACTGCCGCATTTACTGCACAAAACAAATCACCCATGAGAAGAATCATTGCATTAATTGGCATTGCCCTGCTTGCCGGTTGCGTAACTATCACTCCAGGGCGGTACTCAATCCTGGTTGACAACCATCAGGCGCTGAAAAAATATGCCGGAAGCCAGGTCAAGGTTGCCACCATGTTGACGCCCGTCAACTACCGCGCAAGCTGTCGACTGATCACAGGAAAAATACTGGGGCCCGACGGCATGAGCATTGCGCAGTTTGTCCAGAAAGCATTCAACGATGAATTGAAGCTTGCCAACATCTACTCGGACAATGGCGTATCACTCATCGGCAGCCTTACAGAGATCAATTTTTCATCCGGTCACGGGGGACTGCTCGCGAGCGGGTGGTGGGATCTGTCTCTGTCGCTTAACTCCGGCAATGGAAAATCGATGCGAGTAGAGAACCGCTACGAGTTCGAGAGCAGCCTCGATAGAAATGTTGCCTGCGACCGGACTGCCCGGGCGCTGACCCCCGCCGTTCAAGACTTGATAAAGAAGGTCGTCACCGATCCGCAATTCGGCACGCTGCTGCGGTGAGGGAAGTTGCTTGAGCAGGCATTGCGCTGTGGATCAATCCACTTTGCAAACCACCCTATCTCGCCCATCTCTCTTGGCCTGATGCAGCGCTGCATCGGCTGAACCAATAAATTTCTCGGCCAGCGTACTGATATCTCTTTCTGCCGAGTCTGCAATCAACATGGAAACGCCGATAGAAATCGTGACCCGGATACTCTCGCCAGAAAGTGACTGGAAGGAATAAGACGACATGGCGGCCCGAATCCGTTCAGCGATATCGCAAGCTGGGGGAATGGCGGCCTGCGGTAGCAGAACGACGAATTCCTCACCGCCGTAGCGCGCCATGACATCGCCAGCCCGAAGCTGTGCCTTAATCAGCCTGGCGACATTGCGCAGCACTTCATCCCCCGCCTGATGGCCAAAGGTGTCGTTTATACGCTTGAACTTGTCTACATCGAGAAACATGCAAGCAAGCGGCAGACCATGGCGTTGCGCATGAGTAATTTCCTCCAGACAACGACTCTCGAAATAGCGACGGTTGTTGACACCAGTAAGCGGGTCGGTCAACCCCATCAGTTTGAGTCGCTCATGATTGAGAGCGTTCTCCAGACAGATCGCAAAAATGGCTGCCAGTCGTTCAAGGAAGTCGGTACCACTGCCGGTGGCAAAGCGTTCCACTTTGCAACTACCTATATTGAGACTGCCTATCAGCTCACCCTGGCTCAGCAGCGGCAGGAATGCAACCGATACACATTCGCAGGACGACAGATCAAGTATGGCACTGTGCCGCGCCGCATCGAAAGCTCCGAGGAAAGGCCGGAGGTTGTCACCATACAGATCTGTCAGCACAACTGGACTTTCCAGCAGAATCAGCCCAGCCATTTTTGCATCCCCTCCCTTTTCCTCCTCCAGGATACGTGCGATTTCGTATTCCGTGTCGATGAGCGTCAGGGTCACAGCATCATGGTCAAAAGCAGTCTTGAAATCACACAGCAGTATCTGGATCAATTCCGCCAGCGAGCGCGTGCCGATCAAGCGCCGCTCAAGCTGATCAAAGCGGTGCATTTTTTGTTCGTTCAAGCGCGCTTCGGCAAGCAATTCTTGCAGTTGGTCACGTAAACGCTGATTTTCTGTTTGCAGAGCGCTCTCCAGGAACATGATTTTCAATCCAACTATCGGATAATACACAACCTTGGGTTCCGAGCGAAGCCCGGTTTCATGAACAGGCGCGCCGATGCCGCTCTGTCAACTTGCAAGAAATGCTGGCAAAGAATATCCCCGTCGCATTTTTACACAGGGGTTGCAACCGGCTTCCATTCAATCTTCCTCTATCACGAGCAGCATCTGCCCGGCGGATACATGCTCGCCTTCCTTGCAAAATAGCTGCCGCACCGTGCCGCTGCCCAGTGCATCCAGCACGATTTCCATTTTCATCGATTCGACCAGCAGCAACGGATCCCCTGCCATGACGTGCTGCCCTTGCTTGACCAGCAGCTTCCACACCCTGCCGGTCACGTGCGCACTGATGACACACGCGCCCTGCGGCAGATCCAGCTCGCTCTGCGCATCCGCCTCACCGAGCGTAGCTTCGTTCACGTATTCTGCCTGACCACTGTTCTTCCAGCGTTCGCGCTCGGCTTCAAATGCGGCCTGCTGTCCGGCTTTGAAAGCACTGATTGCCGCCGCATTCTGTCGCAGGAAATCGCTGTACTGCTTTAAACTGAAAGTGGTTTCCTCCACGCGCAGCTTGAAGCGCCCGGCGACAAAATCCTTGCGTAGTTCAAGCAGCTCGCTTTCGCTCACCGGATAGAAGCGGAGCTGATCGAAAAAACGCAACAGCCAAGGCTTGCCATGCTGGAAATCGCCAGTCTCGCGATAACGATTCCACATCTGCACAGTACGGCCGACGAACTGGTAGCCGCCGGGGCCTTCCATGCCGTACACGCACAAGTAAGCCCCGCCTATGCCGACCGCGTTCTCCGGCGTCCAGGTACGTGCCGGGTTGTACTTAGTAGTGACCAGACGATGACGAGGGTCCAGCGGAGTCGCCACCGGCGCACCCAGATACACATCGCCCAACCCCAGTACCAGATAGCTCGCCTCGAACAGAAAACGCTGCACCTCCTCAATGCTGCCCAGCCCGTTGATGCGGCGGATAAACTCGATATTACTCGGACACCATGGCGCATCGCTGCGCACCGACTGCATGTATTTCTCGATCGCCAGCCGCGTCGCCGCATCGTCCCACGACAACGGCAGGTGCACGATGCGCGTCGGCACTTCCATATCCTCGATGGCAGGCAATTTCTTCTCTGCAGCAATGAGTATGCCCAGCAATTTGCTGCGCGACAGTACGCGTGAGTCGAAATGGACCTGCAGCGATCGGATGCCCGGTGTCAGATCCACGATTCCCTGCAAGCGGCCCGCATCAATGGTTTGCTGCACCCGTTCCATCAGCGCGTGTACGCGCAAGCGCAGGTTGAGATCAAGCACCGGCGGACCATATTCGACCAGCAGATTCTTGTCACCAGACTGGCGATACTCCACCTGCACCTGCCGGGAGCTTGCTGGAATGCGGTGCAGAATGGGGCTGCCCATTGTGCTTGCCCTGGGCAGCACCGGAATGACTTTTGGCAGCCGCAGATGCCGGATGGTCACGTCCTGCAATTTCTCCAGCGCCAGCGCCTGCTTCATTGTCATCCAGCGGAAACGTACGCTGTCGCCCGGCTTGAGCTGCCCCGTCTTCCATAATTCAGCAGCAACAATGGTGACTGGGCAGACGAAGCCGCCCAGACTGGGCCCGTCCGGCCCCAGTATCACGGGCATGTCGCCAGTGAAATCCACCGCACCGATGGCATACGCATTGTCGTGGATGTTGGATGGATGCAATCCCGCTTCGCCGCCATCGCTGCGCGCCCATACCGGTTTCGGGCCGAGCAAACGCACCCCGGTGCGATTGGAATTGTGGTGCACCTTCCAGTTGGCCGCAAAAAAATTCCGGATATCCGTTTCGGTGAAAAAATCCGGCGCCCCCTGCGGGCCGTACAGCACGCCGATTTCCCAGCTATCGGTGTAGTGCGGAATCAGTTCCTGCGGCAGGGTGCGACGGGCATGACTGCGCGCCGCGGCGATGTGCAGTACATCCCCGCTACGCAAAGCGCGCCCGGCATGCCCACCGAACTGACCCAGCGTGAAAGTGGCTTTGCTGCCAAGATAAGCGGGTACCTGGAAACCACCCTGCACCGCCAGATAAGCACGGCAACCACAACTCCTGACTTTCCCGAACTGCAGCAACGCCCCTGCCTTGACCGCGTGCGACTGCCATTGCGCCAACGACTCACCATCCAGACGCACCTCGATAGGGGCACCAGTCACGGCAATCACGCTGTCGCAGTTGAAACGCAGGGTCGGACCGACAAAGGTAATCTCGAGTCCAGCCTGGTCTTGTGTGTTGCTAACCAGACGATTGGCCAGACGGAATGCCAGACTATCCATCGGCCCTGATGGCGGCACACCGACATGCCAATAGCCGAGTCGTCCCGGATAATCCTGCAGCGTGGTCTGCACACCGGGGTCGAGCACCTCAATGGTATGTGCAAAGTAATGGAAACCGTTCAGAAAACTAGTGGTGTGCTGACCATAGCGGAACAGCGTACTGTGCAAAACCTGTTTGAGATAATCCAGATTGGTTTCGATGCCATGCAGCGCGGTCGCATCAAGTGCGGCCAACAGGTTGGTGATGACCTGTTCACGCTCTGCTGCATGCACAATGATCTTGGCCAGCAGCGGATCATAGAACGGCGATACTTCGATGCCGCGCTCCACCCATGTTTCGACGCGCACCGCGGATGGAAATTCCACGGCAGTGAGCATCCCGCAGCAAGGTTGAAAATCTTTGGCCGGATTCTCGGCATACACGCGCACCTGGATGGCAGTACCGCACGGTTTGATGTCGAATGAATCCAGTGGCGGCAGATCTCCGGCCGCTTGCCGCACCATCCACTCCACCAGATCGATGCCGGTCACCTCTTCGGTCACACCATGCTCGACTTGCAGGCGCGTATTCACTTCGAGGAAATAGAACTCGCCACTAGATGCATCGAAAATGTATTCCACCGTGCCGGCCGACTGGTAGTTGACCGCCTGGCCCAGGCGCACAGCGGTATCCAGCAGCGCCTGGCGCACGTGCGGGGCAAGATTGGGCGCGGGCGTTTCTTCTATCACTTTCTGGTTGCGCCGCTGTACCGAACAGTCGCGCTCGCCCAGCGCTATCACTCCGCCTTTGCCGTCGCCGAAAATCTGCACCTCGATGTGGCGGGCATTCTCGACATATTTTTCCAGAAACAGGCCGGCATCCTGGAAGTTGTTCTGCGCCAGGTATTTCACCGCTTCGTAAGCGCCGCTCAGTTCATCCTTGTTCCAGCACAAACGCATGCCGATGCCACCGCCGCCGGCAGTACTTTTCAGCATGAGCGGATAGCCGATCTGTGCGGCTGCGTGCAATGCCTGATCTATGTTGTCCAGCAAGCCAGTTCCCGGCAGCAGCGGCACCTGATTCTGCAAGGCCAGTGCACGTGCCGTGTGCTTCAGGCCGAAGGCGCGCATCTGCTGCGGACTGGGGCCGATGAAACAAATGCCTCGGGCGGCACATTGCTCGGCAAAATCCGCTTTTTCACTGAGGAAACCATAGCCCGGATGAATGGCTTGGACACCGCTTTGCCTTGCGACTTGCAGGATCTTGTCAGCATGAAGATAACTCTCCGCCGCAGCTCCGCTACCGATGCAACATGCTTCGTCGGCTTCCATCACATGCCGTGACAGTGCATCAGCATCGGTGTAAACCGCCACACTTCTCACACCCATACGGCGCAAGGTGCGAATGATGCGGCAGGCAATGGCGCCGCGATTGGCAATCAGTATTTTTTCGAACATGTCTTGCCCTTCTTCCTGCCGGCAAAATAAGGATGGCCATTGATCAGGACATACAATGTGGTCACTCCAAGAATGCTGCCCAATACCAAAGGTACCGCCCACAACTGCCACCACGGCGCATTGGGTGAAGCGGCGTAGGCACGCGGCCATGCGATGTTGACGAACTCAAATACTGACCAGAGAAAAGCCAGCACATTGATCACCAGTCCCCAGACACCTAGCTTCAATTCGCCCAGCGCCGGGTTCCAGCGGCCCGTGAGGCGGGTATACAACCCCACCCCGGTAGTCATGGCGAACATGGCGTACAGCCCGCCTGTGCCGAAGGCAATCACCGTGGCAACTGCGCCATCATTCAACCCGAACAGCAACCCGAGTCCTGCCAGCAGCACGGTGCAAACGACCGCATTACGTGGAACTTTGGCAGCTGTCACCCGGCTTAGTGCAACCGGCATGTTGCCTTCGCGCGCCATCGAGTAGACGATGCGCGAAACGTACTTGACCACTGACGCCCCACAAGCAAGAAAAGCGATCGTGACGATCGCCAGAAAGGGTTTCTCAAACCAGGGTCCTATGCTGTCGGCGATCAACGGCGTGATTGGATCGAATGTGGCGCTGGTTTTCACCAGGGTGTCATGGTCAAAGGCCAGCGTCAGTGCGGCGGAATTAAACAGCACCACTACCCCCACAGTGCACAGCGAAAAAAAGATCGCGCGCGGTACCATGCGCCGGGGCTGACAGGTTTCTTCGGCGGTGGTGGAGCAGGCATCAAAACCGATGAAGGCCCAGCCCGCAATAGCAAGCGCCGCCAGAAAAGCGGCGGTCTCGCTGGGCGCTGTCCCCGTGCCCAGATGCTGGAACAATTCGGAGAATGAATGCTGCCGGAAAAAGAAAAACAGCAGCAGTGCCACGCCGAGCGACCCTATCACTTCGGCGTAAACACCCAGGGTGATGACCAGCTTGAAGACATTGACATGAGCCAGGTTGAGCAACGTACACAGCAGCAGGAAGACCGCGCCCCACAGCACCATCATGCCGCCTCCCCCACCCATCGCGCCGAAGAAAGTAGCCAGCCAGATACCGCCGGTGTAGGCAGTGGTGGTCAGCATGGCGATGGCAGAACTGACATAGATGACTCCGGCATACTGACCGGCAACAGCCCCGCCGAGTTGCCGTGCCCACTTATAGGCTCCGCCCGCAATCGGAAATTGCGACGACAGTTCAGCGTAGACAGTTGCCACCAGCAACTGCATCACCAGACAAATGGCCAGCGCGGAAAACCAGCCGCCCCCCGTCACCACTGTCTGTACACCCATGATGGCGTAGAGCCCCACCACTGGCGAAACGACGGCAAAGCCAAGCGTAAAACTATTCCAGGCGCTCAGACTACGGTCGAGCTTATCGCCAGCAGTCGTGGCGCTGGCAGGGGAAGAGGAGTCCTGGCTCTGTCTGGTTGACATGACGTTCCGCTCTAGCCTGGCAGCAAGTCAGCCTGATCCGCTACGGGCGGGGAAAGAAATATGGAGTGGAGGTACATGACGAACTCCTTTATTCAGTGGGTTAAATTCCGGGAAGGCAATGTATTACCTGTACATTATCTCCCGGGCTTTTATCCCTCCGTGGAGCCTCGTCATGACGAGACCGGAAACTCTCGGACCAGACGCTCCCAGTTAAGGCAGCCGGAACCCTAGTTTCCCTGTTGCAGCAGTTGTATCACCCTGGTGGAATTGTTCGACCATCCAAGATAATCAAAATTGTACACGCCCTACCCCAAAAAACAATACCAGACCGCGCCTCTCCCAAGAAGTCGGCCAAACGACATGCCACCTGCAAGAGATCCCTGTGTGAATGCAGCATAGTTAGCGAACTGTGGCAAATTGTCGCGCGGCAATTTGCCGCATTCCCAAGCTGCCTAAATTAAATTAATCTCACGTCCCAATAATTGTTACGCGAATGAGGAATTATTCCATGAAGGAATTGAATACAAAACCAAAGCCCATTGCGCTCGCTGTGGCGGGCCTGCTGTGCGCATCGTCTGTCTGGATACCGGCTGCCGGAGCAACCGATGATCCGGAAAAAGACAAAACCAGTGCCACACGACCGGCAGTTAACAGACCGGCCGTTGGCACCCCCGCGCCGGCAACTGCCGTTAAACCCGATGCGAAGCCCGTTCCCGCCGGGAAACAAACACCCGCTGACAGCCCCGTGGTGGCACTGCCGGAATTGACGATACCAGGAAAAGTCACGCCACTCGCCAGGCAAACCGATAAGGAAAGATACCGCCTGCCGCAGACGATCGAGAGTATCACCAAGGAAAAAATAGACACCACAGTCAATATGATGCAAGCCGAGGATGCCATCAAATACATGCCATCCGTGCAAGTGCGCAACCGCTATATTGGCGATACTAACGCCCCGGTAGGAACGCGCACCTCTGGTACGTCTGCCAGCGCGCGCAGCCTGATTTACGCCGACGGTATCCTGCTGTCTTCCCTGCTCGGCAACAACAATTCAAACACGGGTTCGCCGCGCTGGAATACCGTAGCGCCCGGAGAAATTGAGCGCATCGATATCATGTATGGGCCCTTTTCAGCCGCTTATCCCGGCAACTCCATGGGTGGCGTAATCAACATCACCACGCGCATGCCGGAAAAATTCGAAGTGGGTGCAGACGTACAGCATTCTTTTCAGACTTTTAATCTTTATGGTACCAAAGATACTTATCATAACCAACGCTACTCGGGGTACATTGGCCACAAGTATAAGGATCTGTCGATGCGCTTTGATTACAGCCATCTCGATGCCCATAGTCAACCCATAACCTTTGCGGTGGCCAATGTGCCAACTGCAGATTCCGCCATTGGTACGCCGGTGACGGGCGCTTACTCCGCCGCAACCCCCACCGGCATCCCTACCCAAGTACTGGGCGCCGGCAACATCAATCATACGGTGCAGGACAACTTCAAGTGGAAGCTGGCGTACGATTTCACACCGACCATCCGACTCGCCTACACGTTAGGGATGTGGCAGAACAACGCCAGCGCCAAGACGCAGAGTTATCTGAGGGATGCAGCGGGCAATATAGTAGAAAGTGGCAACGTTAATATCGGTGGCAAGCTATACAATCTGTCCGCCGCCAACGCCCCCACTTTCGCCGGCAATAATGTTGATCAAACGACCTGGTCACACGGCCTGAATCTCAGATCCAACACCGGCGGCAAGTTTGACTGGGAGCTGGTGGGTAGCCTGGTCGATTTAAGCAGGGATAGCGTGCGCGCACCAACGGTTAATCCGCTGCTTGCGGCCACCGGTGGCGCTGGCAAACAAACCAGCTTGGCCGGTTCCGGCTGGTATACATTCGATGCCAGAGGTATCTGGCGGCCCGGCGTCAATCTGCTCGGGCTGGGTTACCACGAGATCAGCTTTGGCGCTCACCATAGCCAGTACACTCTGAAAAATCCGGTATACACCGCCAGTAACTGGCTAAGCGGTAGCGCTACCGGCATCTTTTCAAACTCGCTGGGAAAAACCCGCACCGAAGGCTACTGGCTGCAGGACGCCTGGGATTTCAATCAAAACTGGAACTTTACCTTCGGTGGCCGCTTTGAAAACTGGCACGCTTACGACGGGATCAACACCACCACTGTCGGCTCTGGACTCCAAACGGTTAACCAGGCTAACAAAAGCGCGTTTAATTTTTCCCCCAAGGGCAAGCTCACCTGGAGTCCGATTGAACGCGTGAAATTTGGTGCAGCCATCGGTCAGGCTTACCGCTACCCCACGGCGGCAGAATTATTTCAAACGACGACGGTGGGGAGCGGCGCCACCGCCATAGCAGTCAATGGCAACCCTAACCTCCGGCCGGAAGATGCCGTCTCTTCGGAACTTTCTGGCGAATATTTCCCGGATAAGGGCAGGCTGCGTCTCAGTCTGTTCCAGGAACGGGTGAAGGATGCCATTTTCTCCCAGACCGGATTGATCACGAATACACTTACCGGTGTCACTTCACAATCAACCTTTATTTCCAATGTTGGCCAAGTCAATACTTATGGCGTCGAGGCTTCCGTAGAGAAAAGCGATTTTGGCATAAGAGGGCTGGATTTCATGGGTAATGCCACCTGGGCCGACTCGAAAATCGAGCAGAATGCTGTCGCAGACGCAGCATCGTCTTCTGACGTCAATACGACCGGCAAACGTCAACCCCGGGTTCCAGAGTGGCGCTCCAACGTGGTGGTTTCTTACCGTGCCACTGATAAGTTTACTGCCACGACCATGCTCCGTTACAGCAGCAGTCAGTTCGGCAGACTGGATAACACCGACCTCAATGGCGCCTCCTATACCGGGCTTACCAGCTACACCGTGGTTGATGTACGCGCAAATTACCGGGTCAACAAGCATGTGACCATCATCGGCGGCATCGACAACATCAACAACGAAAAGTACTGGATGTACCACCCCATGCCGCAACGAACCTACTTTACCCAGATACGGTTTACCAATTAGAAACAGGTGCAGTGAACTTACCGGGCCTTTCACGACCTAATAAAAACTTGTGCTTAATCCATTCGTGCACGCGTGACGCTCCAATTCAGGCATTAAACGAAAAATGCGTGCTAGCATCATTTCAAGCCAGCCTTCAAGACAGTATCTATCAT
>JAPLQS010000053.1 GCA_026399575.1 Nitrosospira sp. | reverse complement strand
TGTTCCACATTTTCCATCAGATACCCCTCTTCTCAGATAAGAAAAACCGTCGCTATTCTAGCAAATTTTCGGTATTTGCAATACCAGAACACTCTCTATCCAGATTAGAAAACAATCGCGGATACGTGTTAATTTGAGCCAGTTGGAGCAAAACGGTACAAATCGACATCATTTTGCAATTTTACAAAATTCAAATGTAACAAATAGCTGTCGTACGTTGATGCACATCTCCATGTTGCAACGCTCCCGGTCAATCCATATGCATGCCACCATTCACATGCAGTGTCGCACCAGTGATGTATGCAGCAGCTGGCGAAGCAAGGAACGCTACTGCTGAGGCCACTTCCTCAGGCCGCCCCAACCTGCCTAGCGGTACATGCTGAATCAAGTCCTGCTGCTGCTTGTCGGTAAGCGAACGAGTCATGTCAGTTTCTATAAAACCGGGGGCAATACAGTTCACAGTGATATTCCGGCTACCCACTTCGCGTGCCAGTGACTTACTGAAACCAAATATGCCTGCTTTGGCAGCGGCATAATTGGCTTGCCCGGGGTTGCCTATCGCGCCCACCACCGAAGAAATATTGATGATGCGACCAGAACGAGCTTTCATCATGGCCCGCAGCACTCCACGGCTCAAACGAAATACCGACTTGAGATCGGTCTCCATGATTTCATCCCACTCTTCATCTTTCATCCGAATCAGCAGATTATCGCAGGTGATGCCGGCATTATTTATCAGTATCGTGATTTCACCAAACTTTTCAGGTATCACTGCAAGAATGCCTGCAATCTGCGCAGCATCAGTGACGTTCAGTACCATGCCGGCACCTTTGATACCGGCATGGTTCAAGTAATGGCTGATACTCTCAGCACCAGCTTCAGTGGTGGCAGTGCCGACCACAGTAGCGCCCTGCTTACCCAGGCTCAACGCGATGGCTTGGCCAATGCCACGACTGGCACCGGTTACCAGCGCCACTTGATTTTGCAGCATTATCTCTCCCGTATGTCCTGTCACGGATCAATATCCATAATCATCATGACGAAGGATGCATTATTTTCAACCTACCTCAGGACGCCGACAACCTGCCGTAGCGCCTCGCCATCTGCCAGTGCCAGACTCTGCAGCTTCCCGTCTATGCGTTTGTTTAGCCCCGACAGCACTTTACCTGGCCCACATTCCACTACATGAGTGACGCCTGCGGTGGCAAAGGCATGGATGGTTTCAGTCCATCGCACCGGTTTGCATAATTGCTGTACCAGAATATTTCTGATGGCGGCAGCATCTGCATGCGGCTGTACATCCGCATTATGCAACACCGGAATAGCGGGTGATTGCAGCGCCACCAGTTCCAGTCGCTGCTGCATTTTTTCGGCTGCTTGATGCATCAATGAGCAATGTGAAGGTACGCTCATGGGCAGCATTATTGCCCGTTTCGCACCTTTTGCCTTAGCCAGCTCCATGCCGCGCAACACCGCATTCCTGTGCCCCGCGATCACGACTTGACCGGGTGCGTTGAAATTTGCCGGCTCCAGCGACTCCCCATTGGAGGTATTCACGACTTCAGTACATACTGCTCGCACCGCGTCATCATCCAATCCCAAAATTGCCGCCATGCCGCCAGTGCCCTCCGGCACCGCCTGCTGCATTGCCTCTGCCCGGAAACGCACCAGTAGCAGCGCATCAGAAAAAGCTAACGTCCCCGCAGCGACCAATGCGCTGTATTCCCCCAGACTGTGCCCAGCCAGGAAAACCGGTTTTGTGCCAGCCAAACCTTCCCATGCACGATAGACCGCAATCCCTGCCATCAGCATCAATGGTTGGGTATTGAGCGTGAGATTGAGGTCTTCCGCCGGACCGTCATTGACCATCATCCAGAAATCCTGGCCCAGGATGTCGGAGGCCTCAGCAAAAGTTTCGCGTATTACCGGAAAATCGGCATATTCTTTCATCATGCCGACTGATTGCGAGCCCTGCCCAGGGAAAACAAAAGCGAGTTTCATGTCTTACCAGCGGAGCAGCACCGCGCCCCAGGTAAACCCGCCACCCACCCCCTCCATTAGCACATGCTGACCCGATTTAATGCGCCCGTCACGTACGGCGGCATCCAGCGCCAAGGGAATGGAAGCGGCGGAAGTGTTGCCATGCTTGTCTACTGTGACCACCACTTTTTCCATCGGCATGCCCAATTTCTTAGCGGTGGATTGAATGATGCGGATATTGGCTTGATGGGGAATCAGCCAGTCAATATCGGACGCTTGTAAATTGTTCTCGGCCAAGGCTTCATGCACCACTTCCTCCAGAACTTTTACCGCGAACTTGAAAACCGTGCTCCCTTCCATGATGAGGAACGGTTTACCCTGTACCTTGCCGTCACAGATACTCCCAGGCACCGCAAGGATTTTACTGTGCTTGCCGTCGGCATGCAGATGGCTTGAGAGTATTCCTGGTCGATCGCTTTGACTCAATACCACTGCACCCGCACCGTCGCCGAATAGCACACAAGTGCTGCGGTCGCTCCAGTCGAGTATGCGCGAATAAACTTCGGTTCCTACCACCAGCGCATTGCGGCATCTGCCTGCACGGATGAACATGTCTGCGGTGGCAAGCGCGTAGACAAAGCCACTGCATACCGCCTGCACGTCAAATGCCGGACAGTTCCCGGCACCCAGCTTGTCCTGCAAGATACAGGCGGTGCTGGGGAAAATCATGTCCGGGGTGGTAGTGGCAACAATGATGAGGTCAATCTCCTCGGCCTTTATGCCCGCCGCCTCCATTGCCTTGCGACTGGCATGCAGCGCCAGATCACTCGCCAGTTCATGGTCTGCTGCGATGTGCCGCTGCGTAATGCCAGTGCGGCTGCGTATCCATTCGTCGCTGGTATCCACCATGCGCTCGAGATCAAGGTTGGTAAGAACCTTCTCGGGCAAGTAGCCGCCTGTTCCAATGATTCTGGAATATCTCATGCTGCGTCTTCTTTTGACAATAATTGAGGATGCGCAGATGGATTCTGCGAATGCTGTTGCAGTCCCGCCACACGCTCACTGATATGTTGCAACATTCCGCCGCGCACTTCATTCACCGCGCGCTCAATGGCAAAATTGAACGCATGACTGTCAGCTGCACCGTGGCTCTTGATGACGATACCGCGCAGCCCCAGCAAGCTCGCCCCATTGTAGCGACGGTGGTCTACCCGGCGCTTGAATGCCTTGATGACCGGCGAAGCAATAAGCCCTGCAAGTCGGGTAAGAAGATTACGCTTAAACTCCTCACGCAAATAGGTAGCCAGCATCTGTGCCACGCCCTCCGAGGCTTTCAGGGTGACATTGCCGACGAAACCGTCACACACCACCACATCGGTCGTGCCCTTGTAAATATCATTGCCCTCAACATTACCGTAAAAATTAAGTCCGCTGTTGCGCAGCAGTTCTGCCGCATGTTTCACCACTTCATTACCCTTTATTTCTTCTTCGCCTATGTTCAGCAAGCCGACACTTGGCCGCTCCTTGCCTTCTACAGAAGAAACCAGCGTAGCGCCCATGACACCGAATTGAAGCAACTGCTCCGCACTGCAATCCACGTTGGCGCCCAGATCCAGCACGTAAGTGTGCCCTTTCATGGTAGGCAGCACCACGGCCAACGCTGGCCGGTCAACTCCAGGCAGAGTTTTCAACACAAACCGGGAAATTGCTATCAATGCTCCGGTATTGCCAGCACTGACACAGGCTTGGGCCTCACCACGCTTAATCAGGTCGATGGCAATCCGCATCGAGGAATCTTTCTTGTCACGCATCGCTACAGCCGGCGATTCGTCCATGCTGATTACTTCGCTCGCGGCATGAACCCTCAGACGGGGATCAGGCACAAACTTGATGGCCCGCAACTCCGCCTCGATAGCGTCAGGTAACCCTACCAGAACGATATTGATTCCTGAATTGCATTGGAGATAATTGACAGCCGAGGGAACCGTTACATGGGGGCCGCGATCACCACCCATGCAGTCTATTGCTACGGTAATGTCCGTTTTAAGTGCCATTAAGGCTGGGGCAAGCTGAAGGCTTTGGACTTTGAGTTTCGGGATTCGCAGAATGGCCGTGCGAGACTTACTCGTCTTTGGTCTTGATGATTTTCTTGCCCCGATAATAGCCGTTGGGACTAATATGATGACGCAGATGCACTTCGCCGGTGCTGGGTTCTACCGCCAACGGCGAACTGGTCAGAAAATCATGCGAGCGGTGCATGCCGCGTTTTGATGGGGATTTTTTATTTTGTTGGACTGCCATAGTGCTTTGCTCCTTAAATAATTTCAGTGCGGTTTTTTCAGTGTCACCAGTGCGGCAAAGGGATGCTCCCTGCCCACTGCAGCCTCTCCGGCCGGCTTGCCTATTGAACACTCACCTGCCGGATGACGGGGTGAGATTGGCAAGCTCAGGATTATCTCATCTTCAATCAGCGCCAGCACATCCATCTCAGGTACTGCCAGGACTCCATCTACTGAGTCATCTTCATCAAAACGGGAGAGCTCGCTCTCATCCCTCGCCAGCAAAATATCTGCCTTCAGATCCAGCTTATGTGCCAGGCCAGCGAGACAGCGCTGGCACTGGAGGTTAACTGTCCCCTTGACGACAACCCGCAGAACCGGATTGCCGTCACCACCCAAAACGCCGCTGACTGTATATTCGAGCCCGCCATGGCTATCGGTCAGATAATCCTGCAATCGCTCAAGTTCAGCGGGCGTAATTTTACCATGATGTGCCCCGGCATTACGCACAAAATCAAGGGCATCTATGACAAACCGTGCAGACATAAGGCGCGCATGATATATTTTTTGCCTGCGAGTGTCAAAAACTACCTTGGGTGAATCTTGCAAATACCGCACCTTGCTCAACAGCTTGTACTGGGATCCGGTTCCATTTATCGCCGCGAACTGCTCCAGCGTCTGCAGATTCCGTTTGAAGTCTGCAGCCCGGATATTGACGAGGCCCCCCTCTCCGATGAAATGCCCGGAGCCACCGCCCTGCGCTTGGCCGAAAGTAAAGCCCGTGCCATTGCTACGATCTATCCCGACGCACTTATCATAGGTGCCGATCAGGTAGCAGTGCTGGAGAACACTCTGCTCGGCAAACCGTTGACCCATGAGAATGCAGTAAGGCAGTTGCGCTTGCTGCGTGGCAAGGAAGTGACATTTCATACTGCATTGAGTCTTTTCAACAGCCGCAGCGCCCGTATGCAAACGCAACTCATCTCCTCTTACGTCAAATTCCGTGAATTAAGCGACCAGCAGATCGAAAATTATCTTACCAGAGAACAGCCATATCATTGTGCAGGCAGCGCTAAATCTGAGGGGCTGGGCATTGCGTTGATTGAACGCATCACAGGTGACGACCCAAATGCCCTGATCGGGCTGCCGCTGATCGCACTGGTAGCAATGCTGGCACATGAAGGCATAGAAATAGTATGAGTTTCGGCACGCTCTATCTCATCCCGACACCGCTTGGCTCAGGCGACATTTCCTGGGTGATACCCGCTGCAATCCGGCAATGCGTCGCAGGTCTTGGCCACTTTATAGTGGAGCACCCAAAAACCGCCAGACAGTTTCTGAAACAAATCGGCTGCGCCCTGCCATTGCAGGAAATCAGGATGCAGGTGCTGGATGAACATACCCGACCCGAGGATTTTGCAAACCTGCTCACACCGCTGCTGGCAGGGAACGATACCGGTTTGTTATCCGAGGCTGGCTGCCCGGCAATAGCCGACCCCGGTGCAGAACTGGTGCGAATTGCCCATCAGAGAAACATCCGGGTGGTGCCGCTGGTTGGACCATCGTCCATTCTGCTGGCCCTGATGGCGTCCGGCTTGAACGGTCAGCGCTTCATGTTCCACGGCTATCTGCCGGTAGAACCTGACAAACGCCTCATGAAAATTGTCGAACTGGAAAAGGAGTCAATGGCCCGCAACCAGACCCAGATATTCATCGAGACCCCCTACCGCAACCAGAAACTGCTTGAAACGCTCGTACAAGCCTGCCGCGCCAACACCAGTCTATGTATCGCCAGCGACATCACTCTCGCCAGTGAACACATTGCGACCAGAACGGTGAAGGAATGGAAACATCTCTTGCCTGACATTAACAAGAAACCAACGATTTTTCTGCTGCATGGGTGATTACCGCACCCCCCACCCAGCTCCTGCAGCACTGACCAGTGCGCTTGCCGTCACTGCACCAAAGCGTTTGGCGAAGCGCTCGACGAAACCTTCCTGGGTGGTGTAATCCACGATGTGCTCGGCTTTGATAACTTCACGCGCGACATATTCGGCACTACCCATGGCATCAGCAAGCCCCAGATCTATGCTTTTCTGCCCAGTCCAGACGATCCCGCTGAAAATCTCCGGCGCATCCTGCAAACGTTTACCCCTGCCTTGCTGCACCACCTGGATAAACTGCTGATGGATGTCACCCAGCATTTCTCTGGCATATTCCTGCTGCTGCGGATTGGACGGTGAAAAGGGATCAAGAAATCCCTTGCTCTCCCCTGCCGTGAGCAGCCGGCGTTCGATGCCGAGTTTTTCCATTGTCCCCGTAAAACCAAAGCCGTCCATCAGCGCGCCGATGGAACCGACGATGCTGGCTTTATCCACATAAATCTTGTCGGCAGCAACAGCAACATAATAGCCACCCGAGGCGCAAATATCCTCGACCACGGCATACAGGGGAATCTCGGGATATGCGGCGCGCAGGCGACGGATTTCATCGTTGATGTAACCGGCTTGCACCGGACTGCCACCGGGGCTGTTAATACGCAGAATCACACCCTGCGTTTTTTTGTCCTTGAATGCTTCCTGCAGGCCTGCATTGACATTGTCGGCGCTGCTGACGCTGTCAGCGGAGATTACGCCGCGCAGCTCTACCAGAGCGGTATGTTTAGTTGAAATGGGGCCATCTTTACCGCCGACCCAACCCAATACGAGAAATAGCAGAATAAACAGATAGAGAAAAGTGAGCGATTTAAACAATATGCCCCAGTGCCGCGCCCGGCGCTGCTCCTGCAGAGAGGAGAACACCAGTTTCTCCAGCACCTGCTTCTCCCAGCCATCGTTGCGATTTTCTGAATCAGCCATAATTGTTTCAATCCTTCAAGAAAATGTTGCCGTCACGCTCTTCAATTTCCAGACATTGCAGGCTCTTCCCTCTGCATGGACCGCCAATGCAGAGGCCACTGTGCGGCGCGTAAGTCGCACCATGAGTCGAACAAATTAAGTATAACCCCGAATCATCGAAAAATTCGCCTTCGATCCAGTCCAGCTCGACGCCGATATGGGCGCAGCGGTTGAGATAGGCGTAGATCTTCCCCCGATAGCGGATCACAAATGCCGGCACAGCTCCTGATTCAGGTGGACGCTCCACGCTGAAACGGACGCCTTTGCCACCATCCACCAATTCGCTGCTCGCGCAAACTAGACGTTCTTGTTGAGCCATGATTCCAATTCCGTGATGCTGTCGACACAGGCAAGCGGCGCCAGAGAACTGAGATTCTCCCTAGGATGGGCGCCGTATGTCACACCCAGCCCGGCAACCTTGGCATTGATTGCCATTTGCAAATCGTGGGTGGTGTCACCTATCATCAGCGTACGTCCCGCTTCCACGCCAAATTGCTCCATCAATTCCAGCAGCATTGCCGGATGGGGCTTGGAGAAGGTCTCATCAGCGCAACGGCTGGCATGAAAATAGATTCCTAATCCGCTGGATTCAAGTGCTTTATTGAGTTCGGTGCGGCTCTTGCCAGTGGCCACTGCCAACAAGAAGTCCTCTGCATGCAGGGTTTCGATAATCTCGGTTATGCCCTCAAACGGGGAAATTTTCTGTCCGTACACCGAGTAATGGTGCCGGTAACGATCCATCAGTGATCCGACTTGCTGTGAGGAAACACTTGGAAAAAGATACTCCAAAGCCTCGCTCAACCCCAGGCCAATGACGTGGCTAGCATCTTCAACCGAAGGCTGCGGCAGATCCATGTCGCGGGCTGCACCCTGAATTGAAGACACGATGACATTGGTAGAATCCAGCAGTGTTCCATCCCAATCAAATACTATCAGGTCAAATTTTTTGGTCATCGGAAATCTATCTACGGGACATTACTGTGCGGTCTGCATTATTGACCCTCTTCCACATCCAGCATGTGCAGAAATGTTTGTAGATCATTCGCTAACGGTGCCTCCAGGCACAAGCGCTCACCACTCACAGGGTGCATCACCACGGCGGTACGGGCATGCAGGAACATGCGAGCCAAACCTGATTTCCGGCCGCGTTTGGCCAACTGCTTGTTGAGTGTGAAATCCCCATATTTGTCGTCGCCAGCGATGGGGAAGCCCAGATGCGCAAGATGCACGCGGATTTGATGAGTACGCCCGGTCTTCAGTTCCGCTTCCAGCAGACAGAAATCCTGCCAGCATTTCTGCAGAGTGAACACCGTATGCGCGGCCATTCCCTCTTTCTCGCCCGCAGTTACCGCCACGCGCCGTTCTCCCGCTGCCGTCATATATTTGCTGAGTGGCAACTTCACGCTTTGTCTTGGATTGCACCACTTGCCCTTTACCAGCACCAGATAACGCTTTTCCATCAGTCCTTCACGAATTTGCCGGTGCAGCGCAACCAATGCCGCACGTTTCTTGGCGAGCAACAGAACACCAGAGGTTTCTCTATCGAGCCGATGAACCAGTTCCAGGAATTTCCAGTCAGGATGCTGAGCACGCAGTTGCTCGATGACACCAAAGCTCACGCCACTGCCGCCATGTACCGCCACTCCGGCAGGCTTGTTGATCACCAGCAGCGACTCGTCCTGAAACAGCACCTCGAACGAGATAAATCGGGATTTGGTTATCTTCCTGTTGTCCAGCGACTCGCCCGGCGCCATTCTCACCGGCGGAATACGCACCGTATCCCCTTGTTGCAGATGATGGTCCGCGTTGATGCGTTTACTGTTGACCCGTACCTGGCCGCTACGCAAAAGCCGGTAAATATGGCTTTTCGGCACGCCCTTGAGACGCTTGATCAAGAAATTATCGATACGCTGGCCGTCACTATCCTCGCCAACAATCTCCTTGACCACAGCATTCAAAGGAAACTCTTTGCCTAAATCCTTAATTTTACTTATACTTACCAATTGGGAGTTCGAGCCTATCCTCTATCCGGTGCGCACAATGGCACTGTTGATGGAATCTTATTCTGCATATGGAAAAGAGCCGACCCCAAAATCCGGTTAACGTCGCTCACCAATAAAAGTAGCGATAGTAATTGATTTGTGCGCTCAAAGTACACGTAGATTTCAGCTTTCAGTTTTCATAGTACCCGTTTCCCGAGAAACCCTAGTCGGAACCCGGTTGAAACTGAGCTGAAACTTAATTTCCGGTTCTGCTTGCCAAAGAGGCAGGGCCCTGTGACAAACCAGAGAATAGTCATCATTAACAAGCAGCCCGACATTATGACCAAGTTGCCTGACTAATAAATTCTCATACTCGTGTGCCGGATGCTGTCCTGCACACGTGTGGGTTGTCCGCCCGTGACCAGAGCGCGGGAGGCATAAAATGAAACGCATGTTATTTAACGCGACACAGCCGGAAGAACTCCGTGTCGCCATTGTCGATGGTCAGAAACTGATTGACCTTGACATTGAATCCGCCGGCAAAGAACAACGCAAAAGCAACATCTACAAAGCAGTCATTACCCGCCTCGAGCCCAGCCTCGAAGCCGCCTTTGTCGAATACGGCGGTGAGCGTCATGGTTTTCTGCCGTTCAAAGAAATTTCCCGTGTTTATTTCAAGGAAAACTCCGACCCTGCCAAAGTCCGCATTCAGGATGCGCTGCGTGAAGGCCAGGAACTTATTGTCCAGGTGGATAAGGATGAGCGCGGCACCAAAGGCGCAGCGCTCACTACCTTCATTTCACTGGCTGGGCGCTACCTGGTCCTGATGCCCAACAATCCGCGCGGCGGTGGCGTATCGCGCCGCATTGAAGGTGAAGACCGCGCCGAACTACGCGATGTGATGGCACAACTGGATGTCCCCACAGGCATGAGCATCATTGCCCGCACCGCCGGTATAGGCCGCAGTGAAGAGGAACTGCAGTGGGATCTCAACTACTTGATGCAGTTGTGGCGTGCCATTGAAGACGCCTCCCAGAGTCAAAACGGCGCTTTCCTCATTTATCAGGAAAGCAGCCTGGTAATACGCGCCATCCGTGACTACTTCCATCAGGAGATCGGCGAAATCCTGATTGACACCGAAAGCATTTATGAGCAGGCCTGTCAGTTCATGAGTCACGTCATGCCCGCCAATGTCAATCGCGTCAAACTCTATCGTGATGATGTGCCATTATTTTCGCGTTTTCAGATTGAGCACCAGATTGAAACTGCCTATTCCCGGCAGGTAACCCTGCCTTCCGGCGGTGCCATTGTCATTGATCACACCGAGGCCCTGGTGTCGGTTGACGTCAACTCCGCACGTGCCACACGTGGCTCCGATATCGAGCAGACTGCGCTCAACACCAATCTGGAAGCGGCAGACGAAATCGCACGGCAATTGCGTCTGCGCGATCTGGGCGGACTGGTAGTGATCGATTTCATCGACATGGAAGTTACTCGCAATCAACGCGACGTGGAGAACCGGTTGCATGATGCGTTGCGTTATGACCGCGCACGGGTGCAGGTGGGAAAGATATCCCGTTTCGGCCTGCTGGAACTATCCCGTCAACGTCTGCGCCCCTCACTGGGTGAGAGCAGTTATATTTCCTGTCCCCGTTGCCACGGCACTGGCCATATCCGCGGCACCGATTCCTCTGCGCTGCATATCCTCAGGATCATCCAGGAAGAAGCGATGAAGGAAAACACCGCTGCACTGCACGTCCAGGTACCGGTGGATGTCGCCACCTATTTGCTGAACGAAAAGCGCGCGGAGATTCATGCTATCGAAGCACGTCTGAAGATGAACGTGATCTTGATTCCGAACGTTCACCTGGAAACGCCCAACTATAATATTACCCGCCTGCGGCATGACGATATCAAGCTTGGCGAGACACAAACCAGTTACCAGATGGTGGAAAAACCGGTGGAAGAAATCACTCTGCCATCCGCCGCACAGGAAACCAGACCCGCACGACCACAAGCGGCTGTAAAAGGCATCACGCCGTCACAGCCGGCACCAATACGCGAGGAAAAACCGCAACCCCAACTCAAAGAGCCCTCGCTTCTGAGCAAACTCTTCGGCTGGTTCAGTCAGACGAGCAGCGAAGAAAGAAAGGAAGAGCCGAAACAAGTCAAAACCAGACCGCAGCGGGAACAGCACCCGCGTGGACGCCATGATCGTGGCCGGGATGGCAAGCGCGGCGAATCCGGCAACGAGGCCGGTGGCGCCCTGATACAGGGACGTGCGGCCACTGCTCAACGCCCTCCACGCAGCGAGCAAGAACCCAAGGGTGAGCGACCTGCCCAGAAAAAACCACCACGTCCACCACGGGAAGAACACGTCCGGACGGAAGCCAAACTGTCGGCGGAAGAAGGACAACCAGCGGCAGAAAGTCAGCCGCAGCAAACTGAAGATGGCGGGCGCTCCCGCCGACGTCGCGGTGGCCGGCAGCGTGAGCGGGGTGAACGCCATGGACGTGGCGAGCAAGGAAGCCAGCAAACAGCCATTCAGGGCAATCCGGCGGAGCAAGCTGCTGCCACCCAGACTGCGCACCATGCAGACACTATAGCGGGAGTTGTCCCTACACCAGTGCATGAACCGTCAGGTCTCGACTCCCCTGCCTCTTTCCTGCAAGCGACAGTTGACGGGACTCCTCTCGTTGCACCCCAGGCTGTAACTGAGTCGGCAGTAGTGCCGGATACCGCACAGGCGACGATTGAAACAAAAACAGTATTGGCTACAGAGCAGCCGGCTCAGGAACCAATACCGGTTGATGCAGAACCTGTCGTCATCACGGTCATGACAGAACCCAACCAGGCTGGAAACAATGCTGCGGAAGAACGTATCCCAGCGGCGGCACCAGTAACAATGCCGGCAACCGAGTCCGTCGTACCTCGGCAAGCAGCATCCACGCCCGAGCCGCTGAATCTGGCTGCAAGCGGACTAATCATGATAGAGACAGTTCCGGAAAAAGTGAAATTGATTGAGACTACTGCGCTGGAACAACCGGTACTACCAAAACGACAGCGGGAAAAACCCGTATCCTCACTGCCGGTGGAACAAGAACCACTGGTACAGATAGAAACACATAAATAGTCACGCTCACAAAGAATAATGGGTGGGGATTACTACCCCCCACCCATTCATGAGTTCGACTGCGGCGGATCGTACTTTACTTCTTCCACCCGTAATCTCCTGTTATTTTTTGTTACGGATGTGGTCAAGCAGTTCCTGCCCCGCTTCCTCCACCATATCCAGCACTTCCTCAAACCCTTGACGCCCGCCGAAATAGGGATCAGGCACTTCTTTGCGTTCAACGAATTTTTTGCTGTGCTGCATCAGCAGCCCGAGCTTATGGCGGTACTGCGGCGGGCATTGCTGCTTGAGCAGGGCAAGGTTGTCTTCGTCCATCGCAAGAATATGATGAAACATCTCGAAATCCCCCATCTGCACCTGGCGTGCACGTAATTCCTGCATGTCATAGCCACGCCTCTGCGCCGCATTCTGCGCCCTTTCATCCGGCGGCTCGCCAATATGGTAATCATGGGTACCGGCAGAATCAATGTGAATTGTTTCGTCAAAACCCGCCGCCTTGACCTGATGTCGAAATACCGCCTCCGCAGTGGGTGAACGGCAGATGTTGCCCATGCAGACAAACAAAACCCGGGTCTCCATGCTTTCTTCCAATCTCATTACCGCCTCTTCTTAATACGGCAACACCACGTCAGGCTTGGCTTGCAGGATAACCTTACGAAAATCTTCCTGAATGCGTTTTAATGCTGCCTCATTGTCAGCCTCGAAGCGCAATACGATTACCGGCGTGGTATTGGACGAGCGCGCCAGGCCAAAACCGTCTTGATATTCCACTCGCAATCCATCGATGGTGATAACGCGTTCCGGGTTATCGAAGCGGGCAGTTTTTTGTAATTGCGCGATGAGCGCGTAATTCTCACCCTCTTTCAGTCTGATTTGCAGTTCCGGAGTATTGATCGCGTCGGGGATGGCGTGCAGCGTGGCATCGATATCCACCTGGTGACTGAGTAATTCCAGCAATCGCGCTCCCGCATAGAGACCATCATCGAATCCATACCAGCGTTCTTTGAAGAAAATGTGGCCACTCATTTCACCTGCCAGCAGCGCACCGGTTTCTTTCAGCTTGCCCTTGATGAACGAATGCCCGGTTTTCCACATGATTGGCTTGCCGCCATGTTGCTCTATCCATGGTGCCAAATTGCGGGTGCATTTCACATCGAAAATAATCTGCCCACCAAGGTTTCTGGATAATACATCAGCGGCAAACAGCATTAACTGACGGTCGGCGTAGATAATGCTGCCGTCCTTGGCGACCACCCCCAGACGATCACCATCACCATCGAAAGCGAGTCCGATTTCAGCGCCCGTAGTTTTGAGCGCATGGATTACATCACGCAGATTCTCGGGTACCGATGGATCGGGATGATGATTGGGAAAAGTCCCATCCACCTCGCAAAACAGTTCCGTTACTTCGCACCCCAACCTGCGGTAGAGCGCTGGCGCATAGGCACCGGCCACACCATTGCCGCAATCGACGACAATCTTCATCGGGCGCGCCAGCTTGATGTCGCTGGTGATACGCTGCAGATAAGTCTCGCTAATGTCGTGCTGGCGATAACTGCCGCTGCCATCAATCAGATCGCCGCTTTCGAGGCGCAGGCGCAGAGCCTGAATTGATTCAGCTGCCAGAGTTTCCCCACCCAGCACCATTTTCAAGCCATTGTAGTCGGGCGGGTTATGGCTGCCGGTGACCATCACCCCGGAATAATTGCACAACTCATGGGCAGCGAAATAAAGCATGGGGGTCGCGACCATTCCCACATCCACCACGTTGACACCGCTTTTTTGCAGACCTTTTGCCAGTGCCTGCGCCAGTTCCGGCCCCGATAGCCTGCCGTCGCGGCCTATCGCTACCGCTGCGAGTCCACGTGTCCGCGCTTCCGAACCGATGGCGTGACCAATGGCCTCGACGATTGCAGCAGTCAGGGTTTTATCGACGACACCGCGAATATCGTAAGCCTTGAAAATTTCGTTGGGGAGATTGTGCACGGAGTGACTCGAAAATAGGTTGTTTGTCGGTCTGGTTAACTCAGACCGCGTTCTTCATCGATAAAACCGGTCAATGTCGTCATGCAGGCTAGTGATGCCCGGCTATGGCACCACCCTTGAGTGTGTAACGGGTACCGCAATAGGGACACAGCGCCTCACCTGTATTCTCGATCGGCAGGTACACGCGCGGATGCGAGTTCCAGAGTTGCATGGACGGCATGGGACAGTGCAATGGCAAGTCATCTGCAGTAATTTCTACCTGCCGCTGTTTATTATCAATGGTGTGATCCTGCATGGATAGCTCCGTCAAACTTGATCAAACATAGGTAAGCCAGTCGGCATGATTCTTGGCCCTGCCGCTGACACAGTCAAAAAACATGGTCTGCAGTCTGGCAGTAATCGGACCGCGTGTACCGCTGCCGATAGTGCGATTATCGAGTTCACGAATCGGTGTGACTTCCGCTGCGGTACCAGTAAAGAATGCTTCCTCAGCACAATAGACCTCGTCGCGTGTGATGCGTTTTTCGATCACGGGAATGCCGATTTCTGCGGCAAGTTCGATGATTGAGGCGCGGGTGATGCCCTCCAGACAGGAAGTCATGTCTGGTGTATAGAGCTTGCCATGCTTGATGATGAAAATATTTTCGCCCGATCCCTCTGCCACATAGCCGTCCACATCCAGCAACAATGCCTCATCGTAACCATCATGCGCTGCCTCTTGATGTGCCAGAATTGAGTTGGCATAAGTGGTAACCGATTTGGCGCGACACATGTTGACGTTGACATGGTGGCGCGAGAACGATGAGGTCTTGACCCGGATACCTTTCTCCATGCCATCCACCCCGAGATAGGCACCCCACGGCCAGGCAGCGATGGCCACATGCACCGAGAGCGTCTCGAGATAGGCACCCCACGGCCAGGCAGCGATGGCCACATGCACCGAGAGCGTCTTGGCGGAAATTCCCATGGCCTCAGAACCGTAGAAAGCAATCGGGCGGATATAGCACGACTCCAGCTTGTTCTGCTTTACCACCTCACATTGGGCCTGCAGCAGGGTAGCCTTGTCGTAAGGCATTTTCATCATGAAAATATGGGCCGAATTGAATAGCCGGTCGGTATGTTCCTGCAGACGGAAAATCGCAGGACCATGGGCAGTCTGGTAGGCGCGTACGCCTTCAAACACGCCCATGCCATAGTGCAGAGTATGCGTGAGCACATGTGTGGTGGCATCGCGCCAAGGAACCATTTTACCGTCGTTCCAGATCACGCCATCGCGGTCAGCCATCGACATTCAGGGACTCCCACAGAGATTAAAAGCAT
>JAPLQS010000010.1 GCA_026399575.1 Nitrosospira sp. | reverse complement strand
TGACCTGATGGCGGTCTACCTGTATCTGATGGGACCGGATAGCAAAGGGGTCAGCGGCGAGACAGTATTCTGTCAGAGCCGTACCTAGTATGGCTGTGATGGCAGGAAGAAAAAGGTATAATTAAAAAATCGGCGCGCGAAAGTGGCGGAATTGGTAGACGCACCAGATTTAGGTTCTGGCGCCGAAAGGTGTGGGGGTTCGAGTCCCCCCTTTCGCACCAGGGAACCGCAGCTTGCAGACAGCGCTGTACGTGATGTTGTTTTTGGCGGCTGCCGTGCTCTTCTCTGGACGTTGTGACGTTGCATTAATGTTATCAATCAGTTAGGAAATGTGATGCAATCGAATGTAGAGAATCTTGGTGCGCTGGAGCGCCGTCTGAGTGTTTCGGTTCCCCATGAAGCAATCGAGACGGAGATGGAAAAGCGCATAAAACGCCTGGCGCGCACGGCGAAAATACCTGGTTTCCGTCCTGGCAAGGTACCGTTGCGTATCGTCCAGCAGCAATATGGCCCGCAGGTGCGCCAGGAGGTGCTGGGTGACGTGCTGCAGAAAAGTTTCAGCGAGGCTGTGCGCGAGCAGAAATTGCGGCTTGCGGGCCCTCCGCGCTTTGAACCGAAGGCGGCGGCAGAGAGTGCTTCCGAGTTCGAGTTCAGTGCAACCTTTGAAGTCTACCCCGATGTGGTGCTGGGCGACTTGAGCGCGGTCAGCATTGAGCAGCCGCTGGTTAAGGTTATTCCCGCCGATGTCGATAGAACTCTGGAAGTGGTACGCAAGCAGCGGGTTCAGTACCAGTCGGCAGAACGGCCGGCTGCAGCGGGTGACCGAGTCAGCATCGATTATCGCGGGGTCATTGACGGCGTGGAGTTCGCCGGCGGCAAAGCCGAGGGCTTTACCCTGGTGCTGGGCGAAGGCCAACTGCTCAAGGATTTCGAGGGACCGCTCATCGGCATGAGTGCGGGGCAGAGCAAAACGTTTGAAGTAACCTTTCCGGCAGACTATCATGGCAAGGATGTTGCCGGAAAGGTCGCCACATTCGAGGTGAAGCTTAATGCAGTGGAAGCGCCCGAGCTGCCTGAAGTGAATGCCGAATTTGCCAGGTCGCTGGGTGTTGCCGATGGTGATACCGAAAAAATGCGCGGCGAAATCCAGGCCAACCTGGAGCGGGAAATAACCAAACGGACAAAGGCGAGAATCAAGGCACAAGTGATGCAGGCATTGCTTGATACCACCAGAATCGAGGCGCCCAAGGTCCTGGTCCAGCAGGAGATGGAGCGGTTGATGCAGGATGCGCGCAGTGACCTGGAAGCGCGCGGCATGAAAGCTGCGGACATCGTCTTGCCACAGGACTTGTTCCAGGAACAGGCGCAGCGCCGGGTGAATCTGGGATTGATCCTGGCGGAACTGGTAAAGGTTCACAATCTGCAGGCCAGTCCCGAGCAGGTGCGTGGGGTGGTGGAGGATTTGGCGCAGAGTTACGAAAATCCGGGTGAGGTGGTCAAATGGCATTACTCTTCACCGGATCGCCTCAACGAAATTGAGTCGGCAGTACTGGAAGATAACGTGGTGGCATGGGTGCTGGAAAAAGTCACGGCGGTGGACAAGGCAGTGACTTTCGACGAATTGATGGGAAAACCTTGATATGATGCAACAACTTGACTGGGAACAACGCAATCACGAGCCGAGCAATCTGGGTCTGATCCCGATGGTGATCGAAACCAGCGGGCGCGGTGAGCGAGCTTACGATATTTACTCGCGCCTGCTGAAAGAGAGGGTGATATTTCTGGTGGGGCCGGTTACCGAGACTTCCGCCAATTTGATTGTGGCGCAATTGCTGTTTCTGGAATCGGAAAACTCCGACAAGGATATTCATCTTTATATCAACTCCCCCGGCGGAGTGGTGTCGGCCGGGATGGCGATTTACGATACCATGCAATATATCAAGCCTGATGTCAGTACATTATGCATAGGTCAGGCAGCGAGCATGGGCTCTTTGTTGCTGGCGGCGGGGGCAAATGGCAAGCGTTTCTGTCTGCCCAATTCGCGCGTCATGATTCATCAGCCAATGGGAGGTTTCCAGGGGCAGGCTTCTGACATCGAGATCCATGCCAGGGAAATTCTGTTTCTCAAAAGCCGGTTGAATGAAATTCTGGCGAAGCATACGGGTCAGAGCATACAGACGATCGAGAAAGATACGGACCGTGACAATTTCCTCAGCGCGGAAGAATCGGTAAAATATGGTCTGGTCGATTCGGTGTTGGTCAACAGAGAGACGCATCCGGTTTGAGGTTTACCAGAGCCGGGATCAGGAAGTTTGATTACTAGTTACGGGCGCTTTGGCCCGGATGAAGCGGAATAAAATTATGTCAGACAAAATTGGTGGCGAGAAACTTCTTTATTGCTCCTTCTGTGGCAAGAGCCAGCACGAAGTAAAGAAACTCATTGCCGGTCCGTCAGTATTCATCTGCGACGAATGCATCGAGCTTTGCAACGATATCATTCGTGAGGAAATACAGGGTGCCGAAGCCGCCAAGCTGACCAAGTCTGACTTGCCGGTGCCGCACGAAATCTGCCAGATTCTCGATCAATATGTAATTGGTCAGGAACCCGCAAAAAAGATCCTGTCGGTGGCGGTATACAATCACTACAAGCGTCTGCGCAATCTGAACAAGGCCGGCGACACTGACGACATCGAACTGGCGAAAAGCAATATCCTGTTGATCGGCCCTACCGGTTCCGGCAAGACACTGCTGGCACAGACTCTGGCACGTTTGCTGAACGTGCCGTTCGTAATGGCCGACGCCACCACTCTGACCGAAGCGGGTTATGTCGGCGAGGATGTGGAAAACATCATCCAGAAATTGCTGCAGAAATGCGATTACGATGCAGAGAAAGCCCAGCAGGGTATCGTCTACATCGATGAAATCGACAAAATTTCACGCAAGTCGGACAACCCGTCGATTACCCGCGATGTTTCGGGCGAAGGCGTGCAGCAGGCGCTGCTTAAGTTGATTGAGGGTACGGTTGCATCGGTGCCGCCTCAGGGTGGACGCAAGCACCCCAATCAGGAATTTGTTCAGGTGGACACTACCAACATTCTGTTCATTTGCGGCGGCGCATTCGATGGCCTCGACAAGGTAATACGTGCGCGCACCGAGAAAGGCGGCATCGGTTTTGGTGCCGATGTGAAAAGCCGCGACGATCGCAAGGATATCGGCGCAGTGCTGCGCGGAGTGGAGCCTGAAGACCTGATCAAGTATGGCCTGATTCCGGAATTTGTCGGACGCTTGCCGGTGGTTGCGACACTGAATGAACTGGACGAGTCGGCCCTGATCCAGATTCTGACCGAGCCCAAGAATGCGCTCACCAAGCAGTACCAGAAAATGTTCAGCATGGAAGGCGGCGTTGATCTGGAATTCCGTGAGCAGGCGCTCAAGGCCATCGCCAAAAAAGCGCTGGCGCGCAAGACAGGTGCACGCGGCCTGCGCTCGATTCTGGAGAATACTCTGCTGGATACCATGTTCGATCTGCCATCGCTGGAGAATGTCGTCAAGGTAGTGATTGATCACGGCTCGGTTGGTGGTGACATTAAGCCAATCTTAATTTACTCTGATCAACATAAGGTAGCAAAGAACTTTTAGACAGGAACGGTATCCTGTGATATTAAGCTAACTCTTATTTGCTAGATTTAGCGAAATGTATAAAAGAATTTTTGATTACATTTCTTAGTACAGGCGTCCTGACTGACTTGAATTTCTTCGCGGCATCCCCATAACGTTTTTGTCAGTCTTTTATAGGTGAGCCGATATGTCTTCTCCAGTTAATCCCAACCAGGTGTTACTGCCGTTGCTGCCGCTACGCGACGTAGTGGTATTCCCGCATATGGTGATGCCGCTGTTTGTCGGACGGCCAAAGTCGATCCAGGCGCTGGAAGCCGCGATGGAATCCAGCAAGAGTATCCTGCTGGTGGCGCAGAAATCCGCTGCCAAAGACGACCCTTCTCCTGAAGATCTTTACAGCGTGTGCAGTGTCGCCAATCTGCTGCAGATGCTCAAGCTGCCGGATGGCACCGTCAAGGTGCTGGTGGAAGGCAGTCGCCGTGCCCGCATTCTGAAGGTGATTGATGTCGATACGCATTTCACCGGTCAGGCCGTGTTGCTTCCGCCTGATGAAGTCGATGGCCACGAAGTCGAAGCAATGCGCCGTGCAATGCTGGCGCAGTTCGATCAATACGTAAAACTCAACAAGAAAATCCCCCCCGAAATCCTGACTTCGCTTGGCGGCATCGACGAGGCCGGGCGTCTGGCCGATACCATCGCTGCGCACCTGCCGTTGAAGCTTGAGCAAAAGCAGGAAGTCCTGGAAATATTCGATGTGCCGAAGCGCCTGGAACATCTGCTGGGACTGCTCGAAACCGAACTTGACATACTCCAGGTGGAGAAGCGCATCCGTGGCAGGGTCAAGCGCCAGATGGAGAAAAGCCAGCGCGACTACTATCTCAACGAGCAGGTAAAAGCCATCCAGAAAGAACTGGGTGAGGGCGAGGATGGCGCTGATCTGGAAGAGATCGACAAGAAGATCAAGGCTGCGCAAATGTCCAAAGAAGGCCGCACCAAGGCTGAAGCGGAACTGAAGAAACTGCGCCTGATGTCGCCGATGTCGGCGGAAGCCACGGTGGTGCGCAACTACATTGATTCGCTGGTGGCATTGCCATGGAAGAAGAAAAGCAAGATCAGCAAGGATCTGCATGCTGCCGAAAATGTGCTGGAGCAGGATCATTACGGCCTGGACAAGGTCAAGGAACGCATCGTCGAATATCTGGCGGTGCAGCAGCGCGTGGACAAGCTGAAAGCGCCGATACTGTGCCTGGTGGGTCCGCCCGGCGTGGGCAAGACCTCATTGGGGCAATCCATCGCCCGTGCCACCAACCGCAAGTTTGTACGCATGTCTCTGGGTGGTGTGCGCGACGAAGCCGAGATCCGCGGTCACCGGCGCACCTACATCGGTTCGATGCCGGGCAAGATTCTGCAGAACATGACCAAGGTCGGCGTCAAGAATCCGCTTTTCCTGCTGGATGAAGTGGACAAAATGGGCATGGATTTCCGTGGCGACCCGTCTTCTGCATTACTGGAAGTGCTGGATCCGGAGCAGAACAATTCATTTGTGGATCATTACATCGAGGTCGAATATGACTTGTCCGATGTGATGTTTGTCGCCACCGCCAACACCCTGAACATCCCCGCCGCACTGCTGGATCGCATGGAAGTGATCCGGCTGTCGGGCTATACCGAGGATGAGAAACTCAACATTGCAACCCGTTACCTGCTGCCGAAGCAGATGAAGAATCACGGCCTGAAAGAGAATGAATTGGCAGTGAACAGCGCTGCGCTGCGTGATATCACCCGTTATTACACGCGTGAGGCCGGAGTGCGTGCGATGGAGCGGGAAATTTCGAAAATCTGCCGCAAGGTGGTGAAAGCGCTGCTGTTCAAGGACGGCCAGAAAAAAATCATGGTCACTGCGCGCAACCTGGAAAAATATCTGGGGGTACGGCGTTACACCTATGGAGTTGCCGAGGAAAAAAATCAGATCGGGCAGGTTACCGGCCTGGCATGGACCGAGGTGGGTGGAGAGTTGCTGACCATCGAGGCGGTGGTGCTGCCGGGCAAGGGCAATATTCTGCGTACCGGCTCACTTGGGGATGTCATGAAGGAGTCGGTGGAAGCAGCCCGCTCGGTAGTGCGCGCACGCGCCGCCCGGCTTGGAATCAAGGACGATACCTTCGAGAAAACCGATATCCATGTGCATGTGCCGGAGGGAGCGACCCCGAAAGACGGACCTTCGGCCGGTGTTGCCATGACCACGGCACTGGTCTCCGCGCTGACCGGAATCCCGGTGCGTGCCGATGTGGCGATGACCGGAGAAATCACTTTGCGTGGCGAAGTGCTGGCGATTGGTGGTCTCAAGGAGAAACTGCTGGCGGCGCATCGCGGCGGAATCAAGATGGTGCTGATCCCCGAGGAAAACGTCAAAGACCTGGCCGAGATACCGGAAAACATCAAGAACCGGCTGGATATTCAGCCCGTGAAATGGATAGACCAGGTGCTCGACCTCGCGCTGGAGCGCAAGCCGGAAGCGCTTCCGGCTGCCGTCCCTACCGCGCCGCTGCCTGCGGCGGCGGATGACAAGGCTGTCGACGCCGTTCTCAAGCATTAACTGTTCTACTCCCTGCGGCATCCAGCCGCAGGGAGTTTTACAACTCACAGTGAGCGCTTGCTCACCCTTTTCATGCTCCCAGAAAAATGCAGCTAATCGTCATCAGCGGCCTCGCCGGTTCAGGCAAGAGCATCGCGCTTTCCGTGCTGGAAGACAGCGGCTATTACTGCGTGGACAATCTCCCGGCCAACCTGCTGCAGCAGGTGACGCTCTATTTGAAGCAGTCCGGTCATCCGCGCGTGGCGGTCAGCATCGACGCGCGCAGCCGCGAGACCCTGCACCTGCTGCCGCAGCAATTGGCCGATTTACGACAGCAGCAGATGGACGTGCGCCTGCTGTTTCTGGAAACCAGGAACGATGTGCTGGTAAAACGTTTTTCCGAAACCCGCCGCCGCCATCCGTTGAGTGACGGGCGCCTGACCCTGCCCGAATGCATCCAGGCGGAGCGGGATATGCTGGAAGAGATCCATGATCTGGCGCACCGCATCGACACCAGCGATTTGAGCGCCAGCACGTTGCATCTGTGGATCAAGGATTTCATCGGTCTCGACCGTTCGCGTCTGACGCTGCTGTTTCAATCATTCGGCTTCAAGCACGGTGTGCCGCTGGATGCCGACATGGTGTTCGACGTGCGCTGTCTGCCCAATCCGCACTACGAGGCGCAGTTGCGGCCGCTTACCGGCAAGGATGAAGCGGTGATCAAGTTTCTGGCCGTGGATGGCAACGTCAATCGCATGTTCGACGATATCCAGCGGTTCGTCGGCGACTGGCTGCCGTGTTTCATCGTCGATAACCGCAACTATCTGACCGTGGCCATCGGCTGCACCGGCGGGAGGCACCGCTCGGTGTATTTCGCTGAACGCCTGGCACAGCATTTCACTGCCGAGAATCAGGTGCTGGTGCGGCACCGCGACCTGGGTGCCTGAGAAAGATTGTTTCCATTAAAATGAATAACGAACGCCGCCCGCAACTGCCCCGCCGGTGATAGCATTACCGACAATCATGAATCCACCCCAAACCGTTACTCTTGCTTACACCGGCGCATCCGGCATGCCCTACGGCATCCGCCTGCTGGAAATGCTGCTGGCGAGCGGCAGCCGTGTTTATCTGCTGTATTCGCAAGTGGCGCAGATCGTCGCGCAGCAGGAAATGCAATTGGCGCTGCCGTCGCGTCCCAGGGAAGTGGAGCAGTTGTTCAGCCGCCGCTTCAACGCCGCTGATGGGCAGTTGCGCGTATTCGGACGCGAGGAATGGTTTGCGCCGGTGGCTTCCGGCTCCAACCCGGCTGACGCGATGGTAGTCTGCCCCTGCACCATGGGGACGCTGGCCGCCATTGCTGCGGGCTTGAGCCAGAATCTGATCGAGCGTGCGGCGGATGTGATGCTGAAGGAGAATCGCAAGCTGATCCTGGTGCCGCGCGAGACGCCATTTTCCGTGATCCATCTGGAAAACATGCTGAAGCTTGCGCGCAGCGGCGCGGTGATCCTGCCCGCCAACCCCGGTTTCTATCATCATCCCGAGACGGTGCAGCAGGTGGTGGATTTCGTCGTGGCGCGCATCCTCGATCATCTGAGCATCGCACACACGCTGATGCCGCGCTGGGGTGAGGGCGATCAGCCGCAGGCATGAATCCGCGTTACTTCAGGGCATGCGCTGCCGCGCACTCCTCAGTGGAAATTGCAACCAGCCCATTGTCAGTCACCCGGTAAATTCCCGCTTCAGTCACGATGAAATCCATTGCAATGTCATGCGACTGCGGATGCACGCTGTCCAGCCGCAGTATTTCGAATGCCACGCCGATGGTCAGCGGGCGCGGGTCGATGGCTGCCAGCGTGCGGTCGAAATAACCGCCGCCGTAGCCCAGCCGGTAACCCTGTTGATCGAAGCCGACCAACGGCATGATGATGGCGCCGACCGTCACTATTTCAGTATTGTCAGGCACGGGAATCGCGTAAGCGCCAGTTTTCATCGGCGCTTCCGGCCACCACCGGCGAAAGCGCAGCGGCGCACCGTTTTCCAGCACTTCCGGCAGCGCCAGCGTCGCGCCGTGTGCGTGCAGGAAGTTCATCGCGGGCCGCGGATCGTATTCGCCGCGATAAGGCCAGCAAAAGCCCACCACGTTTTTCTGCAATAACGGGAAACCCTGTTCGAGCGAAGTGGTGATGGCTGCGCTCCAGCGGTGGTGATCTTCCACTGCGATTGCTTCCCGGCGCGCCATCAGTTCGGCGCGTTGCTGTTTTCTCCATTCCTGCCAGTTTTTCATTTTCCGAGGATAACAGGGATATTCACGGCTAACCACTCTGCATTATTCCAGTGCAGTTATGAAAAGCCTGATTAAGTCAGTTCGTGGTGAACCCATAGAAACCCGTTCGTGGTGAGCCCCTCGATAGACTCAGGAGAGCCTTGTCGAACCATGAGCGGATTTAATCATAAATATTCTACCCTTTGACAGGATCAGGGCGAATGGGAGATTTAATCAGATATTATTTATCGTTTTTATTATGCAGTGGCAGTAGAAGTTTCCGCACTGGCGTGGGTATGGCCGCTCCCAGCGCATCATCAAGCGCCAGCCAAATACACCCGCCTTGTCTTGCGGCGGGAGTATGCGCGACAACTTGCAGTGGTCGCGGATGAATACGCAGCTTGAAATGGGTGAAGCTGTGATCCAGTGGCGGCAGTTCCGGCAACGGCTGCACTTTCAGACCGAACTGGCGCGCGCAGTAGGCGGCGGCATTTCCGTCCAGCGGCATTTCCGGCAGGCACCACAGCCCGCCCCAGATGCCGGTGGGCGGGCGTTTCTCCAGCAGAATCTCGCCGTGCTGCAGCAACAATAGCAGCACGGTTTCTTTTTGCGGCAGCAGTTTGCGCGGCTTCGGGGTGGGCAGTTGGTCCACGCGCTGCTCTTTGAACGCGATGCAGTCCGCTTGCAGTGGACAGACGGTGCACTGGGGTTTGCTGCGGGTGCAGACGGTCGCGCCCAGATCCATCAGCGCCTGGGTGTAAGTTTCGATTTCTCCCTGAGTTTTTTTCTTGGGCAGCAATTGTTCGGCTTGGTGCCACAGCAGGGTCTCGGTGTTTTTCTCTCCGGGGTAGCCGTCGATGCCGAAGCAGCGTGCAAACACGCGCTTGACGTTGCCATCGAGTATCGCGCAATGCTCGCCATAAGCGAATACCACGATGGCGGCGGCGGTGGAGCGGCCGATACCAGGGAGTTGCCGGATCGCTGCCAGGTCGCGCGGAAATCTGCCGCCATGCTGGCTGACAATCAACTGCGCGGCCTGATACAAGTTTCTGCCGCGCGCGTAATAACCGAGGCCGCTCCATAGCGCCAGCACTTGGTCGAGTGGCGCCAGCGCAAGGCTATTGATGTCGGGGTAGCGTTGCAGAAAGCGCAGGTAATAAGGCACCACCGTGGCCACCTGGGTCTGCTGCAGCATGATCTCGGACAGCCAGACAGCATACGGGTCGCGCGTGTTCTGCCAGGGAAGATGATGGCGGCCGTGCAGTTGTTGCCAGCGGATCAGTTTGGCGGCGAAGTTCACGCGTGATGAAGTGAGCGGGACAAGAGTGGAGCGGGTGAAGGGAATCGAACCCTCGTCGTAAGCTTGGGAAGCTTCTGCTCTGCCATTGAGCTACACCCGCAGGTGTCGCGATTTTACTTGCGTTGGCAGGATTACTCAATCGTTTGCCGATTGCCTCAAGTTCGAACAAGACGGGGGACAGCCACGTGCCTGCACACTTTTTCTGCTGGTATGTGTAGCCGGGGCATGTAGTGCTTTTCTAACCCCGATTGGGTCAGATTCTCCAGAGTGGGTTAGTCTACTACTTTGCACGTAAGGACTCCCAAACGTGCGTTATCACAGGCTTGAACAGTGTGGCCTCAGTCTTGCGATACGAGGTGGAGAGCTTGACAGCCTTATCGCCCATTGGACAAAGCCAAGTTTGCGACAATGAGATACCGTCAGGCTTTGCGTACTCGAATTCAGTGAATATGCAGCTGATGTACCTGTTACTTTTGACCTGTAAATCGAGAGCCTTCGCATATTTAACTCCTTCAATAGAGTGAAGGGTCCGCGCGGTTTCCGTAAGGATAGGACCAAACACGGAATCCAGTTCAGCCTTTGGGTACTTTGCGAGCTCTCGAACATCTGCCTGTGTTAGTCCAGGCCCGGGGCGGACACTCAACCGTACAGTTGCCGAAGGAGTTTTAAATGATGTAAAAGCGTTAGCGGCAAGAAGTATTTGATTGTCATTCTGTGCAACTGGGAGCCCTGCTAACCGGCCTACAGCCTCAGAGCCAGTGTTGAGATGCTGGCGAATTTGTTCGTTCAGATATGTCCAGTTTCTTGGAACCTCAAGGAAGATTGTCTCTCCGAACTGTAGCTTTGCGAATGAACTGCTCTGGGCTAGCACATTAAGGGAGATAAACGCCCAGACCGTACAGAATGAAAGTGCGAGAAATTTAGATGAGCTTCGTTGCATCAATACTCCTCGAAGAATCGGTAACCCGGTTCACTGTTTGCCGCGCTGCATTGCCAGGAGCAGGAGTTGGCGTGCAAAATAGGCACCAACTGCGATTGGCAAGAGGAACTCAGCGAAGCCGCTTTGGGTCGACTCTTCCCATTGCAATGAGTGTCCTAAAAAACCGAAGGCCACTTTCCCGACAAAAGTGACTGCCCAGACTTGGAGATACATGAGGAAAATTCGCCCCATACCAGTTGGCAGTTTGACGTGGCCTTGACCGACATAACGCCCCGCGATGAAGGCGATAAGGCCAAGCATCCAAGCTTCAATAAAGTTGTAAAACAGGATTTCAATCAATATTGCTTCTCCCGAAAAAGAATTTTACGAGCATGCCTTTGAGCTGGTTCCGACGCAATGACTTATTGGGCTCTAACGTTTGACATGAACGGCAGACCACGGCTTGCCGTAGAGTGTCTGCTCTATGGAAGGGTTAGCGGGGTAATCGGGCCGAGGCCGCAAATCGCCCGAAAGTCGCTCAGAAAAGTTCATTGTGAATCAATTACCTAGTGGGGGCGACTTGAGAGGACACTACATTGAAGAGCGCCAGGTTAAAGCCATAGTATGAGGCGGAGCTGAGCTCAGACTCCCACAGGGAACGAACTGCGGTATTCTGGGCAAAGTATTTCATTCCGGCGAGCCATGACCGCCATACATCTTGGTCGATGTACCCGGATTTGAAGAACAGATACTCCTCGGCACAAAGGTTGAAGTAGTCGAAAAGTGCCTTTGTTTCCTCTGGCGTTAGTCGGTCTTCGGCTGGGCGCGTGACTATGGCGTTAAGCTTCTCGTTCAAAGAGTCGTAGCGGGCATTAAATTTCTCGAAGAGGTTGACGAAGAGCTGGGTTTCCTGGTGGTGTTGCGAATACAGAAAGTGAACGAAGCCCGCAACGGCAGCGGTGACCGGAAGATAGAGCTCAAGTGCCTTCGCTTGCGGCAGAAGCAAATAGACGGCTGTGTCTGCCCCAACTGCAAGCGCAAGAAACAGCCACGGATAGAGATTGCGATTGCCAAGGCGAAAGTAGACACGCATTGATCCAGTGCCCTAATTAAATATAGAAAATAAATCTATCATGCGGCAATGTCACCTATTTATGCCTGCACTGTCAAGGCTCAATTCCGGCGCTGACTGTAGCGGCCAGCGATTGGCAAACGATTGAGTAATGCCGGCAACGCAAGTAGAATCAACACCCTTGTGTATGCAACTTGCGCAGATGCCGCAAATTCACCCGATTTCAGACGCATTCATGATACAAGTCACCCTCAACGGCCAGCCGCAGCACTTCGATACTCCGCTGAACGTCACGCAATTGCTGGAGCACATGGCATTGCAAGGCAAGCGCATCGCGGTCGAGCGCAACGGTGAAATCGTTCCGCGCAGCCAGTTCGGTGAACAGGTGCTGGCGGATGGTGACCGGCTGGAAATCGTGGTGGCAGTGGGCGGCGGCTAGGTTTCTTCGCAGTAAACAATTCAGGACTCCATGGACAATCTCATCATCGCCGGCAAGAGCTATTCCTCGCGGCTACTGGTCGGCACTGGCAAATATAAGGATTTCGCCGAGACGCGCGCGGCGATCGACGCGAGCGGCGCGCAGATCATCACGGTGGCGATCCGCCGCACCAACATCGGCCAGAATCCGGACGAGCCGAACCTGCTGGACGTGCTGCCGCCGTCGCAATACACCCTGCTGCCCAACACCGCCGGCTGCTACACGGTGGAGGATGCGGTGCGCACGCTGCGGCTGGCGCGCGAACTGCTCGACGGCCACAGCCTGGTGAAGCTGGAAGTGCTGGGCGACCCCAGGACGCTGTTCCCTAACATGGTGGAAACGCTCAAGGCTGCGGAAATCCTGGTGAAGGAAGATTTTCAGGTGATGGTTTATACCTCGGACGATCCCATTCTCGCGCGCCAACTGGAGGAGATCGGCTGCGTCGCGGTGATGCCGCTGGCATCGCTGATCGGTTCCGGCATGGGCATTCTGAATCCGTGGAATCTGCAGATCATCATCGACAACGCCAAGGTGCCGGTGCTGGTGGATGCGGGTGTGGGCACGGCTTCGGATGCGGCCATCGCGATGGAACTGGGTTGCGACGGGGTGCTGATGAACACCGCCATTGCCGCCGCGCAACAGCCGGTGCTGATGGCTTCCGCCATGAGAAAAGCGGTGGAGGCCGGGCGCGAGGCTTATCTGGCCGGACGCATGGCGAAGAAACTCTACAGCGCCAGCCCCAGTTCGCCTGTCAGCGGCGTCATCGCCAGCAGCGGCAAAGACCAGGCCGCCTGATTCCCGGCTGCTGCCGGATCATCTCTCCCACATGTCAGAACATCGCCCCATCCGCAGTTTTGTTCTCCGCCAGGGGCGCGTCTCCAATGCGCAGCGCCGCGCACACGAAACCTTGCTGCCGCTGTACGGTATTCCGTTTGCGGATGACCTGCTCGATCTCGACAAGGTTTTTGGCAGGAGCGCGCCCAAATTTCTCGAGATCGGTTTCGGCATGGGTGAAACCACCGTCGCCATCGCTCAGGCGCATCCACAGAACGATTACCTCGCCATTGATGTGCACACGCCCGGTGTGGGCAGCCTGCTGAAACAGATAGAGGAATCCGGCTTGAGCAATCTGCGCATCATTCAGCATGACGCGGTGGAAGTATTGCAGCGCATGCTGCCGCCAGAGTGTCTCGACGGCGTACATATCTTTTTCCCCGACCCGTGGCCCAAGGCGCGCCATCACAAGCGCCGCCTGATTCAGCCGCAATTCATTGCGTTATTGAGCGAACGGCTGAAGCACGGTGGCTATGTGCATGTGGCCACCGACTGGGAAGAATATGCGCAGCAGATACTGCAGGTGCTGGGCAATGAACCGCAGTTGGCCAATACCGCTGCGGATTATGCGCCGTGCCCGGCATACCGGCCCTCGACCAAGTTTGAGCAGCGCGGTTTGAAACTGGGGCATGGGGTGTGGGATCTGGTGTTCCGGCGAAAATAAGTAAGGTCTGATTAAATCTCCCGTTCGCCCTGACCCTTCGATCTTGCTCAGGACTGGCGGCCTTGTCGAAGGGTGTGACGCAGGTGATTAAATCTGTTCATGGTTCGACAGGCTCACCACGAACGGATTTTATGGAATCTTTCTCAATCACGTGTCTGTCTACGCCTTGCTTTTTTCCGGCAAAAAAATCTGCAGCAAATCGTTCAGAAAACGCCGCCCCGCGAGAGTGGGCGTGATGCGCTGGTGATCGCGCACGATCAGCCCGCGCTGCTCCGCTTCATTGAGTTGTTGCTGGATCGCGGTGAGCGGCAGGCCGGTGCGTTGCTGGAACATTTCCGTGGCAAAACCGGCGGTGAGGCGCAGCGCGTTCATCATGAATTCGAAGCCGCGCTCGTCGCGCCCCACTTCGTGCTGTTCCTGTAGCGGCGCATCCGTCGTATCTGCTGTGCTGGCGAGATATTCCCTGGGCTGCTTGCAGCGCATCTGTCGCACGATCTTGTCCGCAAAACTGATTTTGCTGTGCGCGCCCGCGCCGATGCCAAGATAATCGCCGAACAGCCAGTAATTCAAATTGTGGCGCGATTCGCGTCCGGGTTGGGCGAAGGCCGAAGTCTCGTAATTGACGTAGCCGCTGTGTGCGAGCGTCTGCTCGATCATCACCTGCATTTCCGCCGCCAGATCGTCATCGGGCAGCGGCGGCGGATAGCGGTGAAACAGGGTATTCGGCTCCAGCGTGAGGTGGTAGGCGGAAATATGCGGCACACCGTAGCTCAACGCTGTGGTGATGTCTTGCCGCGCTTCATCCAGCGTCTGCTCGGTTGCGCTATGCGGCAACGCATACATCAGATCGAGATTCACATTGTCGAAATTCTTCTGCGCGATTTCCACTGCACGCCGCGCCTCATCACCGTCATGGATACGGCCCAGCGCCTGCAGGTGTTTGGGGTTGAAGCTCTGGATGCCGAGCGACAGGCGGTTGATGCCGGCGGCGCGAAAGTCGACGAATTTCTGCGCCTCGACCGTGCCTGGATTAGCTTCGAGTGTGACTTCGGCCAGATGCTCCAGCGGCAGCAGGGTGCGCACCGCGGTGAGGATCGTGTCGATCGATTGGGCGCTGAACAGGCTGGGCGTGCCGCCGCCGAAAAATACGCTGACCACCTTGCGTCCCCAGATCTGCGGCAGTGCCATTTCCAGATCGCGGATCAGCGCCGCGACATAATCCTCTTCGGGCATATTGCCGCTGCGGGCTTCGTGCGAATTGAAATCGCAATAAGGGCATTTCTTCACGCACCACGGCAGGTGGATGTAGAGACTCAGCGGCGGCAGTGCCTGCAGGCGCGGCGCTTGCGAGCCGAGTATCGATGAAATGGGAATACTTTTGTCCATGAGGAATTCAGGGAAGCGGCGGGCGGAGCACCCGCTTATTTGGCAGCCGTTTCCTGCCCGATCATTTCAACCAGCCGCGCCAGCGCCTGGCCGCGATGGCTGATTCGATTCTTCTGTTCCAGCGGGAGTTCCGCCGAGGTCTTGCCTAGTTGCGGCAGATAGAAATACGGGTCGTAGCCGAAACCGCCACTGCCGCGCGGCTGCGCGATGATCTCGCCGTGCCAGGCGCCGTCGGCGATGATCGGCTGCGGGTCGTCGGCATGGCGCACCAGCACGATCACACAGTAATAGTGGGCGTTGCGATGGGACTGGTTGCTCAGCGCCTCGACCAGTTTCTGATTGTTGCGCTCGTCCGATCTGGGTTCTCCCGCGTAGCGCGCCGAATGGATGCCAGGCTCGCCGTGCAAGGCATCCGCGCAAATGCCGGAATCATCCGCCAGCGCCGGCAGGCCAGAGCATTTGCTGGCATGGCGCGCCTTGGCCAGCGCGTTCTCGACGAAAGTGCAATGCGGTTCGTCCGCTTCCGCGATATCGAATGCGGACTGCGGCAACACTTCAATTCCAAGGGGTTCCAGCAGATGGCCGATCTCCCGTAGCTTGCCGGGATTGTTGCTGGCGATGACGAGTTTCTGCATTTCCGCGACCCGGCTTATTTTTCCGCCAGTGCCGCTTTCTGCAACGCGATCAGTTGCTGGATGCCTTGCTGCGCGAGATCCAGCATGGCGTTCAGTTCCTGCCGGTCGAAGGTGACACCTTCTGCAGTTCCCTGCACTTCCACCAGACCGAGGCTGCCTGTCATGACCACGTTCATGTCGGTATCGCAGGAGGAATCTTCCGGGTAATCCAGATCGAGCACCGGCACGCCTTCATAGATGCCGACCGAGACGGCGGCAACATGATCGAGTATCGGCGTAGTCTCGAGCAACTGCCGCAGCAGCAGTTTTTCTACCGCATCATGCAATGCGACGAATGCACCGGTGATGCCGGCGGTGCGGGTGCCGCCATCAGCCTGGATCACATCGCAATCGATCTGGATGGTGCGCTCACCCAGTTTTCCGAGATCGACCACAGAGCGCAGTGCGCGTCCGATCAGGCGCTGGATTTCCATGGTGCGTCCGGATTGTTTGCCCTTGGCTGCTTCGCGCTGCATGCGCTCGCCGGTGGAGCATGGCAGCATGCCGTATTCCGCGGTGAGCCAGCCTTGTCCCTTGCCACGGAGAAAAGGCGGCACTTTTTCGTCCACGCTGGCGGTGCATAACACCCGGGTGTCGCCGCACTCGATCAGCACCGCGCCGTCGGCGTGCTTGGTGTAGTGGCGGGTAATTTTAACGGGGCGGAGTTGAAGCGGCGTGCGATTGCTGGGGCGCATAGTTATTTATCAGATTAGTGTGCAGTCGGTAGGGTTTTCCCGGCGCTTATCGGAGAATATGCTCCATGAGCGCATTAAGGTTGCCGGGAAGGTCTGTTAGTCAGCCGGTTATGGCATAATCCGTAAAGACAACGGGAGCATTGCAGCCCGGGCATTATTCTAACGTATTAAGGACTTGTCAGTGGATAAGTTGGCCCTGATTTACAGCATGACCGGCTACGCGGCGGTGACACGGGAAGTGCCGCACGGCTCGCTCAATCTGGAATTGCGCTCGGTCAATAATCGTTATCTCGATATCCAGTTCCGTCTGCCGGATGAGTTCCGCTCGCTGGAATCGGTGATGCGCGAACTGCTGACCGCGCGATTGAGCCGTGGCAAAGTGGATTTTCGTTTGGGTTTTTCCCGGCTCGCAGGCACGGAAGATCTGCAGCAACTCAATCCCGAGTTACTGCAAAAGCTGCTGGAATTGAACAATGCTGTCAGAGCAGCGCTGCCCGATGCGCGCAGTCTGGGAGTGGCGGATATTTTACGCTGGCCCGGTATGCTGGGCGTCGATACGCTGCCCGCCGAGGATTTGCGCGAGCCTTGTATGGAATTGCTGCGCGTTGCCCTGGATGAGTTTGCGGCGGCGCGTGCGCGCGAAGGCGAGAAGCTGAAAGCTGTGTTGCTTGAACGCCTGGGCAGGATGCGCCAACTGACGACCGAAGTGGCGCCGCGCATTCCCGCATTGCTGGCGGCGTTCCAGGAAAAGCTCACGCTGCGCTTGCGCGACGCCATGGTAAATTGCGACGATGACCGTATTCGCCAGGAACTGGCATTGTTTGCCGGCAAGATTGACGTGGACGAGGAGTTGTCCCGTCTGCAGACGCATCTGGACGAAGTGGAGCGGATACTGCTCAAGGGCGGCGCGGTCGGCAAGCGCCTGGATTTTCTGATGCAGGAACTCAACCGCGAAGCCAATACCCTCGGTTCAAAATCGGCCGATGCGGAAGTATCGAAAGTCGCCATGGAGCTCAAGGTGCTGATTGAGCAGATGCGCGAACAGGTGCAGAATTTGGAATAGTAGGTGGTGAGTGGTAAGTGGTGAGTGGTGAGTGGTGAGTGGTGAGTGGTGAGTAGTAAGTGGGGAGTGGGGAGTGGGGAGTGGGGAGTGGTTGGAACAAGTAATACATGCACATGGATTTGATATGACGACAACAGCGGGTAGTTTATTTATCATCAGCGCGCCTTCCGGTGCTGGAAAAACCAGCCTGGTAAGAGCGTTGCTGCGGACTGATGTCGAGCTGAGTCTGTCCATTTCATACACCTCGCGCCCACCGCGTCCGGAAGAAATGGACGGGCGTGACTACCATTTCGTCAGCCGGGAAGTTTTTGAGCAAATGCTGGAATGCGGCGAGTTCCTGGAAAGCGCGGAAGTTTACGGAAATTACTACGGTACCTCGCAGAAATGGATCAACCAGGCCATTTCCTCAGGCCGGGATATCCTGCTGGAAATCGATAGCCAGGGTGCGCAACAGGTGCGCCGGATTTTTCCCAAGGCGGTGGGGGTTTTCATTCTGCCACCATCGCTGGCGGTGCTGGAGACGCGTCTGCATAACCGTGGGCAGGACAGCCCGGAAGTAATCGCACGGCGCGTGGCTGCCGCGCGTGAAGAGATCGGCCATGTGAGCGAATATGATTATGTTATCATCAACGAAGAGCTGGACAAGGCGCTCGGCGATTTCTTCTGCATTGTCCAGGCCGAGCGCATGCGAATGGCGAGGCAGCTCGCTTGTTATCATGATCTGGTAACGCAGCTCGGCTAGAACGCCCTATCAGAAACAGGCGGTTTTGTTGCATCCTCTGCATATCTTGCCTGCCGCCATTTTTGTTGTAACCTTTCTGCACCACTGTTGTTGATACACTTTCTTGGGAGAAACACCATGGCACGCATTACTGTTGACGATTGTCTGAAAAGAATTCCGAACCGCTTCGAAATGACCCTGGTCGCGACCATACGCGCAAGGCAGCTCTCGATCGGCGGCTCCCCCATGGTGGAATCAGCACGCGACAAACCTACCGTAGTTGCCCTGCGCGAAGTGGCTCAGGGGAAGGTGGGAATAGAAGTTCTCGACGCGAGATATATATAATCGCAGCAAGAGGTGCATCGATAAATTCAGAGATTCCAGTCGAATAAAGGATTCGAATGCGAGCACAAAGCTTGCCGGATACTTCCGCTACCCTATCCGAGGCGGAACCTCTGTTCAGTGAATTATCCGGTTACCTCAAGCCGGAAGATATTTCTCAGCTCCGGAACGCCTATCTTTTCAGTCAGAGCGCCCATTCCGGGCAGTTCCGCAAATCCGGCGAACCTTACATTTCCCATCCGCTGGCAGTAGCCGGCATACTCGGCAGGCTGCACCTGGATAGCCAGACGCTGACTGCCGCACTGCTGCACGACGTGATGGAGGATACCCACATCTCCAAAACCGAGATCAGCGAAAGATTCGGCAAGCCGGTAGCAGAACTGGTGGACGGTGTTTCCAAGCTCGACAAGATCGAATTCCAGACCCAGGCGGATGCCCAGGCAGAAAATTTTCGCAAGATGCTGCTGGCGATGTCGCAGGATGTGCGCGTCATACTGATCAAGCTGGCAGACCGGCTGCACAACATGCGTACGCTGGAGGTGCTGGAGCCGGAGAAACGCCGCCGCATCGCCCGTGAAACCATGGAGATCTACGCTCCCATTGCTCACCGCCTGGGACTCAACAGTATCTTTCAGGAATTGCAGGAACTCAGCTTCCGCTATCTTTATCCGGTCCGCTACCGGGTTCTGGCCAAAGCTACCAAAGCGGCGCGCGGCAATCGCCGCGAAGTGGTGGATAAAATCCTTAACGACATGAGGCAGCGCCTGCAGGATGCAGGACTGGATGCAAAGGTGAGCGGGCGGGAAAAGCAGCTCTACAGCATTTACAAAAAAATGCTGGAGAAGCACCTCTCATTTTCTGAAGTGCTCGACATTTACGGTTTCCGTGTCATCGTCAAGGACATGCCCGCGTGCTACGTGGCGCTGGGCGCATTGCACAGCCTGTACAAACCCATTCCCGGAAAGTTCAAGGACTACATCGCGATTCCCAAGGCGAACGGCTATCAGTCATTGCACAGTACATTATTCGGACCTTACGGTACTCCCATTGAAGTGCAGATTCGCACTGCCGAGATGCACCGGATCGCTGAAGCTGGTGTTGCTTCGCATTGGCTCTACAAGAGCGCCGATAACAATTTCAATGATCTGCACATGAAAACTCACCAGTGGCTGCAAAGTCTGCTGGAAACCCTGAGCGATTCCACTGACTCCCTGGAATTTCTGGAGCATCTGAAAGTTGATCTGTTTCCCGGCGAAGTTTACGTATTTACGCCGCAAGGCAGAATACTGGCACTGCCCAAAGAATCGACTGCAGTGGACTTCGCCTACGCAGTGCATACCGACATCGGCGACCGCTGCATGGCGGTGAAAATCAACGGCGAAAATGCGCCGCTACGCACCAAACTCAGGAGCGGGGACCATGTGGAAATCATCACCGCACCGCATGCAAAACCCAACCCTGCATGGCTTGCTTATGTGGTCACCGGCAAAGCGCGTTCGCACATCCGCCACTTTCTTAAGACCATGCAATACGAGGAGCTGGCTAAATTGGGAGAGCGTTTGCTGAATCAGGCATTGCTGTCGCTCAAGATTGATCCGGCGAGCATAAGCGCTGCGCAGTGGCAGAAACTGGCCCGCGATAGCGGCGCCAAGTCGAAAAAAGAATTGCTCGCGGATATGGTGCTGGGCAAACATCTGCCGGCAGTGGTGTCCAAGCGTCTGCTATCGCCGGGGAAGGCCACACCCAAGACAAACGGTATGGGCGGTGCGGTTACCATACTGGGTACCGAAGGCATGGCAGTGCAGTTTGCCAAGTGTTGCCGCCCGATCCCGGGCGATCTCATCGTCGGCTTCATCAAGAAAGATCAGGGATTGGTGATTCATACCCGCGACTGTTCGGTGATCGCCAAAATGCACGGCAATCCGGATAACTGGCTGGATGTGACGTGGGACAAAAACATCACCAGGCTGTTCGAAGTCAGCATCAAAATGGTGGCGGCCAACCAGCGCGGCGTATTGGCCAAGGTGGCGGCAGAAATCGCCAAAGCCGGTTCCAATATCGATAATGTCGCCGTGGAAGGCGAGGGTACCTATACCACCATGCATTTTACCCTGCAGGTCAGCAACCGCTCGCACCTGGCACAGGTAATGCGCGGCCTCAGGCACATCCGGGAAGTGGTGAAAATCACCCGGGTAAAGAGTTAGTCCCGCCCCGTTTTGCTGCCGGATTTAGGGGGCTGCTTAGCGCTCATACGCCAGCACCGGCGCCAGCCACATTTCCGTTTCTTCCAGCGTCCAGCCTTTGCGTTTGGCGTAATCGGCTACTTGATCCCTGTCTATTTTGCCAATAGCAAAATAATCAGCCTCGGGGTGAGAGAAATAGAAACCCGATACCGCTGCAGTCGGCACCATGGCGTAAGATTCAGTGATGATGATGCCGGCATTCTCCGGCGCGCGCAGCAATTCAAACAACGGCCCTTTTTCGGTGTGGTCGGGGCAGGCCGGGTAGCCGGGTGCAGGGCGGATGCCACGATATTCCTCGGCGACGAGTTGCTCGGTATCCAGGGTTTCATCCCTGGCATAACCCCAGAACTCGCGCCGTACCCGCCAGTGCATGTGCTCGGCGAAGGCCTCCGCCAGGCGGTCAGCCAGCGCTTTCAGCATGATGGCACCGTAATCGTCATGCGCTTCTTCATAAGCCTTCACGCGCGCGTCGATGCCGAATCCGGCCGCAACGGCAAAGGCGCCGATGGCATCGCGCACGCCGGACTCCTT
>JAPLQS010000050.1 GCA_026399575.1 Nitrosospira sp. | reverse complement strand
CTCCTATTCCGTTAATCGAAAAACTACTGCCCCTTCCACTTCTACTCTACCCCGGCGCAATACTCTCGCCGTACTTATAGTTATATTTATAGTTATGGATATGCTACGAATATACTCATACCCATTACAGCGGTAAGCCTACCCGATAAAAGCGCTGCTCGTCAAGCATTTTGTCAGACTGTAGCGACTGTAAGAATGATATGAATAGAGGTTGCGCGAATGGCGTGATTTATGCTTGGCGATGATGGTCATCGAGGCCGGATTTAAAGTTAAATCCATGAGGAATCAATTACAACTGCGATGAAAGCGACAATTGTCCTTAGCATATTATTATCAAAATATATAAGGTGCTCCTCATGACAGCTTGCCCGAATGAAAAACATCAAACACCTGACTAAACATGCACATAAGCAATAATTTTTTTACCTGCAGATTCCATGTTCATATGCAAGTTAATTCTTTTTAAAAAAATCGGATCATATCCAGCAGGAGACACCTGAAATAAGGATTGGCAATAATTTGACTTATTATTCCATCAGGAATAGCAGCCCCGTCATGGATTTCGTGGATAATGCACTCGAATTCAACCGTGTAAACCTGCACCAAATACATTCCCCATAATGCCTATCATCCGCGTTGCGCTTGATGTTCCCGTGGCTACCTTGTTTGACTATCTTGCAGCGGATGCCACCGCGCAAGACATCGGTGCTCGTGTACAGGTCCCTTTCGGCAGGAAGCTGGTGACGGGCGTCATCATGGAAGTATCTACCCGCTCTTCCGTTTCTCCCGACAAGCTCAAGCCTGCCGCACATATCTTTCATGATATTCCCCCTCTGCCTGCAACACTCCTCGATCTGTGCAGGTTTTGCAGTGATTATTACCACCATCCATTGGGGGAGGCAGTGATGAATGCACTGCCCGGCAGGCTGCGTAGCAGCAAACCCTTTGTACAGAAATCCGCCGTCGCCTTGCAATTTTGTTTCACCGACGCCGGACGTGTGGTCGATACCGCATCCATCCCTACCCGCAACATTGTCCAGAATCGTCTGCTGGCACGGTTGAGAGAAACCGGTGCAATCAGCCATGAAGAAGCGAAACAGCTTTCACCACGTGCGCCCAAGGTATTGCAGAAATTTGTCACTATGGGCTGGGTAAAAGAAGTTCCAGTTCACCCCGCTTCCATCATCAAAGCTATCTCCGTCCCCGCCCTAAATACAGAACAGCACAGCGCCGTCGCTGCCATTACCACCGACATCGACGAATTTAATGCCTGGCTGCTGCATGGCATCACCGGTAGCGGAAAAACCGAAGTATATCTGCGGCTGATTGCACTGCTGTTGCTGCAGGGACGACAAACGCTGGTGCTGGTACCTGAAATCAGTCTGACCCCGCAACTGGAGGCAGTATTCCGTGCGCGTTTTCCCACCACATCGCTGGTGTGCCTGCATAGCAGGCTCAATCCCTCCGAACGCGTAAACGGCTGGCTGCAGGCGCAGCAGGGTGAAGCCAAAATAATACTGGGCACACGCCTGGCAGCATTCACGCCACTGCCAAAACTCGGTCTGATCATTGTGGATGAAGAGCAGGATGGTTCTTTCAAACAGCAGGATGGCTTGCGTTACTCGGCGCGGGACGTGGCGATCTTCCGTGCCAGACAGGCGCATGTGCCAGTGCTGCTCGGCTCTGCCACACCTTCACTGGAAAGCTATTACAACGCGACCAGTGGGCGCTACCGTATGCTGCGCCTGTCGTCCCGCGCTGTTAAGAACGCTGTGCTGCCTACTGTGCGCTGCGTTGATACTCGCGCTGCCAAAAGCAAAGATGGCTTATCCGAACCACTGATCAGGGCGCTGGAAAAATGCCTGGCACGAAACCAGCAAAGCCTGGTTTTCCTCAATCGCCGCGGTTACGCTCCGGTGTTACTGTGCAAGTCGTGTGCATGGGCGGCGACATGTCATCGTTGCGCCAGTCGCCTGGTAGTCCACTTGCGCGAAAAACAATTGCGCTGCCATCACTGCGGTCATCAGGAGCGTTTCCCCTCTGCCTGTCCCAAGTGTGGTGACCAGGATATCGTGCCCTTTGGACATGGCACGCAACGGGTGGAAGCGGTGCTGGCCGAACGTTTTCCCGCTGCACGGATTCTGCGCATAGACCGTGACAGTACGCGTCTCAAGGATGGATGGGAACGAATGTTGAAGGATATTCACGAGCAACGTGTGGATATTCTGGTCGGCACGCAGATTCTTGCCAAGGGACATGACTTCCCCAATCTGTCACTAGTGGGAATCCTGAATTCCGACGCATCACTGTTCAGTACCGATTTTCGCGCGGCGGAGCGCCTGTTCACGCAACTGATGCAGGTGGCAGGCCGCGCCGGGCGCGCCGACATCGCAGGCGAGGTGCTGATTCAAACCGAATTTCCCGACCATCCGCTGTATCACGCATTACGGCGGCACGATTACGACTCACTCGCGCAAATGCTGCTGACAGAAAGAAAGATGGCAGGCTTCCCCCCATTCGTCTATCAAGCCCTGTTGCGGGCGGAAGCGCCCCAGATCAGCGCTGCACTGGATTTTCTAGCCAGCGCAGCGGCAATGGCAGAGGCCTCCAGAGAGGTGGAAGTATTCGACCCGGTCCCGGCGCAAATGGCACGACTCAAGGGGCTGGAACGCGCACACCTGCTGGTGCAATCCGGCTCGCGCAAGAAACTACAGGAATTCCTTGCTGCCTGGCACACAAAACTTGTCACGCTTCCCGTTCGCAAGGTACGCTGGGCGCTGGATGTGGATCCGCAGGAATTCTGATCCAAGGAAGAGCCGCCGTACTCATACTGTATGGCGATGATGTCTGCCTAGCGAATCTCGGCGTGCAACCTGCCCATCATTTGCTCTGCTTGCTTGAGGTAGCCTCCACCAAACAGGTTCAGATGATTCAGAATGTGATAAAGATTGTAGAGGGTTTTGCGAATGGCATAGCCAGGGTCAAGTGGGTAGGCTTCCCGGTAAGCTGCATAGAAGGTCGCAGAAAAGCCGCCAAAAAGTTCGGTCATGGCAAGATCTGTCTCACGGTCGCCGTAATATATTGCCGGATCGAACAGTACTGGCTGCCCGGCAGAGTCGAAAGCGTAATTGCCGCTCCATAGATCGCCGTGCAACAGCGACGCAACTGGCGACGTTCCCGGGAAAAAAACAGTCATCTCTGCCAGCAGCCGCTCGCCCCATGTTTGCAGCTTCCCCGTATAACCATTGGCTTGTGCAAGCCGCAGTTGATAACCCAGACGGCGCTCACGCCAGAATTGAATCCAGTCGGCAGAGAATTTATTGACTTGTGGCGTGGTGCCGATGGTGTTGTCGCGCGCCCAGCCGAATTTCTCAGAAGAAAAACGGTGCATCGCGGCGAGCCCCTGTCCCAGCGATGTAGCGCCGCTACTACCGGCGCTGCCTATTTCCAGGCACTCCAGCACCAGCCATGCGCTGGTTTTATTCCTTCCCCAGCACACCGGTGCGGGAACGCGCAGCGTACGGGAATTGTGAATTTCCTGCAGCCCCGCAGCTTCCGCCTCGAACATCGACAGATTGTCTGCATTATTGAGTTTGACGAAAAAGCACTGGCCGTTACTTTCAATGCGATAGCTCTGGTTGATGCAGCCCCCACCGACAGCAGCAACTTTCTTCACGGCGAATGGAATGCCGGTGGAAGCTGAGATTTGTGCAGCGATATCCGGCCAAGGCAACATGGATTGATGAATTAGCGGATTGCCAAACAGGTCATGCTCAGGACAGCTTCTTCCTTGCCCGCTTGATTGCCGCACGTACCTGTACCGGCGCAGTTCCGCCTATATGATTGCGGCTTTTCAGCGAACCTTCCAGAGTCAGTACCGCATAGATATCCTGGTCTACCCGCGGGGAGAATTGCCGCAATTCAGCTAGAGTAAGCGCGCTCAAGTCACAGCCTTTTTTCTCGGCAAAACGCACTGCCTGCGCTACCGCTTCGTGCGCATCGCGGAATGGCAATCCCTTCTTTGTCAGGTAATCAGCCAGATCGGTAGCAGTGGCGTAGCCGCGCATTGCAGCAGCGCGCATTGCCTCCTGATTGACACGGATGCCAGTCAACATATCGGCATAAATGCGCAAGGTGTCAGTAAGGGTGTCCACAGTGTCGAACAGAGGCTCCTTGTCCTCCTGATTATCCTTGTTGTACGCAAGCGGCTGGGCTTTCATCAGTGTCAGCAAAGCGACCAGATGACCATTGATACGTCCGGTCTTGCCGCGCACCAGTTCCGGCACATCGGGATTCTTCTTTTGCGGCATGATGGAGGAACCGGTACAGAAACGGTCGGCAAGATCGATGAAACCGAATGATGGGCTCATCCATAGAATCAGCTCCTCGGATAAGCGCGACAGATGCGTCATGATCAGCGCTGCGCAAGCGCAGAACTCAATGGCAAAATCGCGATCGGAAACCGCATCCAGCGAGTTCTCACAAACACCGTCGAAACCCAGTTTCTGCGCCACCAGTTTGCGGTCGATGGGGTAACTGGTTCCAGCCAGTGCCGCCGCACCCAGTGGCAGTTTATTCATGCGCTTCCTGCAATCGACCAAGCGCTCAACGTCGCGCTGCAGCATTTCGAAATACGCCAGCAGATGATGGCCAAAGGAAATCGGTTGCGCCACCTGCAAATGCGTGAAGCCCGGCATCACTGTCTCCGCATGTTTCTCGGCGAGGTTCAGTAACGCCCGTTGCATGGCTTGGATGCAGCTGATGATGTCGTCAATCGAAGTGCGCAAATAAAGCCGCACATCGGTAGCCACCTGATCATTGCGTGATCGTGCCGTGTGCAGCCGTTTGCCGGCATCGCCGATCAGCGTGGTAAGACGTTTCTCGATGTTGAGATGCACGTCCTCCAGCTCCAGCAACCAAACGAATTTGCCACTGCGGATTTCATCGCGGATTTGCTCCAGGCCTCGCTCAATGGCGGCGAGATCCTTGGTACTGATAATGCCCGCGGTCGAGAGCATCTGCGCGTGCGCAAGCGATCCCTGAATATCGAATTCAGCCAGTCGCCGATCGAAATCAATCGATGCGGTATAGCGCTGCACCAGTTCCGAAACCGGCTCGTCGAAACGTCCCGACCAGGCTTTCTTGCCGCTTCCGGCCGGCGAGTTTTTCTTTTTTGAAGTTGCCATATTGCCTTGTCAAAAATGAAAGTATGTGCAACCCTTCCAGGAACCTCAACCTCGATTCCGGTCTCCCAAGTGACGAGTATAAATCAAAATGCCTATCCAGACGCTTTGCCGAATTTTCGCAATCCAATGAGGAATGCTTGATTTAATAGAAATTATCTGCTAGCGTAGTACTTACTCGGCAAACTTACTGAAAGGTAAGGACGCAAAGTCACCGGCCTAAGGGAAACTAAGGTAGCGGGACTGCCTCATGGATGTTCGTCCATATGCAGAACCCTTCCCCCCCTGAAGCACTCAGATATCGAGAATAGTCACGTCGTAAAAAGACACGCAGTCAATCCCTGAGCAGCGTTGCTTCGGATGGATGCGCCAACAGATCGACATGGGCTTACAGTAACGCGTAACAACGGAATCCGGTATTTGAAACATATCGGGGAGGAATTTTCATCATGAAACAACATAAAGGATTCACCCTCATTGAACTGATGATGGTGGTGGCGATTCTAGGCATTCTCGCCTCAATCGTTTTTCCTTCCTACACTCAATACGTTCAACGAACTAAACGAGCGGAGGGTGTTACTGCCCTGACGGACTACAACTCCAAGTTGGCCCACTACTACCTGGACAATAACATCTACGGTAACGGTACTTCCTGTGCAATTGCAGCCCCTACCGGGTTGAAGTATTTCACTTTCTCTTGTACATCGACGAGCCCTCAGTCCTACTTGGCCACGGTTACCGGCGTGGGAGACATAGCCGATACCTCCTATACGATCAATCAAACGGATACCAAGACCACTCCGACATACCCTTCTCGCACAAATGCGACTTGTTGGCTGGTTTCCGGAGGGGAATGCTGATGAAACCCCACGGCTTTACTCTCATTGAGTTGTGCATCACGCTTGTAGTGTTTGGGATTCTGCTGGCGGTTGCGATGCCCTCTATGTCAGAAATCATTAGCGGCTCACGCATCAAATCCGCACAAGAAACTGTACTTGGAACGATTGTGCAAGCCAAGTCGGAAGCAGTCAAAACCAATTCCACGCTTACAGTCGCAATTGCTCCCCCGACGATCACGGTGCTTAACGGAACCGCCGTACTAAAGACGGTGACCATCGCAGGAGCCTCTATGCTAAGCATTACGGCAAGCACCTTCGCCTTTAACAGCTTGGGGGCTGAAAGCACAGCAACAAATAGAACGATTGACATTATTCCTGCCTCTGGATCGTGTTCTAACGAAGTTCCGTGTTCCAAAATTCAGATTTTTGGCGGGGGGCTTGTGAAAGCTTGCAACCCGGCTCAAGGTGACGTAAATGCCACAAATCACTGCCTGTAAGTCTCAAGGTTTTTCGTTACTCGAAGTTTTGATTTCCGTGGTTTTGCTAGCGATTGGCTTGCTTGGAAATGCGGGCTTTCAGACCCTTCTATTGAAGCAGGCCGGCTACACCAATGCACGGATAACGGCTAATGATCTTGTCTCGGAGTTGCAAAGCGTGGCCTTGGTCGATTACGAGAACATCGCTGCTTACACGGTAGCAGCAGGGGCATCCCCGGATTGTTCCAATATTTCCAGTACTTCTTATCTGGTGGCGTGGCAGTGCCGAGTTCAAGGTGTGGCCCCTACCGCAGTCCCTGTGGTGACGTGGGATTCGGTTAACAAGGTGTTTGTGGTGACGATTACCTGGAGTTTTTCGAACGAAACAGGCTCTCCAACACATACGTCGAAACTGTCGACAGTAGTGGATAACGTACTATGAAATCCATACGCGGGTTTTCTCTGGTGGAAATGATGATAGCGTTAGTTCTCGGACTTATCCTGTCCCTCGCGGCAGTGAGCACAGCAAAGCAGTTCTCCTTGGTGACCAGCAAAGCATCTTCGGCCAGCGCTGACCAGAACAACACGCTAGGAGCAATCGCGGCTCTTGAGTCTGCACTTGGGCAAGCGGGGCTTGGTTTATATAACAATGGCAGGGCGAACTGCGGCTACTTGGATGTCGCGTTTAGCGGGGCTTTGCCGGTGAATAAATCCCCCCTCATTGCTGCGAGAATTACCAAGGGGACGAGTACGGATACCTTCTCCGGGGATTTAATCACGATCGCCTATGCCGAGAATTCCAGTTCCACCTCTATCCTGAAGTCAGGAACGAATCAGACCACCATCAACTCACCGGCTCAGACCCCCCCCAATGGGGCAGTCGGGGTCAATGATTTTGTCCTCCTGTCGGAAGGTGGCATGGCAGCCACGTGCATTCTTCGGCAGGTGACGGCAATCAGTGCGGTGACGGACACCGATGGCGCGGCGGCAACCAGCTTGGTCTTTGGTGCGACGAGTCTCTACAACGGGACGGGATTCACCACCGAGGCGGCAAAATCTTCTTATTCCGTGATTCCGTTGGGGGCAAAGCCCATGGTGTATGAGCAGTGGTATGTTCATAAGGTAACGAATACGCTGCGTAAGCTCAATCTGATCACCAATCAGGAGTCTATCGTTGCAGATGGTGTGGTCGCTCTCCGAGCGCAATACGGGGCAATGGGGACCACACAACTGGATCAGTGGCTGGGAACCGACGCTGCGATATGGGCGGGGGCTTGGGATGTGCTTGACCCTGCGGATGTTACGGATGTAACCCGCATCAACAAGATTCGCGCGATTCGGTTCTCTATCCTGACCCGGGAATCCTTCCAGCAGAAGGTTGATCCCGCCACCTGTAATTCGACGACGAATAGCAGTATCCCGATGGACTGGGGAGCCTCCAATTTCGACGTTTCGATGTTATCTAACTGGGCCTGCTATACCTACCGGGTTGCTACACGGGTAATTCCACTGCGCAATTCAACGTGGGGCCTAGGTTCTTAAGGGGGCAAGCCATGACAGCGCTGCGTAAAGAGCAAGAAGGCACGGTTATTATTCTTGTCTTGCTAATCCTTGCGGTTTTTTTAATAGGGAGTGCGGCCATTCTGAACGCCACTCAGAGTACAAATTCTGTGTTGGCAAATACCAGTTTCAGAACTACCGCGTTGGCTCTGTCGGACACGGCGCTAGCTGATGCCAAAACCTATTTGCTGGATCGGGCAACTAATGCAGATACCTCGTTGATCAACATCGAGGTTACCAATAAGTACTATCCCGTGATTAAAGCGGTGACGGATGCTGATGTAACGACGTCTTTCACATGGACAAATGTTTTAGCAACGGCTTCGGGGGTCAACAACGCCTACAGTACTCAGTATGTTATTGAGCTGTTGCTGCCGGTTGAAAACTGACCATCTGTGCCGGTTGAAAATTGACCAGGCGTTATAGCGATGTAGCGTACTACATGGCTGTGGGTAAGTCGACCAGACTGAGATGGAATTAATCTCCTTTTGAAGTGATTGATGTTT
>JAPLQS010000056.1 GCA_026399575.1 Nitrosospira sp. | reverse complement strand
CCCGGACGTGGTGGGTGTGAACCTGACAGGCCGGTTGCGCGATGGTGTCACCGCCACCGATCTGGTGCTGACCATCACCGAAATGCTGCGCAAGGCCAATGTGGTGGGCAAGTTCGTGGAATTTATCGGCGAAGGTACGGCTTCGCTGACACTGCCTGATCGTGCCACCGTCGCCAATATGGCGCCTGAATATGGCGCCACCATGGGTTTCTTCCCGGTGGATGACGCCACCATCGAATACTTCAAAGGCACTGGCCGTAGCGATGCGGAGGTCACCTCGTTCAAATCCTATTTCAAGGCGCAAAAGCTGTATGGCATTCCACGCAAAGGCGAGATTGATTACAGCCGCGAACTGGAACTCGATCTAGGCACGGTAGCGCCTTCACTGGCTGGACCCAAGCGCCCGCAGGATCGCATTGAAATCGGTAACGTCAAATCCCAATTCACCAGACTTTTTACCAAACCTGTGACGGAAAGCGGCTATGGCAGGGCAGCGGCAGATATACAGCAGCGTCACCCGGTGCGTGATTGCGATGATGCAGGCATCCACATTGACAGTAACAAGCAACCCGATAATCACCTGCTGCTTGGCAGCGACAGGAACGTCGCGGAAATGGTCGGCAATCACCCGCTACCCGATACTGCCGAGGCTCCGGTGTGCATAGCAAACGGCCCGTTTGATCTGGGTCACGGCGACATATTGATCGCAGCCATCACCTCCTGCACCAACACCTCCAACCCGAGTGTGCTGATCGCTGCGGGACTGCTGGCAAAGAAAGCCGTGGAGAAAGGCTTGACGGTGAAACGGCATATCAAGACTTCGCTTGCACCGGGTTCGCGCGTGGTGACGGAATACCTTACCGCAGCCGGTCTGTTGCCTTATCTGGAACAGCTCGGCTTTAACCTTGCCGGTTATGGCTGCACCACCTGCATCGGCAACTCCGGTCCCCTGTCGGAGCCGATCGAGGAAGCCGTGGTAAAAAATGATCTGGTGTGTGCCGCAGTGCTTTCCGGCAATCGTAATTTCGAGGCGCGAATACATGCCAATATTCGCGCCAATTTCCTCGCTTCGCCACCGCTGGTGGTGGCATACGCCATTGCCGGAACCATGCTCAAGGACCTGATGACCGAACCGCTGGGCATCGGCAAGGATGGCAAGCCGGTATGGCTCGGCGATGTCTGGCCGAGCAGCGCAGAAATCCACGCGCTGATAAAACACGCCACCAATGCCGCAACATTCCGGCGGCTCTACGGCAACCTGACCAAGGATCATCCGCTGTGGAACAACGTCGCAGCGGTTACCGGTCAAGTGTACGACTGGCCGAAATCGACTTATATTGCCGAACCGCCATTCTTCCGCGATTTCTCCATGCAGCCCAGCCGCCCCGGTGCAATCAGCAATGCGCGCGTACTGGGGATCTTCGGCGATTCGGTCACCACCGATCACATCAGTCCCGCCGGCGCCATCAAGGACAGTTCTCCCGCCGGCAAATATCTGCTTGCGAACAGTATTGCCAAGACTGATTTCAACAGTTATGGTGCACGCCGCGGCAACCATGAGGTGATGATGCGCGGCACCTTTGCCAATGTGCGCATCAAGAACCTGATGGTACCCGGCAGCGAGGGCGGCATCACGCTGCATCAGCCGGATGGACGGCAGATGAGCATTTACGATGCGGCGATGCAATACATTGCTGACGGCGTGCCGACAGTGGTATTCGGCGGCGAAGAATACGGCACCGGCTCGAGCCGTGACTGGGCTGCCAAGGGTAGCCAACTGCTCGGTGTCAAGGCAGTGATTGCCAGGAGTTTCGAACGCATCCACCGCAGCAACCTGGTCGGCATGGGCGTGCTGCCGTTGCAGTTCAAGGGCAATGACACTGCCAAGTCACTGGGTATCAAGGGTGATGAGCAATTCGACATCCTCGGGTTGGATGACATCCGTCCGCAACAGGATGTGACACTCGTGATTCATGGCCAGGATGGCAGCCGCCGCGAGATCCAATTGTCATGCCGGATAGATACTGCCATCGAGGTGGATTATTATCTGCACGGCGGTATCCTGCCTTACGTCCTGAGAGAACTCATGACTGCCTGACCGGTGGGTGGAATTCACCCGCGTCCTCGCTGGTCTATCTGAAGTTTTGTTCCGTCGGGCGCAGGTATCTCCCGGGGGAAATTCCTTCGAGCATAATCACACTGTTTACAATGTTGCCTGACAGGCAGAATCTTGCATGTTTACCATGAAAATCCACATGGTATGCTGTGGGTGTGGAATAGAAATGGCCAGACTAACCGACAAAACATATGCCGCATAGCCTTACCTTAATCACCACCATTGCCGCCAGTCTGGGGCTTGCTTTGATCCTGGGACTCATCGCCCATCGATTGAAGTTGCCAGTGCTGGTTGGCTATCTGCTCGCGGGTGTCATTCTTGGCCCGGCTACGCCGGGCTTCGTTGCCGACATCGAGCTGTCGCGCCAATTGGCGGAAATCGGCGTGATTCTCCTGATGTTCGGTGTCGGTTTGCACTTCTCGCTGAATGATCTGCTGGCCGTCCGACGTATTGCCGTGCCGGGCGCCATCGCGCAGATTGCGGTGGCGACCACCCTTGGTGTCGGGGTTGCCACGCTCTGGGGCTGGAGCCTGGGCGCAGGTCTGGTGTTTGGTCTGGCACTTTCGGTGGCAAGCACGGTCGTGCTGTTGCGCGCGCTGGAGCAGCGCAATGTACTCAAGTCGGTCAATGGCCAGATCGCGGTCGGCTGGCTGGTGGTCGAGGATCTGGCGATGGTGCTGGTGCTGGTGTTGCTGCCGCCGCTGGCTGGCTGGCTGGGCGCTGATGTCGGCGGTTCCGCTGCAGGCGCAGCCGATCCGGATCTGCTGATCACGCTGCTGATTACCTTCGGCAAGGTTGCAGTCTTCATTGCTCTCATGCTGATTGTCGGCAAGCGCGTGTTTCCGTGGTTGCTATGGCATGTTGCCAGCACCAACTCAAATGAACTCTTCATTCTGAGCGTGATCGCGGTGGCGGTCGGCATTGCTTATGGTTCCGCGACGCTGTTCGGTGTTTCTTTTGCGCTCGGTGCTTTTTTTGCCGGTATGGTCATGCGCGAGTCGCATCTGAGCCATCGGGCTGCGCAAGAGTCCCTGCCGCTCAGAGATGCTTTCTCGGTTTTGTTCTTCGTGTCGGTTGGCATGCTGTTCGATCCAGACATCGTGATGCAGCAGCCGCTGCGGGTGCTGGCCGTGGTTGCCATTATCGTCACGGGCAAATCCCTCGCTGCCTTTCTGCTCGTGCTTGCCTTCCGTTATCCGCTGAACACGGCGCTCACGGTTTCGGCCAGTCTCGCGCAGATCGGCGAATTCTCATTCATCCTTGCGGCACTGGGAGTTTCTCTCGGTCTGCTGCCGCTCGAAGGCCAGAATCTCATATTGGCGGGAGCACTGATCTCAATTACGCTCAATCCGCTGGTATTCCAGTTGATCGAACCGATACAGACCTGGATACGCTCGCGCTCGCAGCTCGCCCGCACGCTGGAACGCAGCGTTGACCCGCTGGCGGAGCTGCCGATGACGGTCGCATCCAGTTATGTCACCGAGCATGTGGTGCTGGTCGGTTATGGCCGGGTCGGCCAGCGCATCGGTGAATCCTTGGCAGAGAAAGGGTTGCCGGTAGTGGTGGCCGAACAAAATCGCGAGGTGGTCGAGCGGCTGCGCAAGCGCGGAATCCACGCCGTTGCCGGTGATGCTGCGGAACCGGCGGTGCTGATACAGGCGCATATTGCACGGGCCACCATGCTGGTGATTGCGATTCCTGATACATTGCGGGCACGCAGCATGGTCGAAACCGCGCGCATGCTTAACCCACAAATCGAGGTTGTCATACGCACGCATAGCGACGAAGAAGCCGCGCTGCTACGCAACGAGGGGGTAGGGACGGTATTTCAGGGCGAACACGAACTTGCACTCAGCATGACGCGCCATATACTGGAGAAAATCGGAACCAAGGAGGAAACACATGAGCAATAAAATAACCATTTATCAGAAACCCACTTGCAGCAAGTGCAGGGCCACGCTGGCCATTCTCAAGGAAAGCGGAGAAGAGTTCGAGGCGGTCAATTACTACGAAGTGCCTTTGACCGTCGAACAGTTGCGCGGGTTGATTGAGAAACTGGGTGTGACGGTGCGTGATGTGCTGCGCAGCGATGAACCGCTGGCACACAGCCTCAAGCTTGCCGAGCAGCAGCTATCGGATGACGAGTTGATCAAGATCATGGTGGACAATCCCGATCTGATCCAGCGGCCAATTGTGGTGCGCGGTGATGAAGCTGTGCTGTGCCGCCCGCCGGAGAAGGCAACGAAATTTCTGTAGTGAATTAGCTCTAACTCGGCGTGGCAGTCTATTAATAAACTTTCAAACGAAAAGACCCTAAAAGAAATTGAAGGAAATTAATAACTCGTTGACCCTACTGGGCCTGACCTGAACTCGAATGCTAGATGACACAGAATCTTGGAGAAGCTTTGAGCGATAACATCATTTCCTACATTGATATGTGTGTCCGAGAGGGAACTAGTCTACAAGCTGGGATGAATTTCGGTTTAGGAGGAACCCATTCTGTGATCTTGCTCTCCTTACGACCAAATGCTCCATATCACGATCAAATCGAGGATAGTGGCTTCACGCTAATTTACGAAGGACACGACCATCCCAAAGGTAAGGATTGTCTTAACCCCAAAACAGTTGACCAGCCGGAATTCTACCCCTCTGGCGCTCTCACACAGAACGGGAAATTTTATAAAGCATCCCAAGCTGCAAAACTCGAAAAACTACCGCCTGAGCGCGTCCGCGCATACGAGAAAATGAGACCAGGTATCTGGTCATATAATGGGATGTTCCATCTTGTTGATTCTCAGCGAGTGCATAGCGAAGGTCGTATGGTTTTCAAGTTTCGTTTGGAGGCAGTTGCAGGGGAGGAAGATCTGACGATCCCGGCACCCATTGCGCCAGTGCGCCGCCGTATTATTCCAACTGCTATTAAACTTGCGGTTTGGAAACGTGATGGAGGACGCTGCGTTCAATGTGGCGCTACTGATGAGTTACATTTTGATCACGACTTACCATGGTCAAAGGGCGGAACTTCATTCAGTGTTGATAACGTTCAGCTACTTTGCATGCGCCATAATATCCAGAAAAGCGCGCACATTGTATAGATGTATAGGACGTAACCTAACATATCGATCAAATGAGGCGTTACTTGCCTCCAATTTGAGCGTTCATTTGCCGAAAACCAGACTGGTAAGATTATGCCGTTTCCAGGGATTATCCGATGCCTTCACGCCATTTGGAACCACACTACACCAAACATACCGGCTGGCTGCGTGCTGCAGTGCTGGGTGCGAACGATGGCATCGTTTCCACCGCCAGTCTGGTGCTGGGCGTCGCAGCGGCTGACGCCACTCACGATAATATATTGATTGCCGGGGTTGCCGGTCTGGTTGCAGGTGCCATGTCGATGGCTGCCGGCGAGTACGTGTCTGTCCACTCCCAGGCAGATATCGAACAGGCAGACACCGAGCGGGAACGCAAAGAGCTCAAGCAGGACGATGCGGGCGAACATCAGGAATTAACCGCGATTTATATCGAGCGCGGCCTTGACGCTGCGCTGGCAAAACAGGTTGCCGACCAACTCATGGCGCACGATGCGCTGGGTGCGCATATCCGCGATGAAATCGGCATTTCCCATGCGCTGCGTGCGCGTCCGCTGCAGGCAGCTTTTGCTTCGGCCGCCAGTTTTGCTGTCGGCGCAGCCATGCCGCTGCTGGTGATCTTGTTGGCTCCCGCGGCGAGCTTGATCCCCTTGGTCGCAGGCACCTCGCTGCTTTCTCTCGCACTTTTGGGTGGGGTGGCGGCGCATACTGGTGGAGCGAATGTGGCGGCAGGATCGATGCGCGTTACCTTTTGGGGCGCACTGGCGATGGGGTTGACCGCTGCCATTGGATCCTTGTTTGAAATAGCCGGATGAATGAATTGCCGTTGAAACGGCGGACTACGATATTTGAGGAAGAATCGTCATGCATGTTCGATCAATCAGAAGATTGCGAGTGATTGTCCCACTCGTGTTCAGCTTGTTGTTGGCAGTGCCTGCTACGCCAGCGCAGGCAGAATGCAGCGGATGTATCTGTCCGGGTGATCCCTGCAGATTATGTCCGTTACCGCCCATGAAAAATATTCCACCCGCAATGGATGAACCGGAAACCTGTCTCAAGATCAGGGAAAAAGTGCCGTCGATTTCAGCGAGCCCCGGAACGAACGAACATTTCGCAAGCCAGGACAAGGCAACCATGGAGTGCGTAAAAAGCGGGGGCGACATAATAAGAAATCATCGCAGAACCAAAGAGTTCCCATCGAAACTTTATTGCAAACCTTATGTTGCGCCTGCCAAAGATAAAGCAGTGAAAGGCGCTGCTGCCAGAATCTCAAACTAAAATATTAGAGGAATAATCATGCATACCGCCGTTACTGTTTTATCTCCCATCCAGCTCGGCTCGTACGAGTTGCCGAACCGTATGGTGCTGGCGCCACTGACGCGCAACCGTGCCGGGCAGGGCAATGTTCCGCAGCCACTCAATGTGGAGTATTACACGCAGCGCGCCAGCGCCGGATTGATCATTACTGAGGCATCGCAGGTATCACCGCAAGGCGTGGGTTATCCCGCAACGCCGGGGATCCACAGTCAGGAACAGGTGGCGGGCTGGCGGCATATCACTGCCGCGGTGCATGCCCAGGGTGGGCGCATCTTCCTGCAGTTGTGGCATGTCGGGCGCATTTCGCATCCTTCGCTGCAACCCGATGGAGCGCTGCCACTGGCACCTTCAGCAATTAAACCCGCAGGACAGGCCGTTACCTATGAAGGGCTGAAGGACTTTGTGACGCCGCGTGCGCTCGGGCTGGCGGAAATCCCCGACATCATCGAACAATATCGTCGCGGTGCGGAAAATGCGCTTGCAGCCGGTTTTGACGGCGTGGAAATTCATGGCGCCAATGGTTATCTGCTCGACCAGTTCCTGCGTGACGGCAGCAATCATCGGACCGATAGCTATGGTGGTTCCGCCGAGAACCGCATGCGCTTGATGCTCGAGGTGACCACTGCGGTGTGTTCGGTGTGGGGTGCGAATCGCGTGGGCATCCGTCTATCGCCGCTGCAGCCATTCAACGATATGCGCGACTCCAACCCGGAAGCGACGTTCAGTTATGCGGTGGAACAACTCAACCGTTTTGGTCTGGCTTATCTGCATGTGACCGAAATGGGCAAGGAAGCGCCCGGCGTGGCCGGCCCGGCATTCGATCTGGTCAAGCTGCGGCGCATCTGGCAAGGGGTGTACATGACCAACAGCGGCTACGACCTTGCGCGTGCCAATGCCGCGCTGGCACAGGATGAAGCCGACATGGTGGCATTCGGCACATTGTTTATTGCCAATCCCGATCTGCCGCTGCGCTTTGCCACGGGTGCACCGCTCAACAAGCCCGATCCGGCGACATTCTATGGCGGCAATGCGAAAGGTTATACCGATTATCCCTCGCTCGCTGCTCATTGATTCACAGAGCAGACAGAGCCAACTGACGCAGTGACAGAGGGTAGTTGCAGCAATTGCTCCGTCTAACGTAACAGCCGTACGCGCTACCGATAAAGAATCATCCATGCATACTGCTTTCATTTCCCATCCCGATTGCCTGCTGCATGAGATGGGGTCATATCATCCGGAGTGTCCGGCGCGGCTCAATGCCATCGAGGATCAGTTGATCGCCTCCGGTCTGATGAATATGCTGGAGCAGTATGCGGCGCCATTGGCGACGCGCGCACAGTTGGAACGGGTGCACACGCCGGTATACATTGACTCTCTTGACGCCAGGGCGCCAACCAGCGGGATCGTATACCTCGATCCTGACACGGCGATGAATCCACATAGTTTGAAGGCAGCTTATCGGGCGGCGGGTGCCGTTGTGCTGGCAACGGATCTGGTGATCAATAGAAAAGCAGCGAACGCTTTTTGCAGCATTCGCCCACCGGGCCATCATGCGGAGCATGATCTGGCAATGGGTTTCTGTCTGTTCAACAACATCGCGGTGGGCGTGGCGCATGCGATTCAGGCGCATGCGCTGGAACGCATTGCAGTGGTGGATTTTGATGTGCATCACGGCAATGGTACCGAAGATATTTTCCGGAACAATCCGCAAGTGCTGATGGTCTCTACTTTCCAGCATCCATTCTATCCATACAGTGGTGTGGCGGGGCGCTCCGCACGCATGGTCAATATCCCGCTGGCGGCGGGCAGCAATGGCGAGAAATTTCGCTCGGCGGTGAACGAATACTGGTTGCCTGCTTTGGAAGCATTCAAGCCGCAGATGCTGTTCATCTCCGCTGGATTCGATGCCCACCGCGACGATGACCTGGCTGCATTGAATCTGCTGGAGACTGATTACGCATGGGTAACCGAAAGGATCAAGGAGATCGCTGACAAACATGCCAAAGGTCGTATTGTATCGGTGCTGGAAGGGGGTTATGAACTGCATGCATTGGGACGGAGCGTGGCTGCGCATATAAAAGTTCTGAGCGCTCCTTGAGCGAGAATCATTATCGCAAGCATGTCCATCGATGGTGTCTTGTACAGGATTTGTTCCGTAAAATGGCCATTGTGTCTATGATGAAGCAGTAGTATCCGAATCATATCGATGATTAGTTGCCTGAATCCGATGGAACCAAGCTATGAAAACCAGCCAGAGAATTAGCACCGCGCTAGTGCTGCTGGTCACTCTATCGATTGCCGCCTTCGTGGCATGGCAACAATACTCGGCTGCTGTGCCGAATATCAAGGTTGGCATACTGCACTCTTTGTCCGGCGCCATGGCAACCAGAGAAAAGCCGCTGGTGGATGCGCTGCAGTTAGCCATTGAAGAGACCAATGCAGCGGGCGGTATCGGCGGGCAAAAGATCGAGGCGGTGGTGGTCGATTGCCGCTCCGACCCGATATATTGCGCCCAGCAGGCAGAGCACCTGATCACCGAGGAAAAGGTCAAAGCCCTGTTTGGTTGCTGGACATCCGCCTGCCGTAAGGCGGTGAAACCAGTGGTCGAGAAACATCAGCACCTGCTGTTTTACTCGGTGCAGTATGAAGGTATGGAGCAGTCGCCCAATATCATTTACACCGGTGCCGTGCCCAGCCAACTAGCGATGCCTGCCGTGTATTGGGCACTGGATAATCTCGGTAGACGCGGCCAGCGTGATGAGCGCGTTTATCTGGTGGGATCGGACTATGCCTTTTCACGTATCGTGAATATCCTCATCAAGGATATGCTGGATGCACAAGGTGCCACGGTAGTAGGGGAGAGCTATCTGCCGCTGGAATCAACCGCAGTGGCTGAACTGGTAGCCGACATCGTCAAACAGCGGCCGAGTATAGTGGTGAATACCGTTGATGGCGATGACATCAGTGCCTTTTTCCGCGAATTGAATAGAGTGGGAGTCACCGCGGACAAGATACCGGTGCTGTCATTCAGTATTACCGAAGTGGAGTTGGCAGCCAAGGATACTCCGTCACTAGCGGGTCATTATGCGGCGCGGAATTATTTCCAGAGTATCCAGTCGCCGCAGAATCAAGTCTTCGTACAACGCTTCCGCAGCCGATTCGGCCAGCAGGCCGTACTCGATGGCCCGATGGAAGCCTCTTATATCAACTTGAAGCTGTGGGCTCAAGCCGCACATGAAGCTGGCTCAGCCGAACCTGTTCAGGTACAGCGTACTATTCTGCGCCAAAGCCTGCTTGCACCCGAAGGAGTGGTCTCACTTGACCCGGCCACTCACCATTCATGGAAAATAGCGCGCGTCGGCAAGGTACGGGCCGACGGCCAGTTTGATATTGTCTGGGACTCAGGACAACCGCTTGAGCCGGCGCCATTTCCCGCATATCGCACGCGCGAAGAGTGGAGCCAGTTACTACAGACATTCGTGGGGATTAGGCCATGAAGTTTAGCTCCCTCACGCAGCGCTTTGCAGTCTGGTTTGTGGCGGTCTCACTATTGCCGATCCTCATGATTGGTTACAGTCTGTTGCGTACCTTCGAAACGGAAATGCAGAAGACAGCGATCCAGCAAGTCTCGGCTATTGCCGATATGAAAGCGGATCGGATCGACAATTACTTGAGTGAGCGCCTTCTCGATGCCCGGGTGATACACACCGCCAGTACCACGCGCGAAGCCATGCGTGAGTTTGCCCGAGTATTTATTCAAGATGGAGTGGAATCCGACGCCTACCGCCGACTGGATGCCAGCTACCGCGACCACTTTGAACGCTTTGTCGACGATGCAGGTTATTACGACCTGTTCCTGATCTCTCCGCAAGGTACGATAGTCTATTCTCAGACCCATGAAGCCGATTTTGCTACCAACCTGTTCACCGGTCCGTATCACAACAGCGGTCTTGGCAAGGTCACTCGTCAGGCACTGAACACGCTGCAAAGCGGCATATCTGATTTTGAGTACTACGCACCGTCACACGGTGAAATCGCTGCCTTTGTCGCATTCCCGATCATGGTTCAGGAAAAAATTGAAGGTGTACTGGCGCTGCAGATCTATAGTGGACGCGTATTTCAGGTATTGACAGACAATGTGGGGCTGGGGGCCAGCGGTGAAACCGTGGTGACTCGTTTAGAGGACGAGCATACCGCACTGGTGATGGCTCCGCTGAAAGATGAACCTGATGCAGCACTGAAATTCAAGATCCCACTCAATACTCCACCGCTTTCCACCGCGATCTGGAATAGTTTGCACGGCCAGCGCGGTGCTGGTCTCACGACGGATTACCGCGGCAAGGAAGTGGTCGCGGCATGGCGCTACCTGCCGCGCATGAGCTGGGGCATGGAAGTCAAAATGGATGTGGATGAAGTGTTCGCGCCTGTTCACCGTGTGCGCACCTTCAGTCTGGTGGTTCTGGGTCTGACGCTCCTCGCTGCCATGCTGGGTGCCATTCTATTCAGTCGCCGCGTGGTCACTACCTTGAAAAAGCTCAGTCATAGTGCGCAGGATATCGCCGCCGGCAATCTGCAGCAGCGCGTACCGGTTGAAGGCTGGGATGAAATCGGGCAACTGGCACGCACTTTCAATGCCATGACTGAACGCCTGAGTGCCAGTAACCACGAGCGGGAGAGTGCTGAAAATGACCTGCGCAAACTTAACCAGGAGCTGGAAAACCGGGTAGCGGCACGGACTGCTGATCTGGAGCAAGCCAATGCAATCCTGATCAGCAAGGAAGAAGAAACCCGCTCGGTGGTCGAGCATATGGAGGATTGTGTCGTCACTACCGACGAGAGCGGCATCATTCTTTCCACCAATCCGGTCATGGAAAAGATCTTCGGTTATAGCCGCGACGAGGTGATCGGGCAGGATGTCGGCATGCTCATGGCCGAACCCCACCGCAGCAAGCATGAGAGTTATATGGTGAGGTATCGCCTGACCGGGCAGGGGCAGGAATATGTATCAGGTGCACATGGTGTCGGTATCGGCCGCGAGGTTGAGGGACTGCACAAGAATGGCGAACCCATTGCACTGTATCTCGCAGTCAGTGAATATTTCGTTGGAGGAAAACGCTATTTCACCGGTTTGATGCGCGACATCCGCGAACGCAAGCAAGCGGAGCAGGCGTTGCGCGGCAGTGAACAACGTCTGCGTGCCATTGTAGACAACATGGCTGCTTTCGTCGGCGAAATGACGCCGGATGGGGTGCTGGTGGAGATCAATCGCACCGCGCTGGAAGTGGGTGGCCTGCAGAGCCAGAATGTCATCGGCAAGCGGCTCGAAGAAACCTGGTGGTTTTCTCATTCATCGGCAGTGCAGACACAGATCCGCGAAGATATCGAACGGGCTCTGCAAGGTCAGATAGTACGGCATGACCTGGATGTGCGCATAGCCGGTGGCAACCTCATGACCATCGATTTCATGCTGGTACCGGTTTATGGCACCGATGGTCGGGTGGTCAAACTGATTCCTTCCGGTGTCGACATCAGCGAACGGATCCATATCATGCAGGATCTGGAACAGGCCCGGTTGGAGGCCGAACAGGCCAACCGGGCCAAATCGACTTTCCTCGCGGCCATGAGTCACGAGATCCGCACCCCGATGAACGGTGTGATCGGCATGGCTGATGTGTTGCAGCAAACCAGCCTCAGCGGTCACCAGATGGAGATGGTCAACCTGATCCGCGAGTCGGCTTTTGCTCTGCTGGACATCATCGACGACATTCTCGATTTCTCCAAAATCGAGGCTGGCAAGCTGGAGATCGAGCGCGAACCCATGTCGGTAATGGATGTGGTAGAGAAGGCCTGTGGGACAGTGGAAAGCTTGGCCGTTAGAAAAGATGTGGAACTGACTTTGTTCATTGATCCGGCGATTCCCGAGGAAGTTCTGGGCGATGCCTTGCGCCTGCGCCAGGTATTGGTCAATCTCACCAACAATGCCATCAAGTTCTCCAGCGGACAGCAGCAGCCAAGCCTGGTATCGGTACGCGCGTTGCTGGCCGAACACGGCCCGGATCAAATGACAGTAGAGTTTCGCATAACCGATAACGGCATCGGTATGAATGAAGAGACTTTGGCGCGAATTTTCACCTCCTTTACCCAGGGTGATGCTTCCACCACCCGGCGCTTTGGCGGCAGCGGCTTGGGATTGGCCATCTCCCACCACCTGGTGGAACTAATGGGCGGCGAGATTGCAGTGCAAAGTGCGTTAGGTAAGGGTTCTACCTTTACCGTGCGCCTGCCGTTCATCCCGCTGCCAGCCAAGTCGGCTACCGCAGGCAAAGCGGTCGATCTGAGCGGCCTTTCCTGTCTGGTGCTGGGTGGTGCCGAGGGGCTGGGCGATGATTTGGCTGCCTACCTGCGGTATGGCGGTGCAGTCGCTGAACGAGTGGCCGATATGACTGCAGCGCGCAAACGGATTGACACGTTGCCAGCTGGGCAGTGGTTGTTGGTTATTGATGCCGGGCACGATATGCCACCGGTCGAAGAATTACGCGCGGCCTTCCGCAGCCGCCACGACTTGGAGCCACATTTTGTGGTGCTTGAGCACGGGCATCATCAACCCGATGCCGAGCCCCGTTTTGTCATCGTCAGGCGCGGGCGGCGCCATCATGGGCGCAGCGAGACAGTGGATCTCGTCACCTTGGATGGCGATGTCATGCACCGTAACCTTTTTCTCCAGGCAGTGGCCATCGCTGCAGGACGGGCACATGAGGAAGAAGAAACGCTGCTGATCAAGGCTGGGGTCACTCCGCCATCGCGCGAGCAAGCCTTGCAGGAGGGCAGGCTGCTGCTGGTTGCTGAAGACAATGAAATCAACCAGAAGGTGATCCGGCAACAACTCGCTTTGCTTGGATATGCCGCAGATATTGCCGGCGACGGCCGTGAAGCACTGAAACGCTGGGAGAGCGGCAATTACGCACTGCTGCTGACTGATCTGCACATGCCGGAGATGGACGGCTATCAACTGACCACGGCGATTCGTGCTGCCGAATTCGGTAAAGCCCACGCACCCATCATCGCGTTCACCGCCAATGCACTCAAAGGCGAGGCCGAGCATTGTCTGGATATTGGTATGGACGATTATCTGAGCAAACCGGTGCAGCTTGCCCACTTGAAAGTCATGCTGGAGAAATGGCTGCCAGCAGCCAAGTCCGGTACTGAGACAGTTGTCGCAGGTATCGGCGCCGAGGTCTCTTCTGCCACGATGGCAGGGCCGGTAGATGTGCGCGTCCTTGAAGCGCTGGTAGGCAATGATCCGGTGGTGATCAGCGAATTTCTGCGTGATTTCCGCACCAGTTCGGAAAAAATAGCGACGGAATTGCGTGCAGCCTATCAGGCAGGACAGACTGCAGTGGTTGGTGCAGCGGCACACAAGCTCAAATCATCGTCCCGTTCGGTCGGTGCGCTGGCATTGGGTGAGTTGTGTGCCCAGATAGAGCGGGCAGGGAAGGCGGGAGACACTACGGCACTGGCGGCGTTATTGCCCCGGTTCGAAACAGAGTTGGCCGCAGTGGATAAATATATTGCTGTGTTGTAAGCGCATCCAGTACCGACCGAATGCTAAGGCACCTGTTGGTCAATCACGATATTGATATTCTTGTCACCCGGCTTAACTTTCTGACTGAAACCTTGCAGATCGCCGCTCTCAGGCATGGCTTTCCCGGATTTTGTAATTCTGGCGCTGATTATCAATTGAGGGACGTTAGAGATCTTCAAATCGGGGCGCGCACCCATACCATCGGTCAGCAAGAAAGACGCTGGCAGATCCCTGACCTTCTTTATTGAAATCGCTCGCGGCATCGGCGGGCCTTCTGTGGCGCGAGCAAAAATGAATAGCGTATCGTCAGGTGATACTTTTCCCGCAAATGCGGCGCTAAGTGTGACAGTACCTGAAAGGGTGCTGCCCGTTTCAGCTGCAGCGGTTCCTGCTCCCGCCACCACAGATTTGTCTGCGACAGGTGGAGCATTCTGACTATTTGGTATTTGCGTCTGCATTCCAGCCATGGCACTGCCTTTGCCGGTAGCCAGGGATTTCGCTTCGGCTATGCTATCTTTAACAGATTGAGCCAGCTTGGACTCCGCTGGAATATGTACCAGCAATTTTTCCCAGTAAACTGCTGCTTGTTTGAAATTCTTTTGCTCGAATGCAGCTGTGCCCGCTAGCGCCAGTGCCTTGGGATTCTTGGGATCGAGACTTAATGCCCTATTAATCAGCTCCATGGGCTTCCCCAGAAGGCTTCCCTCGTTCGTCATTGCCATAATATCCGCATAATCAACCAGCAATTCCGGACTTTCCGGAGATAAAGCGATCACTCTCTCGTAAGCAATCTTGGCTTCATTGAAACGCTGCATTATTGCATAGGTACGCCCCAGCATAATCCAGCCTTCCAGATCATCCGGCTGATCTCTGAGCCGTGCGATAAGACTATCCAGTACCGAAGAAAAATTCTGATGGCCTGCTTCTTCTTCTACCATCGGCATCTGCTCAGGAGCTGGCTGTGGCGTTAACCCCTTGGTATTGCCGAGCCATAGGTAAAGCGAGACTGCCAGAAGCGGCATTGCCAGTACCATCACCGTTATGGTCGCAACGTTGCTACGGTTGCCGCCAGCCATTACCGTGCTGGTCATGGACTCTCCTGCAGGGACATCCTGCAGCATCCGTTGCTGTAATTCCCGTTTGCTTTGCTCGTACTGCTCCTTGCTCAAGACGTCACTACGCAAGTCAGCCTCGAGTTCGGCTAACTGATCGCGATAAATGCTTACATTAGCAGCCTCGCGTACTATCCCTGTCCGGCCGTTTCCCTTGCGTAACAAGGTAGGCAGGATGAACAACAAGGCACCGATGGTCAGGATGCCGGCAACAACCCAGAATGACGTCATGCGTTGTTACCTTTATCTTCCTTCAGCAAGGCTTCGGCATGCCGATGTTGCTCTTCCGTTAATGGCGGTTCTTCAACCTGCTTGCGGCGGCGTTTGAGATAAAAGAACAATATTCCCGCTCCTGTCAGGAGAAATGCGAAGGGTCCGCCCCACAACAAGTAGGTCGCAGGTTTGACAGGCGGTCGATAGAGTACGAAATCACCGTAGCGCGCCACTAGAAAATCGATGATCTCCCGATCACTTTTGTTGGCTTGCATCTGCTCGCGAATTTCGCGCCGCAGATCATTGGCAAAGTCTGCGCGCGAACCTGCCAGCGACTCGTTCTGACACACCAGGCAACGCAAATCCTCAGAAAGCGCAATCATGCGCCGCTCGAGCACCGGATCCTCGGCTACTGGCGCCGCTTCCTTTGCCCAGCTTAAAGGTGACAACAGAACAAAAGCGAGCAGTAGAATAAGTTGTTTTCCAGCAAAGGTATTGCGTAAATCCGAAATTTTCTGCGGATAGGAATTCTTGAGTAAAGCGAATGGAAGCGCCAGATTCATCCCTGCAGTTCCTTAATCAGTGGCAGAATCTTTTTCTCCAGCGACTCAACAGTTACAGGGCCTATCTGTTTGTGGCGAATGACGCCGTTCTTGTCGATGACATAGGTTTCAGGAACGCCATAGACGCCATAATCAATACCAATCCTGCCTTCCGGGTCTACGACACTGACGGTATAAGGATCACCATACTGGTTGAGCCATTGCAGGGCAAGGTCACGTTTGTCTTTGTAATTCAGGCCGTAGATGGGCACGATGCCAGATCTGGCCAACTCTACCAGCAGCGGGTGTTCTTCACGGCAGGAAACGCACCATGAGGCCCACACATTAAGCAGCCATACTTTGCCCAGATTGTCCTGGGATGCGAGCATTCTCTCCGGTTCATGCAGCAACTGTGATTGAAAAACCGGAGCAGGCTTGCCGATTAATGGAGATGGAACCTCGCGCGGCTTGAGATTAAGGCCGACAGCAAGAAACCCCACCAGCACGATAAAGGCGGCCAGCGGCAGCAGGAAACGCGTCATGCTTTCTTGCCTCCTGTGGACAAACGGGGATTGCTGGCAGCCCTCTTGTCCTCAGCCACAGTAGCAGTTTCGACATGTTTGTTATGCACCTTTAGACGGTAGCGCCGGTCGGTCACTGCCAATATTCCACCAAACGCCATCAGCAAGCAGCCAAACCAGATCCAGTCGACAAAAGGTTTATGGTATACCCGTACCACCCAGGCACCGTCTTCCAGGGGTTCACCCAGCGCAACATAAAGATCACGCAGAAAACCGGTATCGATCGCGGGTTCGGTCATCGCCATGCCGGAAGCGTTATAGGTACGCTTTTCCGGTTGCATTACACGAATCTTCTCGCCATTACGCAATACGTCAATATCGCCGCGCATTGCCTGGTAATTAGGTCCGGATACTGGACTTGCGCCATTGAAGCGGAAAGTGTAACCGCCCATTGTCACAGTACTGCCGATTTCCATACGCACATCTTTTTCGGTTTCGTACCCATTCACCAGTGTTACGCCGATAATGAATACCGCTATTCCAAAATGTGCCAAATGCATGCTGTAATAGCTGCGTGATTGCTTGGCGAGTTTTGTGAACAATCCACCCTGGCCGCTGTTATGCAGGCGCTGGCGTATGCTGACAAAGATGGTGGCAATAATCCAGAAAGCCAATAGTAAGCCAAAGCTTACCAATGGTTTCCACTCCCCCATGACAAATGGCATCAGCAGTGCGGTTACCACGCTCACACCAAAAGCCCAGCGCAAACGCAGCATCAGTTCCGGCAAGCTCGCCTGTTTCCAGCGGGCGAGGGGGCCTAGCCCCATCAGGAAAATTGCCGGGGTCATCAGCGGCACGAATACTGCCTCGAAATAAGGGGTGCCGACTGATATTTTGCCGAGATCAAGCGAGTCCATGATCAATGGATAAAGCGTACCCAGCAAAACGCTGCCTGCAGCCACCATCAGCAATAAATTATTGGCAAGTAGCATCGATTCCCTGGATACCAGATCAAATTTTCCGCCCAGACCAACTTTGGGTGCTCGCCAGGCGAACAGCAACAGGGAGCTGCCAATGACGATAACCAGAAATGCCAGAATGAATACGCCGCGCGTGGGATCAGTAGCGAAAGCATGAACCGACGTCAGCACCCCGGAGCGAACCAGGAAGGTGCCGAGCAGACTTAAGGAAAATGCACAGATGGCAAGCAGCACAGTCCAGCTTTTGAAGCTGCCACGTTTCTCGGTTACTGCCAGCGAATGAACCAGCGCGGTGCCTACCAGCCACGGCAGGAAAGATGCATTCTCGACCGGATCCCAGAACCACCAGCCACCCCAGCCAAGCTCATAATAAGCCCACCAGCTGCCCAGCATGATGCCGATGGTGAGAAATACCCATGCGACAGTAGTCCAGGGACGTGACCAGCGCGCCCAAGCTGCATCCATCTCTCCGCTGATCAACGCAGCAATGGCAAAAGCAAAGGCGACAGAGAAGCCGACGTAACCCATGTAAAGCATGGGGGGATGGATTACCATGCCGGGATCTTGCAGCAAGGGATTCAGGTCGCTTCCCTCGAAGGCGGCAGGCAGAAGGCGATCAAATGGGTTGGATGTGACCAGCAGGAACAGGATAAAGCCCACGCTGACCAGCCCCATTACACCGAGTACCCGTGCCACCATCTCATCCGGCAGATGACGGCTGAATACGCTTACCGCAACTGACCAGCCTGCAAGCATGAATACCCATAACAGCAATGAGCCTTCATGTGATCCCCAGGATGCGGCAATGCGGTACTGTATCGGCAGTTCGGAATTGGAGTTTCTGGCAACATTCATCACCGAGAAGTCATTGTTGACAAATGAATAAGCGAGGCAACCAAAGGCTATCGCAAGGAATACAAATTGTCCTTGTACCACCGGTCGCGCCAGTGCAACCCATGAAGGGATGCCGCGGGCGGCACCGATGATAGGCAGGGTCCCCTGTGTTATCGCCAGCAGCAACGCAAGAATAAGGGCAAAATTACCGAGTTCTGGAATCATGGTCGGGACTATGAAGTTAGGGGTTAAGAGCTAAGGATTGAAGGGGTAGGTAAGCAGGGACAACTTTGCTCCTGCTCCGGTTCGATCACTGTGTCATTACTGTTTTTTGTATTCTAGCCTGCTCCAGCGCACCAGCAGCTTCTGGCGGCATATAATTTTCGTCGTGCTTGGCAAGTACTTCGTCTGCGCGGAAAACGCCATCCGCCGACAGTTTTCCCTGGGCCACTACGCCTTTGCCTTCCTTGAACAGGTCAGGGAGAATACCCGTATAGACTACAGGGATAACTTTGGCGGTATCGGTTACGACAAAGTTTACCGTTACCCCATCACTCTGGCGCTTGATGCTACCTTCTTCCACCAGTCCGCCGATGCGGAAACTTTTGCCTACAGGGGCTTCATTGGCGGCTACCTGGGAGGGGCTGAAGAAAAAGACCATGTTGCTTTCAAACGCGTTCAGTACCAGTGCAGCAGCAATACCCAAGGCACTCACACCTGAAACAATGATCGCCAGTTTTCTATGACGTGGTTTCATCTCTTTTCTCTTGTTTGGTTGATTCATGAATCAGACTGAGATGTTTCAGCAAAGTTCGCTTGCGATTGAATACCAGCGCAATTTCTCCGGCTATGCAGGCAACCGATACCAAATAGGAGCCCCATACGTAAAACCCGTATCCGCCCATGGAAAAGAAATCCGACCAACTGGCCCAGATCATTGCGCCATTCCCCGCAATTCACCTACCCAGGCGGTATGACGCTCGCGTTCCAGAATGATGGTGCGCGTACGTATCAATATCACCGCGATAGCGTACATCCAGCATGCGATGGACATGATAAGCATGCCGGTCAGCATGGTGGCTGCCATTTTTGGCGACTGCGTAACGCTGACGGTGGCTCCTTGATGCAGAGTATTCCACCATTTAACCGAGAAATAGATGATCGGTATGTTGACCACCCCCACCAGCGCAATTACTGCCCCGGCCTTATCGGCACGGCGCGGGTCGTCGATCGCTGCCTGTAGCGACATAAAGCCAATATAGAGAAACAGCAGGATCAGTTCGGATGTGAGCCTGGCGTCCCATACCCACCATGTTCCCCACATCGGCTTGCCCCACAATGCACCAGTCCATAGGGCAAGAAAAGTAAACATTGCTCCTGTCGGTGCAATGGCAGTGGCCATCATGGAAGAAAGCCGGGTGTTGAACGCAAGGCCGATACCGGCCCAAATCGCCATTATCACGTAGAGAAACATCGACATCCACGCTGCCGGCACATGAATGAAAATAATGCGATAGGCTTCACCTTGCTGAAAATCGGTGGGGGCGACAAAAAAGCCGATATAAAGTCCCACCGCAAACAATATGATTGCGGCGATAGTGAACAGTGGAATCATTTTTCCGGCCAGAAAATAAAAACTCGCCGGAGAGGAATACTTGAACCAGTTAATTGCCATGTTTAAAAGCTCTGAGTCCTATATTTGCAGCCGCCGATTCTAAACTAAAAACCTAAAATTCAGAATTGCTTTCTTCATTCCATCGAAATTCGCAATGAAACTGCCGTGGCCCACGGCGCCAATACCAGCGACGCCAGCAAAAAAGCGCCCAGTAGCGACAAATGTGCACCTGCTCCCAAACCCGCTGCGCTTGCTTCTACCGCTCCCGCACCAAAAATCAGTATCGGGATATACAATGGCAGCACCAGCAGCGATACCAATACGCCACCGCCCCGCAGACCTAAAGTCAGCGCCGCACCGATGGCACCAATCAGACTCAGAACCGGCGTGCCCAGCAACAGCGATGCAGTCAGTACCAGTAGTGCATCCGCCGACAAGTCATATTGGATGCCCAGTACTGGCGACATCAGCACCAGCGGCACCCCCGTCACCAGCCAATGTGCCAGCGCTTTGCCCAATACCAGCATGGATAACGACTGGGGCGAGAGCAGCATCTGCTCCAGTGTGCCATCCAGATAATCGCTGGAAAACATTCTCCCCAGGGATAACATTGAAGCCAGCAGTGCCGCCACCCACACCACGCCCGGCGCCATGGTGCGGAGTATATTGATTTCCGGACCCACACCGAGGGGAAACAAACTCACCACAATGATGAAAAAAAACAGCGTGGTCAGAACATCCGACCGCCGTCGCATCGCCAGAAGAAGGTCGCGCTGGATTACCCACAGAGACATGCTAGGTAAGTTGCAACCGTTGGGTTGCGCCAGTAGTGATATCAATCTCCTGATGGGTTGTCATCACCACCATGCCGCCTTTCCCCAGATGCTGCTCCAGCAGAGTTTGCATTAATTTTACCGCCGCACTGTCCAGTGCTGCCAATGGCTCATCCAGTATCCACAATACCGTACCGCAGACCAACAAGCGTGCTAGCGCCACTCTGCGCCGCTGTCCTTGCGACAGCACCTTTGCGGGCAATAACTCGCGTCCACCCAATCCCATATGCTGCAGGGCTTCGTGCGCCTTTTTTGCCTCAATCTCGACACCTGCAAGTGCGCTGGAAATCCGCAGATTCTCAATAGCGGTCAAATCGTCTTTCACTCCGCTCAAGTGACCAAGATAAGTGATGGCGCCGTAATAATCCCCCTTCAAAGAGCGGATATCCGTGCCATGCCAACAGATTTTCCCATGGGCTGGAGTCGCCAGCCCACACAACATCCGTAGCAGACTGGTCTTGCCGCTACCATTGGGCCCATGCACCTGCAGCAGCTCACCCGCATTGAGGGAAAAATTGATATCCCTGAATAACCTGCGGTCACCGCGCACACATTCCAGGTCACTTCCCTGCAATATCGACATTGGTCAGAGCAAAAAGGTTGCATTATAGCGTATTGACACACCCTGTGGCTTCACCTCAATCCGCCCAGTTATTCATATCAGTTGTTGCCATGTACAGCAGCATAGAGGATCGAGGAAAGCCGGGGAATTGCAAAGTCAGGGTTTATTGGCTTCAAGGATCATGCAGGGCTGCTTGTTTAGAGAATCTTCATGGAAAATATTCCGACAGATCATATGAATCACCTCTCTCTCCGGGAGTTGTGCTACGCTTCCCGCCAACAGTTCCCCAGACTCCTTCTCGTCGACTTCTCCAAGCACATCTAACCTAGCTGCAATCAGCATGACACGATTTTCTGTAGTAGTTCCCACGCTCAACGAAACAGACAACATCGATCCGTTGCTGACTCGTCTGTTTGCACTCGATCTGCCACCGGATAGCTTCGAAGTCATTTTTGTTGATGATGGCTCAAGCGACGGCACGCCCGACAAGGTTCGTGCTTGGGAAGGACAGGCCAACGTGCGGCTGATTGAACGCCGGGAGAAACCGGATCTGACGGCATCCATCCTGGCCGGGGTGGCGGTGGCGCAAGGCGATGTCATCGTGGTGATGGATGCGGATCTGAGTCACCCGCCTGAGCGCTTGCCTGCGTTGGTGGCGCCAGTGCTGGATGGCAGCCATGACGTGGCCGTCGGCAGCCGTTACGTACCGGGCGGAAGCACCGAGGGTTGGCCATGGTATCGGCAATGGCTGTCACGCGTCGGTGGCTGGCTCGCACGTCCCATCTGTGATGTGAATGATGCCACTTCCGGATTCTTCGCCTTCCGCCGGGATCTAGCGGCGACCATTGCCGGAAATGCACGCGGGTACAAGATCCTGCTTGAGCTGATCATGGCGGGTCAGGGCAAACTCAGGGTGGTGGAAGTACCCATCTGTTTCCGTGACCGGACACAGGGCACCTCCAAGCTGTCCTTTGTCCATCAGTGGACTTATCTGCAGCGCTTGATGATATTGGCGGGGGGCACGGTCTCTGTCGGTACCGCCAGTCGCTTTGCGGCGGTCGGGTTGTTCGGTGTGGTCGTTGATGCGTTGCTGTTCCACTGGCTGATGAGCCGCGAGACCGGGCTTGCTGTGGCGCATGTCAGCAGTTTCTTCGTGGCTGCTGCAGTGAACTATTCGCTCAATTCCAAATGGTCATTTCGTCCGCATCACTCAGGTTATCTGCGCTGGCGCCAATTCGGCCGTTTTCTAACGGTGGGCATATTTGCGTTGTTGCTGCGCGGTGGAGTGCTGGCCTTGCTGGTCTATGGCTGGCACGTCCCGGCCACACTGGCAATCTTCCCGGCGATCGCTGCAACGGCAGCGATCAACTATCTGGGTTCCGCCTTTTATGTATTTCCAGTCGGGCAGAATCCGCCATCATTGGATGTGCGCTGGCGGGTGGCGGCGGTCGGGGTGGTGGCATTTACCTTGTTGCTGCGTCTGATCTATCTTGGCCAGGCGCAACTGATTCCGGATGAGGCATATTACTGGAGTTATGCCCAGCACATGGATCTGAGCTTTCTGGATCATCCGCCGATGACTGCGTGGCTGATCTGGCTAGGCACCGCAATCGCGGGCGACAACGAATTCGGGGTGCGCATCGGCGCCTTCCTCTGTGGTCTGGTAACGATGGGTTATCTGTATGCGCTGGCGCGCAATCTGTACGACAAATCGACGGGCATGCGCACCGTGCTGCTGCTGGCCGTGCTGCCGCTAAGCTTTGCTTCCGGCATGTTGATGACCCCCGATGCGCCGTTGCTCGCTGCCTGGGCCGCTACGTTGTACTACATGGAACGAGCGTTGGTAGCGGGTCGCAGTTCAGCCTGGCTGGGTATGGGTATTGCATTCGGCTTGGGCATACTATCCAAATACACCCTTGGTCTGCTGGGTATTGCAGCTTTGCTGTTTGTGATCCTGGATCCGATTGCACGCCGCTGGCTGCGCCGCCCGCATCCGTATCTCGCAGCAGCACTGGCATTGCTGCTGTTTTCGCCAGTCATCATCTGGAACAGCGAGCATCAGTGGGTGTCGTTCCTGTTCCAGTCGCAACGAGCCAAAGGAATAGGCGATCAGTTCTCGCTGCATTACCTGTTTCTGCACATGCTGATATTGCTGACCCCTGTAGGTTTGCTCGCTGCAATATTGGCGCTACTGCCAGGCAGCGATCGCGATGATGGTCAATATGCACGCCGGCGCCGCCTGTTCATACGGATATTCACTGTTGTACCGCTGGCAATATTCTTCTGCCTCAGCCTGTTCGGTTCGCCGAAGTTTCATTGGACCAGCCCGGTATGGCTTATGCTGCTGCCGACGGTGGCATGGATGATGGGGCAGGTTGGTGATCAGCGCGCTATCGCCAGCCGTTTGCGAGCAATGTGGAAACCGACGATCATAGTTGCCATGTTTTTCTATGCATTTGTATTGCACTATGCAGTGCTTGGAATACCAGGGGCCCCATACCCGAATTTCACAAAACATTATTTCTGGCGTGAAGCCACGAATGAAATCGAACAAATTGCACAGGATGTCCGACGCCAGACCGGGCAGGAGCCGATTGTTGTCGGCATGAGCAGATGGTCGGTTGCAAGTGCCTTGTCTTTCTATAATCATGGCGGGAACAGAATGGAGATTCACTCCCGCAACGTGTTTGGGGATAAGAGTGCCATGTACGACTTTTGGTCGCCGGCGCCAGCGCCAACAACCCGGCCAATCATTCTGGTGGGGATGGAATATAGACATCTTGAGCGTAATCGGGCAGGCAAGGACCTGGATCCGATGCTCTATCAACCTGGTCCAATCCAGTATCGCGAGATCATGCGGGATAACAAGCCGTTGCGCCGTGTATATTACCGAATCGCGCAGGGGTATTTGGGCTACTAGGCTTCCTCCACAATCTCAATTTCAAAAGGTACTGTAGAATGTGGTTCCTTGTGGAAGAGGAAAGCTTAAAACCATGGGAATTATATGGTTGCAGGAAGGCCGCCTCTGAATATCGAAATTGATTTAATAAAGAGTTGTTACACATTGATTTTAATTATATTTTTAGATAACAAAATAACCCGACCTTCTTCGTGAACACCATATTGCACGTACTAAATCCGGCAGAGCATCAGGCAGCTTGCGAAAATCCGACAGAACACCCTATGCGACAACAGCTCTTGCAAAGAACACCTTTACTCAGCGGCGATGATACTGCAGCCAAGCGGAGGGAGATACGTGCCTACTTCCACGCCACATTCGACCGTTACGAGCAGCTTTTCGAAATGTTGCGCGATAATGCAGCCTACTACAAGAAACCCATCTCGTTGCGGCATCCGCTGATCTTCTATCTGGGCCATACCGCAACTTTCTTTACCAACAAGTTGCTACTTGCGGGACTGATCACGGAGCGGATCAACCCCAGGATGGAATCCATGTTCGCGGTCGGGGTTGATGAGATGAGCTGGGATGATCTCAACACCACGCACTATGATTGGCCTGCAGTCGAGGAAGTGCGCGCCTATCGCAATAGCGTACGCAATACCGTCGACCGGCTTATCAGCGAAACTCCGCTCACCTTGCCGATAGGCTGGGACCACCCTTGGTGGACCATTCTGATGGGGATCGAACATGAACTCATCCACCTGGAAACCTCTTCAGTATTGATCCGGCAGCATGCACTTGAATACGTCAAGCCACATCCTGACTGGGAGCCCTGCCGCAAATCCGGGCCGGTACCGCAAAACCGGCTCATTACCGTAGCGGCGGGTACGGTGCATCTCGGTAAAAGCAAGACCGATCCGATCTATGGTTGGGACAACGAATATGGCAGTCACATAGCGGAAGTTCCGGTTTTTCAGGCCAGCTGCTATCTGGTCAGCAACCAGGAATTCCTGGCTTTCGTCCAGGCAGATGGCTATGCCATGGAAGCTTGCTGGGAAGAAGAAGGCCGCGCCTGGCTAAACCACGTGCGCGCCGAGCATCCCACTTTCTGGGTCAGACATGGCTCCGACTGGCGGCTGCGTTTGATGACTGAAGAAGTGGCCATGCCATGGGATTGGCCGGTGGAGGTGAACTATCACGAGGCCAAGGCCTTCTGCAACTGGAAAGCGGCGGCATGCGGGCAACCAGTTAGACTGCCGACAGAAGATGAATGGTACCGGTTATACGACGTAGCGGGTTTGTCCGAAGTCCCGCGTACCGCAGTGGCAGCGGGCAATATCCATCTAGACTACTTCGCTTCCAGTTGTTCCGTTACCGAATTTCCACAGGGAGAATTTTTCGATGTGGTCGGTAATGTCTGGCAATGGATGGAAACACCGACTTATCCATTTGCAGGTTTCGATATCCACCCGCATTACGATGATTTCACTACGCCGACCTTCGATGATCGGCACAATCTCATCAAAGGCGGCTCCTGGATTTCATGCGGCAATGAGTCGCTGAAGAGTGCTCGCTATGCCTTTCGCCGTCATTTCTTCCAGCATGCCGGGTTTCGCTATGTAATTGCCGCTATGCCTGCTGCTCAGCCTGGCTCGCATTATGAAACCGACAAATTGCTCTCAGAGTATGCGGAATTCCATTATGGGGACACTTATTTCGGCGTAGTCAATTTTTCGGTGGCGCTGGCCGAGTTGGCCATTGTCGCCATGCACGGCAAACCGGCACACAAGGCGCTTGATCTGGGCTGCGCCTCGGGGCGCGCCACTTTCGAGTTGGCGCGGCATTTCGACCACGTCACCGGCATTGATTTTTCCGCCCGCTTTATCGGCCAGGGTGTGCAACTTGCAGAACAAGGCGTGCTGCGCTATACGTTGACGGATGAAGGTGAACTCGTTTTCTACAAGGAGCGCACCCTGAGCGGTCTTGGTCTGGACGACGTCAAGCATAAAGTTGAGTTCTACCAGGGTGACGCGTGCAACCTCAAACCATTGTTCTCAGGTTATGACCTCATACTCGCGGCCAATCTGATTGATCGTCTGTACGACCCAACCAAACTGCTCAGCAGCATTCATACCCGGCTGAATCCCGGTGGCTTGCTGCTGATCGCTTCACCCTATACCTGGTTGAAGGAACACACCAAACGGGAAGCATGGATAGGCGGGTTCAAGCGCGATGGTGAAAGTTTCGGCACTCTGGATGGCCTGAAAGAAATTCTTGGCAGTCATTTCAAGCTGGTTCAAGGACCGCAGGAAGTACCTTTTGTCATCCGTGAAACCCGGCATAAATTTCAGCACACATTATCGGAAGTGACGATCTGGGAGAGGATTGCTTGAGTTTCGACTTCAGTCGTGACATCAGCCGCAGCGGAAGTGCCAGTCTCAAATATGATGGCCGGCAGAACATGTTCGGCACGGCAGAGGTCACCCCGCTGTGGGTTGCTGATATGGATTTTCCTGTACCGCCAGCCGTAACCGCAGCACTTGCTGCGCGCGCCGCCCATCCCATCTATGGTTACACCATCTATCCAGATAGCCTGTACCAGGCACTGATACACTGGCTAAAACAACGCCATGACTGGGAGGTGCAGCGCGAATGGATCGTGATGTGCCCTGGGGTAGTGCCTACGCTGCATGCGGCGGTCATGGCTTATGCAGGAACGGGCGAATCGGTCATCGTGCAACCGCCAGTGTATTTCCCCTTTTTCTCCGCCGTCACCAGCACTGGTGGACAACTGCTACTAAACCCGTTGCACTTGGAGAACGGTCGTTACACTATCGACTTTGATCATCTGGAGCAGTGCGCGACGAAGGCACGTCTGCTGCTGCTGTGCTCCCCGCATAACCCGGTGGGCAGGGTATGGAGAAAATTTGAGTTGGAGCGCCTGCTGCGGATCGCGGAAAAACATGATCTGATCGTATTTTCGGACGAGATCCATGCTGACCTGGTCTACCCTGAAAACAAACACTGCACACTTTCACTACTAGCTGGGAATTCGGCAAACATCGTTACCGCTGTTGCACCCAGCAAGACTTTCAATATCCCCGGTCTGAATCTTTCTGCGCTCATTGTGCCGAACCTGGAGCGCCGCACAGCAATTGCCCGGGCATTCGACACGATGCACGTCAGCGCATCCAATCCCTTCAGCATCGTCGCCTTTGAGGCTGCTTACCGGGAAGGAGCGGCATGGCTGGATGCATTGCTGATTTACCTGCGGGATACGCGGGATTTCGTCGAAGAATACCTGACTACCCATCTCCCGGAAATCCGGCTTATCCAGCCGGAAGGTACCTACCTGCTATGGCTGGATTGCCGCACGCTGGGAGTTGCATTGGGACAAACTGATGCACAACTCAAACATTTTTTCGTGCATGAGGCCCATGTAGGCATGAGTCCCGGTACTTTGTTCGGCGAGAGCGGCGGCGGTTTCATGCGCATGAATATCGGTGCACCGCGTCATGTCATTGCGGCAGCCCTGGAAAATATAAAGAAAGCGCGCTATGGGGCTTAATCAGAAGCGTATTAGATCATGGGATTCATTTGACTTGCCGATTCATGGCGAAGGCTTTACATTGACTGGGGCCGGGTGCCTCAGTATAATTCGCCTTCTTTTTGTCGGGGGTATAGCTCAGCTGGGAGAGCGCTTGCATGGCATGCAAGAGGTCAGCGGTTCGATCCCGCTTATCTCCACCAAATTCTCGGTAGCAACAGTAAAATTCCTTTAGTCCCCATCGTCTAGAGGCCTAGGACATCACCCTTTCACGGTGAGTACGCGGGTTCGAATCCCGCTGGGGACGCCATTGATGCGTAGAAATAAAGGGCGGCTTTTTCAAGCCGCCCTTTTTTCGTCTGACTCCGGTAGTATTGGCCCGCAAGAACTTCAGCAAAGTAGAAAAAGAAAATGCTACCACGACAGGCAAGCGACAATTCCATGCAGCTCAAGTTCTCGGCAGATTGTCGTCAGTGTCAGCGACTGGCGCGATTCCTGGATGAAGTGAAAACTCGGCACGGGGATTATTATGCTCGTCCTGTCCCGGCCTTTGGCGATACCACGCCCAAGCTTCTCATCATTGGCCTTGCCCCCGGCATGCATGGAGCAAATCGAACCGGCAGACCTTTTACCGGAGATCATGCGGGAATTCTGTTATACCAGACGCTACATAAATTCGGCTTGGCCAGTCATGATGAATCAATTTCTGCAGATGACGGCTTACAACTTCCTGGATGCCGCATTACCAATGCAGTCAAATGCCTGCCGCCGGAGAACAAACCAGAGTTGGCTGAAATCCGTCAATGCAACAGCTATCTTGCGGCTGAAATTACAGATTTTTCAGCGGGAAGGGGCAGGGCACTGCTCGCTCTGGGCACAGTCGCTCACCAGGCGGGGTTGATGGCCTTGGGACTCAAATCCAAGGCTTATCCTTTTGCGCATGCTGCCGTTCACGCCTTGCCCAACGGTCTGACGCTCTATGACAGTTATCATTGCAGCCGCTACAATACCCAGACCAAACGCCTGACCACCGAAATGTTCGAAAATGTATTCGCAAAGATTTGCGCCGATCTGGCGCTCATCTAGATAACTGGAGGAAGCATGCCCTACGTCAATATCCGTATTGCCGGCGCTCTCAGCCGTGAGCAAAAGCAGAAGATAGCCGAAGAAATTACCGATACGCTGGAGCGCATCGCACACAAACCAAAATCCTATACCTACATTGCTTTTGACGAATTGCCTCATGAAAACTGGGCTATCGCTGGCAAGTTGCTAGGCGAGGAGTAAGCTTTTTGCCAGCAGTACCTGTTTTCGACGCCAAGGCTTTTGCCTCAAACCTCCCCGCCCAACCGGGCGTTTATCGCATGTTGAATGCGGCAGGGCAGGTGATTTATGTCGGTAAGGCAATAAATCTGAAGAAACGCGTTTTATCCTATTTCCAAAAAACCGGTTTAGCCCCCCGCACCAAGTTGATGGTGTCCCAAATCACGGCGATCGAGACCACCGTCACCCGTTCCGAAGCCGAGGCATTGCTGCTTGAAAACAACCTGATTAAAACCTTAGCACCGAAATACAACATACTGTTCAGGGATGATAAATCGTATCCGTATGTTGTTCTGAGCGGGCATCATTTTCCACGTCTTGGTTTTTATCGGGGGGCATTGGACAAACGGCACCATTATTTCGGTCCCTTTCCCAACGCAGGGATGGTAAGGGAGAGCATTCAGCTCCTGCAAAAGGTATTTCGCATTCGTACTTGCGAGGACAGCGTCTTCAGTAACCGCGCCCGGCCCTGCCTGCTGTATCAGATCAAGCGTTGCAGCGGACCTTGCGTCCAGTTGATCACTGAACCAGCTTATCGCGAGGATGCAAGAAACGCCGAGCTTTTTCTGCAGGGCAAGCAAACCGAAGTGCTGGAAAGCATTGCTGAAAAAATGCAGCAGGCTGCTGACTGCCTGGATTACGAGCAGGCTGCATTATTCCGCGACCAGATTCAAGCATTGCGCAAAATCCGGGAGAAACAGTTCGTTGACAGCGGCAGGGCGCTGGATGCTGATATCATTGCCTGCGCTGTGCAGGATGAGGGTGGCGGAAAAATCTGTGTCAATCTTGCCATGGTAAGGGGGGGACGCCACCTGGGGGACAAGAGCTTTTTCCCACAGAATGCGGAAGGATATGATCCGACTGCCGCAGTGGAGGCTTTTCTCGCCCAGCATTATCTTAATCGTGGCGTACCACCAGTCATCATCGTCGGTGAGAAGATTCACCGGGAAGCTTTGCAAGTCCTGCTTAGCGAACAATGCGGCCATAAAGTTGCGATCAGTCTCAATTCCATCAGTGAACGTCGCATCTGGCTGGAGATGGCGACAGAGAACGCTCGACTGGCACTGAAACAAATGCTGGAACGACAGATCAGCCAGGAAGAGCGGTTGCAGGCCTTGCAGCAAGCATTGGATATGACAGGTCTGGCTCGCATCGAATGCTTTGACATCAGCCACACACAGGGCGAGGCCACCGTTGCCTCCTGCGTGGTTTACGACAACTACTCCATGCGTAACGGTGAATACCGCCGCTACAACATTGGTGGCATCACGCCGGGGGATGATTACGCTGCCATGCGCGATGTTCTGTCCCGGCGCTACCATAAAGTTGCCGAGGGGGAGGGCAGGTTGCCCGATCTGATTTTGATAGATGGCGGCAAAGGGCAGATAAGCGTTGCCCAGGAAACACTGGTAGAACTCGGACTGAATGATGCTAATGTACTGGGGGTGGCGAAAGGCGAAGAACGCAAGCCTGGCCTGGAACAATTGATCTTTCCAAGCATGAAAAAGCCGTTACAATTGCCCAAGGATCATCCTGGCTTACATCTGATCCAGCAAATTCGCGATGAGGCCCATCGTTTTGCGATTCAGGGTCATCGCGCCAGGCGTGGCAAATCCCGCACCAGTTCAAGCCTGGAGCAAGTCAGCGGGATCGGCATCAAGCGCCGGCAGAATCTGCTGGCGCGGTTTGGTGGATTGAAAGGCGTGCTGACTGCGAGCATTGAAGAGCTGCAGCAGACCGAAGGTATTAGCCGTGCGCTCGCAGAAAAAATCTATAAGGAACTACATTGAATCCAGCGACTGAACGCTCCAATTACATTTCAGCGGCATATTCCGCTCTCCATGCCTTTTAACCTGCCCAATATTCTCACCTGGTTACGGATACTGGCGATTCCATTGTTCGTCGGAATTTTCTATTTTCCACCAGCATGGTTATCGCACTCTGACCAGAATCTGATTGCCACTATTATCTTTGCCGGTGCGGCCATCACCGATTGGCTGGATGGCTATCTGGCCCGGGTACTGAACCAGACCTCGGCTTTCGGCGCATTTCTTGACCCAGTGGCGGACAAACTGATGGTGGCAGCGGCACTGGTCGTCCTGGTACAACTGGAGCGGCTCGATGCACTGGTCGCTTTTATCATCATTGGCCGTGAAATCACCATTTCAGCTCTGCGCGAGTGGATGGCGCAGATCGGCAAAAGCAAAAGCGTGGGGGTTTCCTTTATGGGGAAAATAAAAACCGCATCGCAAATGATAGCCATTCCGTTACTGCTGTATCATGACAAAGTTGGCGAAGGTTTCAACCCGCAGGAAGTGGGGACCTGGCTGATCTATCTGGCAGCCGTACTGACGCTGTGGTCCATGGTGTATTACCTTAAGGTTGCAATTCCACAGGCATTGAAGCACAGCTGAGACTATTCTGAAACCGCGTCATTACGTGGCTTTTCTTGACAAAAACAGCAGCATCTCTATAATCCCTGCTTTGTTTTCGAGGTGTCTCAAGAAATACTGGGATGCCTCATTTGCGGGAATAGCTCAGTGGTAGAGCACAACCTTGCCAAGGTTGGGGTCGCGAGTTCGAGCCTCGTTTCCCGCTCCAGCTTCCAGGGAAAATGGATCTTTTAGCATGAGACCCCACGCACGCAGCTTGCGTGATTTTTGCTGAAAAATCTGTTTTCCTTTTTTAGTTTTTGCTATAGCGTTGTAACGCAGCCTGCTTGCTGGCTGCACAACAACGGCGGGGTGGCAGAGTGGTCATGCAGCGGCCTGCAAAGCCGTGGACGCCGGTTCGATTCCGACCCCCGCCTCCAATTCAACACCCTAACTTGCCCGGTAATTTCCGGGAAACCAAGTGAATGCGCAGAGTTAGGGTGAGTCGATAGTTTAATGCAGCGTGGTAGATGCGTCTTTGGAAGAAGGCAAGGGTGAGTCTAACCCGATACCTCCTTGGTGGGGATGGCATACATCAAAAAGCCGCTTTGCTCATCATCTGATTTTGAATTGCCCGGCTTGCTGAGATTAAATTCGCCTTGACTTCCTGAAACCCACTCTCAATAGCATGAGTAGCCGCCGCCCTTGGGGCCATATCGCCGCTCTCGGGATCTGGATCACTATCTCTGGTGTGGCTTATTTATATTTTGACGCCAGTCAGAAACCATCAATTGCCATAGCCAGCGCGAAACTAGTCAGCGGAGAAATAGTGATCCCAAGATCACGGGATGGACATTACTATGTGCGAGGTGCGATCAACGGTCACCCCGTAGATTTCATGGTGGATACGGGAGCCAGTACAGTATCTATCAGCCGTGATATTGCGCGGAACGTCGATTTACCTAGGGGTATGCCGGTCAATTTTCTGACTGCGAACGGTGGGGTAATGGGCGAAATTGTTTCAGGGCAAACTATTGAGGCAGGAGGCATCATAGTAGAGAATCTCAGTGTGGGTGTTGGTATCCAAGGAAATATGGCACTACTTGGACAAAACTTCTTGCGCAGGGTAGATGTGCTCCAGTCGGACGATAAGATGGTACTGCGAATCAGGACCAAATAATCCCGTAAAATGTTAAAAGTCCGATGAAGATGCTGCAATCCCATATAAAGCCGTGTAGCACCATCAGTGCCATACATAAGCATATGACCATCGAATCCATTCCTAAATTTACTGCACCCGCAGCCAAGCTGTGGGCAGCCATTCCCAGTTATAGCAAGAAGCTCCTACTCTCTAATGTCTGGTGCGGTAAGTGCCGTCATGAAGTAACCATCATTAATTTCTCGGGGGCAGTCAAAACAGGCGACTTGCTGCTGGTAGGTTTGTGTTCGGAGTGCCATGGTGATGTGGCACGAGTGATTGAGATGAGCTGACGAGGCCCGGTCGCAGGTAAAGCTTCTGGTGCGCACTGAATATTAACCACTCGTACTCAAAAAGAATCGATCAGACTGATGGTGCTCAGAAAGCCTGTCTCCACTCATTCCCAATCCGCCCAGCAAATCCTGCGCGATGTTTTCGGCTACGCGGCCTTTCGTGGCGCGCAGCAGGCCATCGTTGAGCATGTCGCGGCGGGGGGCGATTCATTGGTGCTGATGCCGACCGGCGGCGGCAAGTCGTTGTGCTACCAGATTCCTGCCTTGCTGCGGCGCGGAGTCGGCATCGTGGTGTCACCGCTGATCGCGCTGATGCAGGATCAGGTGGATGCGCTCAAGCAGCTTGGCGTGAAAGCCGCTTTCCTGAACTCCAGCCTGGATGCTGTTGCGGCGCGCGAGGTGTCAGGGTGTTTGCTGCGCGGCGAATTGAAGCTGCTGTATGTCGCGCCCGAGCGTCTGATGATGGAGAGTTTTCTTGATCTGCTGGAGCAGTTGCAAGAGAGCAGCGGGTTGGCCCTGTTCGCCATAGACGAGGCGCATTGCGTGTCTCAGTGGGGGCACGATTTCCGTCCTGAGTATCGCGAGCTGACCGTGTTGCACGAACGCTTTCCCAATGTGCCACGTATTGCGCTGACAGCCACGGCAGATGCGCCGACGCGGCGCGAGATCGTCGAGCGGCTGGCGCTGGAGCAGGCGCAGCAGTCCGTCTCCAGCTTCGATCGCCCCAACATCCGCTACCATGTCACGCAGAAGGCCAGTGCGCGCCAGCAGTTGCAGGCCTTTCTCGAAGCCGAACATCCAAACGATGCGGGCATAGTGTATTGTCTGTCGCGCAAGAAAGTTGAAGAGACCGCAACGTGGCTCAAGGGACAGGGCTGGAATGCATTGCCCTATCACGCCGGACTCGACGCTGCCACCCGCAACACCAACCAGCAAAGATTTCTGCGCGAGGAGGGCGTCATTATTGTCGCGACCGTCGCGTTCGGCATGGGGATAGACAAACCCAATGTGCGCTTCGTCGCGCATCTCGACCTGCCCAAGAGCATGGAAGGCTACTATCAGGAAACCGGGCGCGCCGGGCGCGACGGCCTGCCTGCGAATGCGTGGATGGTTTACGGCCTGGGCGATGTGGTCTCCATGCGCCAGATGCTGCTTTCCGGCGACGCATCCGAGGAGCGCAAACGGGTGGAACTGCAAAAGCTCGATGCGCTGCTGGGTTTCTGCGAATCCACCGCCTGCCGCCACCAGATTCTGTTGCGCTATTTTGGCGAAGAACTTCCCGGCAATTGCGATCAGTGCGACAACTGCCTTACACCAATGGATACTTGGGATGCGACACAGGCGGCGCAGATGGCGCTGTCCTGCGTTTATCGCACCGGCCAACGCTTTGGTGTCGCCCATCTGATTGACGTGCTGCTCGGCAAGGCCACCGCGAAGGTAGAACAATTCCATCACCAGCAACTCAGCACCTTCGGTATCGGCAAGGAATTGGCACAGGCGCTATGGAGCAGCGTCTTTCGCCAGCTGATAGCAGCCGGTTTGCTCAATACGGACATGGAAGCTTATGGCGGGCTGAAGCTTACCGAAACTGCCCGCCCAGTATTACGTGGCGAACAATCTGTATGGTTAAGGCGCGACGCTGAACTGGTCAAACGCAAAATCAGTAAAGCAGAACGCAGTTCTCGCCTACGCGAGGTCTTTGCCGGAGCCAGCGAAGACCCATTGTGGCAGGCGCTCAAAGCAAAACGCCTGGAACTCGCCCGCGACCAAGGTGTGCCACCCTATGTGATTTTTCACGATAGCACTTTGCTGGAAATTCTCAATCGCCGCCCCGGCAGCTTGACCGATCTGGCTCAGATCAGTGGGGTAGGGCGAGCCAAGCTGGCAAGGTATGGAGATGCGTTTTTGCGAGTGGTGGAGGATGTGAGGAATGAAGTTTAGAGTCTCTCTGTCATGACGACCTGGAGTAGGCGTCAATCCTAGAAATACGTAGCTCCAGAGTGGAAATCCGGTAAAATAAACTTGGGGCGAAAGTTTGTAACTTGCAGGGTTATCAGTTCTGAAACGCCATAAATACGTAGCTTTCAGGCGACATATGTGCATGTGGCCCCCTCCGTAGCCCCAATCGCCCGGATGGTGAAATTGGTAGACACAAGGGACTTAAAATCCCTCGGCTGGAAACGGCTGTGCCGGTTCGACTCCGGCTCCGGGCACCACGGTAACATTTTAACATCTCCCCGCTTCTTCCTGCTTCACCCCTCAAACTCAACAAATAAGCCACTTCTAGCGGATTCTCCGCGCCCTTAAATTTAATATCCGTTGACATCTTCGTGCTTCAAACGGTAGTCTATCCCCGCAAATTCCCCGCATCATCCCAACAAGCGGGGAATTTATGCAGAACAGATAAAATCTATGCAGAATAGGTAAAACGGGGAGGAAGGGTGGCCAGTATAGTGCACAGAGGCAAAATGTATCAGGTGGCAATCGACAAGACGACGGCAGCCGCCATGACGCCGCCGACGAAAAACATACCCGTGGCGATGCCGCCCGCCGCGCCCGCGACATACGCAGAGAGGAACTATGACCAACCATCCAAACCGCAGCCGGGCGGGTAACGCGGCGCGCAACCCCACACCTACAGAGGTGCGCGCCGGGCGCGAGACGGTACAAGTACGCTTCGGCCTCGGTATCACCGCCGCGCAGATCTGGTGCGCAGAACAGGTGCATACTACTTGCCGGGTGTGGCAACAATGGGAGGCCGAGCCAGAAACGCCCAGCCACCGGCGCATGCATCCGGCGATGTGGGAATTATTCCGAATTAAATCTAGAACCTGAAGGCGCTCACCTGCCCCAGCCTTTCCAGATCGAAAACATCGCGGCCGCATCAGTATGCCCGCCAGCTGTGCCGTTCGCATGGGAGATCTGGCCGACCACGCCGAGGGTGAAATCCTTGACGTTCAAGACGCCCTGCCGGACCTGAAACAGTCCAGCCTGGTTGCCGGCAGCATCCAGCCCGGCAGCGAGCATGGCGTCGCCCTTGGTGGTTGGATCAAGCCACGGCTTGGCCTTGGTGACCACCACCGTTTTGAATTCTCCCGTTTCCTTATTAAATTCTGTGATCACGTCGCGCGGATGATCGTCGGCTTTCAATTCGCTGTAGCGCGTCCCGCAGAGGCACTTTCCCACTTTCCGCACTTCTTTCCGAACTTCTTGCCCTTCCCGCAGTATTTCGTATTCAGCAGCACAAGGATGTGTGCGCAGCCGTGGCATGACCGCAGTTGTCGAAGTTCGGCAACCCTTGCCGGATCTCCAAACGAGAATCTTGACCCCTCTTCCAAGTAGTCGGGGGATTCCCCGCTCACGGCGCCCGGCTTGCTTTGTATGAACGTGGCGCCACAATCTTATTGACCAACCTGAACCAGAGTTTCGCCCGTGCCTGGCGCAGCATCCGCCCCCTACTTTTGACCATCTTCGACCTCGACCAGCGGGGTCAGGGTGCGCCGGCAGGTTTCGTACTGGATGACGACGCGCTGGGCGTCTTCGGCAATTCCGTAAAGGCTTTCTTCAATCTCGCGGGGAAGTCGGACTCGACTGGCGCCGCCACCACCGAGGCCGGGACCTTCATCTTCGGCGGCAGGATTGGCGGCTGCACATCTGGGCATATTGGAACTGAAGGACAGCCCATCAGAATTGCGCAAAGCGGCAATATCACGGCCAAGTTTCGTATTTTGTTGTGCGGCATGGTCTAAAGCTCCCGTTAATCCGGCTACCTGCTCCGCCCTTGCGGCGGCGATCGCCTTCACGGCCTCGGCAACCGCCTTGGCCAAAGCGTCCTTCCTGACTATCTCCCGCTGCTCCCAGGAGGTTCGCTCGGCATTCGTGCCAGCGGTGTAGCCGGTTTGGTAGATGTTATGGACGCCCAGCCAGATACCTCCGATGACGGCAGCAATCAGCAGCGCCCAAAGCGCATACTTGATGAGCGTGGCGTAACCCATCACTTAACGCCCAGCACAACTTTTGCGCGGGCGTAGAACTGCAGCCGCTCCGCAATCCCATTCGTGCCGCCGTTGATGCGTCGCGTGATCTGGGTGATGCCGCCTTCGTCCGCCAGTTTATTCAGGCCATGCGTCCGCCAAAACCAGCCAGCGGCACGACAGCCCCCTTCAGGCTCCGCGATCAACTTGGGGGAATTCATCAGATCCAGGCCGAGCGCGATACCGCAGGCCATGTGATTGTCGAACCCGGTTATCTGGATTGGCCCGTGCCCCTTCCACCATTTGCCGGGCGTGCTGCCATGCTCTTGCGCGATCAGGATTGCTTGCGGTTTCGTGTTCCCAAGGTCTGCCCGGTGATCGTAGGCTTCGCCTGTGGCCAACTCTTCCATGTAGCGGAATTGGCCGGACTCGTGCGCAAGCTGGGAAAGGAACGCCGCTTGCCGCAGCGGGGTATTGATCTCGAATTCTTCCATCGCCGCGTTGAGCGGATCGATGAATAGCGCCAGGCGCTCGGCCTTCGCAGTCAGGCAGATTGCTTTCAGGTGGGTTACATCGATCATTCGTCAACCTTTCCCGGTGTGGTAGAAGAGAAGTCTTCCTTGTTGGGAGAGAATTGCCGGGTTATTGCCGGCGCAACAGTTATTGCGCCATAGGCCGTGAAAAGCTCTACCGTCAGCCGGTCCATGATGGTCATGTACAGCATGCTGACAGTCAGCACCAGCCAGGAGCCAAGAAATACTATGGCGGATTTGCTGGCCTTGCCTCGGATCAGCAGCAGATCGACCCAGTTAAAGGAGCATTTGGAATCCTCGCTGCGCTTTGAGAGTTCAAGGATTATGTACAGGAACATGAGCAGGTTGAACAGGATGAACCCTGATTTCAGGGTCATCACGTAATGCTCTGTCAAACCCGGTATATCGATCACGATGGCTTGTGATAACCAAGTCCTACCGCAGCCAGCACAACTGCGCCCAATATGGCAAGCCCCAAAAACGCCTTCCAAAATATCCCTTTGGCCATCTTCCAGTCGGCCACCAGGTCATCCATGCTCTTGTGGCTGTTGTAGTGCGCTTCTGCCGGGATACTGAAATCAGACTTCCCTGCCTTGAGTTGAACAACAACCTCGGCGGCGATAGCCTTGATTTCTTCCGGTGACATCAGCAGAACAACTTTGCGTAGGCTATGACGCTGGCGACGGATGACAGCGCCATCACCACCAGCACGATCACCGCACTGTAGCCGCTACGCGCCACCTTCTGCAGCGCCTCATCTACAACTGGGTCGGCCTTGGTATTGGCGGCATCAGCGTCATTGCCGAATTTCTTGAGCTTATCTTTGAGTGCCATGATTTACTCCAAAAAAATGCCCGGCACGTCTTAGGTGTCGGGCAGGATTCACGGGGGGGTGAATTCGGGAAATAAAAAACCGCCTCAATGGGCGGTTATGGGTTGTTGGTGACCGGTGCTGCGTTCTTCCGGCTTATCGGCTCTTAGCTGACGATTCGAGCGTGCTGATTAGCGGATCAGCCTCCGCATTCACCAAATCTGATTGTATTACTGAACAACATAGCCGGGCTTGGAATAATCTATTCCACCGCCACCAGGGTATGTCTGGCGTATCGTGTTGCCTTCCCGCACATAGCCCGGCTTCGAGTAATCCGCGCCAGAGCTACCAGGATAAGTAGGCTGCGCCCTGTTCCCATCAACCCGCATCCCAGGCTTGGAATAATCTATTCCAACGCCACCAGGGTATGTCTGGTAAATGGTCTTTTGCGCCATTGTGGGCGCTGCCAGCAATACGAACACGAGTGCAACGAATGTGATAATGACTTTCATGGCGCCACCTCCCTCGGATATATTTTTACTTTTATATACTTTTAGAATAGCAGATGTGCGCGAAAGTTCAATCTTTTAATGATAGCGAATGTGGAAAAGAAAAAACCGCCCATGCGGCGGTTTTATTAAAGTATAGGGTGCCGTTCCAGCGTTGACCGGCTTTCTGACGCCGTTGCCAGCCCTTTCGGGGAGACTTTCTCGCTGTGCCACAACCCTTTACCAGATTGCAAGAGGATTCATTATTTATCAATCAATTCTTTAGCGCAAGTGTTTTTATTCTTCACCCAATTTATTTTCTGCCTGCGCCGCAGCAGTCGATTCCTCGGTGCGCAGCCAGGCCACGCAATTTATCACCCGCCCCGCGATCGACTCGTCGAAGTCATACCTGAGTTTCCCGGTGCCACCGCAATCATGGCATACATGGCCAGACAGTACCGGCGTGTTCTTGTCTATCGCCAGCGCGCCCAGCCCGGTACAAGTCAGGCATTTATCGTGCATGAAGTACCAGAATGATCGATGTGCAATCGTGTCCGATACCGAATCCAAGTCCTTCCATCCCCGCTTCAATCCCTTCTTCCTCACCAGTCCGCGCCACAATTCCAGCAACGCCAGGATGATCTCTGGGCATGGCTCGTTCCGTGACATACTCCACTTCACCCGCAGCAACCCGGAGCCTAACTCACTGGCGCCCAGCGCCACGGCAGCCAGCGGCTCGGTAGAGTGTCCGTTCCTGCGAATGTCCGTGCAGTCGGAGAGGTCAGAAGTCAGTACCGCGCGCGCGTAGTTCTCACGAAAGCTCATCAATTACCCCTTTTAACGCATCCCGAACAACTTGAAGTGCAATTTTGTGACATAGGTAACGCCCTGCTTGTACCAATTGCCAGCAGGCTTCTTCTTGATTCTGCCCTGGCAGGATGCTGTAGCCTTCCGTTCTTCGTATGTTCCACGCTGCTTTGCTTGTCCCATCAGAACCCCCTTATAAAAACAACTCGCCAGACTTGGCTTGCATCAGCATTTCAACAGCCTCGCTCCCTCCTGCCCGCATCTCTGATGTGTCAATCGTCAGCACATCGGATGTCAGGCAGCGGCCTGCGCAACTGTAGAGCGATCCCGTGATTGCATCGCTCCAGTAGAACCGATCCCCGACAGAAACCGGCGTAAACACTCTTGCGCTTCCTTTTGCCAGCCAGAGCGTGTGATGCAACAGCCATTTTTTCTTGGCGTCTTGATCCCGACCTGTTGGGAACAGAGCGGCAACCCTTGTATGGTCGGCCTCTCTGCGCCCGCCCTGCCCCGTGGTTGCCACACAATCAGCCTCAGTGGCTGATAGTTGCTTTTTGTGTAATTTGATAACCGTCGCGCCCTGCTGACAAATCCTGGAACAAAGTTGCTTGGCCAGCGGATATTGAAGGTGGCCGATGATGTCAACGATGTCTACCTGAAATTCGCCAAGGAGAGTCTGCACAAGGTTTCGGCCTTCAGGACTCAAGGTGGCGGTATCGCCGCATTCCCATCTAAAGCGGAGGCGGAGGCGTCTATAAACCGTTCCGGGTACAGCGGAACGGCCATTGTGCTGCCGGTCAAGCGCAATGAAAATCTGATAATTCTCAGTCCGTCCGAAGCGATCAAGCGCGGGATATGGGAAGGTGACAACGACAAGCGCATTACGCTTCATCCTGACGTTGGCGCAGAACTGGTAGAGAAAATAGGCAAGGCCGCGCGCCGTGGCGAGAAAATATCCGTGCCATGGCAATTCGAGAATACCTACGATTCCCGCAAGCGACTAGCCGGCATGGGCATTGAAACCCCGGCAGAGTTGCGCGCTGCATTAAGGGAATTCATCGGTCTACGCACAGCGCCCAAGGAGGTCAGCAAGATCAAGGAAATGGAGCGCACCATGATCGGGCGCTCAAATGACGGCATGGACTTCTTCCCAACACCGGAAAGCACAGCCGATGCAATGGTGGAGGCCGCCGACATCAAGGAAGGCATGAGCGTGCTGGAGCCTTCTGCTGGCATGGGGCATATTGCAGAACGCATCCGTGAAGCCGGGGTAGAGCCGGACGTGGTTGAGATGGCAAGCGATCGGCGCGAGTTGCTGGAAGCCAAGGGGTTCTATCTTGTAGGGAGTGATTTTATGGGCATCAAGCCCAGGGAGTCATATACCTATGGGGACACCTTTGAGGCTCCAGACGGAAAGATTGGGAGAATGGCAGGACATCCTGGAGGATCAGCAAGCGGGAGGGTTGTTCTGCGCGATGACAACAAGGAAAGCCTTGGATTCTACAACCGTGATGAGTTAAAGCCGATTCAGCATAATGGCGTGGACAGCGGATATGACCGCATCCTGATGAACCCGCCCTTCAGTGACCGGCGTGATGCGCTGCACGTCCAGCATGCCTATTCATTGCTCAAGCCGGGCGGCAGGCTGGTGGCGATCATGGGCGAGGGGGTGTTCTTCGGCAGCGACAAGAAGGCAACAGAATTCCGCGGCTGGCTGGAATCTATTGGCGGCACCAGTGAAAAACTGGAGTCAGGTACGTTCAATGATTCATCCTTGCCGGTCAACACTGGCGTCAATGCGCGCATGGTGGTGATTGAGAAAGCCGACCAAGGCACAGCGCTGTTCAGCCGCAGCGACAATTCTGATGCCGAATTCGCCCATGATTTTCTGGCCAATCTTGCGGATGTAGATGAACTGTTCCGCTATCCGGTAAGTAACAAAACGTCACTGGAAGGCGTATTTTCGGACGTGTATCCAGAAGCAGAATATATTGGAGATGGAACACGGGCAGATGAGCGCGATGCGTCAGGTGCAGACCATCGGTTTGTGTTCAAGTCTCCCCAGGGCAAGCAATTCTACGTCTATGAGCGAGATAACGGAGAAGCGTTCATTGATGTCAGTAATTTCTCAACGGGCGAATTTGGACAATCAGTTTATGCCGCCGTTGCAAATTATACCTACAATACAAACAAGAAGTTTATTGCTGACCCCGCTGGTCTAACAGCAGACTCTCTTATCCGCAGAACCAGCAACATGCTTTCATCTGCATTGCGTTATGGTACGACGCAGAATATTGAGCCCGCGCTGCAGCAATTAGCGGGAGATCCAAAGAATGGAGTTGAGCCACTTGTTTGGCGTGGGGATGATGTTGCAAAAACTCGCGCTTTGATCCATACTTTCATCACGACACTGCACAATCAGTTCCCGCAACTCAAGGACTATAAATATGACTTCTCATCAAGACAGTTCGTTGACAGACAAGGACGACCCGTTGGGGCTGACCGCTTTGCCGACGCAGGAAGACTTGGAGTGGCGCGCTCATCTAGAGCTGGTGAGGCTACAATGCGTCGCGGGATTCTCATCCAGTCCCTTATATCAAGCGAGAGCGGCCAGAGACCCGGAATACTGGAACAAGCTCTCAATGGGGGGCGTTCACTTGTATTAGGGGGAGATTTATCTGGCTTATTCTCCCGGCAACAACCGTCCCAAACCGTAGTAAATCCCCACACCCGCAGCACACTCACCGCAGCAATCGACCAGGCATTCCCAAAGACCAAGGAATTCGCACGTCTATTACTTGCCACCGGAAAGTTTCACATCATCGAAGCCAAGGATATTCCGGTGGATGTGAGTGAGGCGGAATATTCCAAAGACGGTCATCACATCCTCGCCTACCACCAGAACGGTCAAACCTACTTCGTAGCCGATGTCGAGGCGAAATTCGCTGCACTGGTTGAGGCGCTAAACGAATCCCCAATGACAGCACGCGCTTCAATCATTGATAAAGGGAAAGCGGACGGCTATTGGTCAAGAATCATCGAACGCGCCGCCAGATCATTTGAGAATTATGTCATTGCAAAGATGGCAGAAAAGGGATACCACAATGACTACTTGGCAAATGTTGTAGATATTGCAGAATTCAAACGAGATGCTGGGCGGTATCCGTACCTGAAAACAGAAGAGATTGCGCCAGTAGTGGAAGCATTTGACAATCTGTTTGGCGAACTCAAGACCAAGGAAACCGACAAAGGCGTTGCCATTTACAGCTCCGCCAACCTTGTCCCAGAAAGTGAACAGTTATCTGCCGCGAAACTTCTGGATGTAGCCGAGCAGGCGGTCGGCCAGCTTGGACATAAACCCTCTATCGTGATCGTAGATAGCCTGTCGCATATCACGGGACGGGCAGATGACGCAGGGCGTGCCAGCGGTATGGTCAAAGGCGGGAAGATTTACCTGTTCCGTGACGGGATTGCTGGCGGGCATGAGGCGGTCAGAACTATCTGGCATGAACTGCTCCATTACGGAATTCGTCGGTTCTTGACGGCTGATGAGTATATCAAGACTATGCGCGACTTGGCCATGCGTGATGCGTTTATTCGCAAAAATGCGCAGGCCTGGGCAAAATCCCCTGATGCAGAGAAGGCAAGGAGCTATGCCAAAAGCAAGGATGAACTGAAAGATCGTGCTGATGCCTACGTTTTCGCGCGCGGGGTTGATGAGGCGCTGGCGAACTTTTCTGAGGCAATCGGCGCGAATGGCAGCGCGTATGCGAAAAATGATGCGCTCCACGTTACCCTGCGCTCCGTGCGCAAGTGGCTGGCCAACCTGGCTGACAAGATCGGCATGAAGTCAGTTGGAGACTGGATTCGTGGCAAGGATAACGAGGCGGCACGCAACTATGTGCAGAACGTACTGGGCAAGTTGCGCAACGACGACCAGGCGACATCCGGTGATTGGGCCTTTACAGCAGATGGAGCCTACATGGCAACCACAGCCGAATCTCTCCCCGGTATTGAAGCCGCCCCTCCCGCCATACCGCCGCGCCAAGGTGGGCTAGGTCTGGAAGGTGGCGCAACCGGCAGCCGCGCATCGTGGGATTCGCCAGAGCCATCCAAGATTGACGACCTGCTATACAAGCTACAGAACAAAAATATTGACCTGAAGCGTGTCATTGCCGCAGTCAAGGAATCAGGCGCAGCGATTGCCGACAAGTACAACGCCTACCTGCAGGAAGAGTTGTACCACGGCAGATCCGCAAAGCGTACCCTTGATTTCGTGAATGGCGAACTCAAGCCGCTGCTGTCCGAGTTGGCCATGCGCGGGCTGACCATCCCAGAACTGGAGCAGTACCTGCATGCGCGCCACGCGGAAGAAGCGAACAAGTTGATTGCCGAGCGCAACCCTGGCAACCCTGAGATGCAGGACGGCGGTTCCGGCATGAAAACGCAGGAAGCAAAGGACTACCTGGCCACTCTCCCAGCAGAGAAGCGCAGGAAACTTGAATCTGCCGCCGCCCGGGTGGACGCCATTCTCAATAAAACCCGCAATCTGTATGTGTCCTATGGGCTGGTGTCGAGAGACCAGGCGAACAGTTGGGCAGAGATGTTTCGCAACTATATCCCGTTGATGCGCGAGGACCACGACGGCGCCATGGGCGTCGGACAGGGATTCTCGGTTAAAGGGAAAGAGGTTAAACACCGCACCGGTTCGACCCGCAAAGTGGTCGACATCCTTGCAAACATTGCGCTGCAGCGTGAAAAGGCGATTGTGCGCGGGGAGAAGAACCGGGTAGCCGTGGCGTTGGCTGGGCTGGTCAAGCTGAATCCCAATCCTGATTTCTGGTCATTCGACAAAGTGCCGACAGAGCGGGTGCTGAATGAACAAACCGGATTAGTGGAAGAGCGCAGCGATCCCACGTTTCGCAGCCGCAATAACGTCATCATCGCCAAGATTAAGGACGGCAGCGGGGAGATCCACGAACGCGCGGTAGTGTTCAACGAGGGCAACCCGCGCGCGCTGCGCATGTCGGAAGCACTGAAGAACTTGGACGCGCCGCAAATGGAGGGGTTGTTGGGCGTATCGGCCAAGATCACCAGGTATTTTGCCGCGATCAACACGCAATACAATCCAATTTTCGGTGTGGTCAACCTGGTGCGCGATTTTCAGGGTTCGCTGATTAACCTATCATCCACCCCGATTGCCGGTCACCAGAAGGAAATGGCCTCGCACATTATCCCGGCGCTGATCGGGGTCTATTCCGCCACGCGCGCAGCGACCAAGGGGAATGAAACCAAGTCGGTTTGGGCGGATCTGTGGGAAGAAATGCAGAACGAAGGCGGCATGACCGGCTATCGTGATCTGTACCGGGATAGTGATGATCGGGCGAAGGCAATCAAGCACGCGCTCGATCCGCACGCATGGCACGACAGCAAGCTGGGCAAGATATTCACGGCAAACGGGACGCTCAAGGTTCCGCTGGCAGTAGCGCAAGACAAAGCGGCGTGGATCTTCGACTGGCTATCTGACTACAATCAGACGATGGAAGGCGCCACCAGGCTATCCGTTTATAAGACGGCGCTGGATAACGGCATGAACAAGGCACAGGCCGCCAGCCTCGCCAAGAACATCTCGGTAAACTTCAACCGCAAGGGGCAGGCTGGGCAGCAGGCTGGTGCGCTGTATGCGTTCTTCAATGCCGCCATGCAGGGCACGGCGCGCATCGGTGAAACCTTGACCACGATGGACAAGGGCAACATCAAGACGTTCCGGTTGAGCAGCTTCGGTACCAAGGCGATTGCCGGCGGGGTGATGCTTGGCTCCATGCAGGCGATGCTATTGCTGGCAGCAGGATTCGATGATGACGAGCCGCCAGAGTTCATCCGTGAGCGCAACCTGATCCTGCCTATCGGTGACAGGAAGTATCTCACCGTGCCCATGCCCTTGGGTTTCCATGCGGTCCCGAACATCGGGCGCATCCCGACCGAGTTTGTCATGGGCGGATTCAAGAACCCCGGTGATCATATCTTGCGCCTGGTTGGAGTATTTGCGGAAGCATTCAACCCGCTCGGCTCCTCCGGTGTGTCAATCCAAACCATTGCGCCAACAGCTATCGACCCCTTGGTTGCGCTTTCTGAAAACAAGGATTGGACGGGCAAGCCTATCGCCCGGGAGAATTTCAACAAACTTTCCCCGTCACCCGGGTTTACCCGCAACAAGGACACTGCCAGCGATCCGTCGAAATGGCTATCTGAGGCGATCAATACCTTGTCAGGTGGCACCAAATACACCCCAGGGGCGATGAGTCCAACAGCCGACCAGATAGACTACCTGTTCGGACAAGTAACTGGCGGGGTAGGGCGCGAGTCCAGCAAACTAGAGCAATCCATAATGGCGCTTGTCACTGGTGAGGATCTTCCGCCGCATAAGATTCCTCTGCTTGGCCGGTTCTACGGCGACAGCGGGGCGCAATCGAGTCAGGGAAATAAGTTCTACACCAACCTGAAGCGCATCAATGAGGTCGAGGCGGAGTTGAAAGGCCGGCGCAAGGACGGGCTACCGGTGGAAGAGTACAAGAATGATAATCCTGAATACAAGTTGGTCACACGCGCCAACATTACCGAGAGAATGGTTGGACAAATGCGCACCCGCAAGCGTGAGCTGGTGAAAAAGAATGCGCCACCGGAGCAGATCAAGGCGGCCGAAGCGAGGATCACTACGTTAATGACTGGACTGAATGAGAGGGTGAAGGAGTTGCGGCAGGAGCCCGCGCATTAAGACATAACGGAGAATGCCGCCTTGCCCACGCTGTACACTGTCGCCAATCCCATGCTTCCCCACATGATGACCAGCAGCACCTGCATGAGTTGCTCCGGGGCCACGGCCACCAGAATAACGAACAGAACGAAGAAACCGAGCAGGAGTTCCATAAGCCATGATAGCATGAAGTTGTGTGGCGCAATTCCGTTGCGATTCCTTTTCTTGGTATCGACCCGCAATCCCGACACAATCCCGACAGCCTACCGCACAGCCGCATGAATACTAGCTTACGGTTTCCGGCTCCGGGCACCAGTAAAAACAATGGCTTGGAATTCTCCCTTCCTCTTCTTCATCCTTTCACTATCCGACTGGCCAGTGACAGTCGTTCCATACCACACCGAACGCACTTAGAGCGTTGTCGCCCGGATCGCTGCATGCCAACTGTTTACTGGTTTGCGCGCTTCTGGAAATACTCGTCGTAACGGAAAATATAATCCTTGTCTGCCAGCGGCAAATGGCAGGCACGACAGGTTGCGGTATCATCCGGTGCTTTTGTTTTCGCATCAGACAGGTAGATGGCGTAGATCCAATCACCATTCTTCAGCTCCACCGGTGTGACGCTCTCACCCCAGCCAGCACCTTTTCCCATCACGGCTATTTTCAGTAACTCACCCTTGACGAACTTGCCATCGGAATTTTTGAGCGGTGAACCATCGGCCGCTTCTCGTGCCTTGTAAATTTCCATCACGGAGACGGTGCCATTGGGGAAAGCCTCTCCGGCTTTCGTGCGATGTCCAAGCGGATTGATGTAGATCTCGCGAACTTGTTTGACCTCGGGGCGCTGTACTTCGGACAGGAACTTGGGCCAGCTCTTGTAGTCTGCAGGCACCGGCAACTCACCATCCTTGAAGTTATTGGCTAGCGGTGCCGATGGCACCTGCGCGCAGCCAATCAGAGCCGCGGCCAATGCCGTGACGGTGATAATGGACATGATGCGATTCATATAGAGTTCTCCTGTTGTGTCATGCGACGCCGATTTATGTCGTGTCACTATAGATAATCTGATTGATTGGATTTGTGAGCGATGGCAAGTAACTCACATGCGGTGATTACTTCACATCATGCTAGCGCTGGAAAGGAGTTGTTGCAAGGAATATTAAATGATCGGGAGCTGGCTAAAACATCAATGCAATCAGGGTGAATTTCCGGGAACACGCGGGAACGAGGGTTATGCATTTTAAGGTATCATTGCCAGATCGATTCCCTTTGGGATTGAGGGCCATCGGGCCGGTTAAATATATAGATTCGGAGTAAGGATATGCTGATCGGCGTACCAAAAGAAGTTGTGAATAACGAGTATCGCGTGGGCCTGACACCTTCCTCGGTGCGCGAATTGATTCATCAGGGCCACAAGGTGCTGGTTGAAACCCGAGCAGGCGCGGGCATCGGCTTGGACGATGCGGATTACAAGTCAGCAGGTGCAACCATCGCCAGGACTGCAGCCAAAATATTCGCTGCAGCCGACTTGATCGTGAAAGTAAAGGAACCGCAGCCTGACGAGTGCAGGATGCTGCGTCAGCAACAGATACTCTATACCTATTTGCATCTGGCTTCAGACCCAGAGCAGACCGAGGGTCTGCTCAAATCTGGCTGTAGCGCCATCGCTTACGAGACCGTGACCAATGCACGCGGCGGACTGCCTCTATTGGCACCGATGTCCGAGGTCGCTGGCCGCATGTCAGTACAGATCGGCGCACATTATCTGGAAAAGGCCCAAGGTGGCGCGGGCATTCTGATCGGCGGTGTGCCAGGCGTGAAAGCCGCCAACGTGGTCGTCATCGGCGGCGGCATTGCGGGTACGCAAGCAGTGCGCATCGCGCTTGGCATGGAAGCCTTTGTCACCGTTATTGACAATAACCTCGACCGCCTGCGCGAATTGGATGAGCTATTTGGTGCCAGCCTCACCACCATCCATTCAACGATGGATTCGATTGAACAATATGTGATCGGGGCTGATCTGGTGATAGGCGCGGTGCTGGTGCCGGGTGGTACAGCTCCCAAACTGGTTAGCCGCAAGATGATCAAGCAGATGCGTCCCGGTTCGGTCGTGATCGACATCGCCATTGATCAGGGTGGTTGTTTCGAGACCAGCCGCGCTACTACCCATGCTGATCCGGTCTATACGGTGGATGGCGTCACACATTACTGCGTTGCAAATATGCCGGGCTCGGTTGCACGCACCTCGACCTTTGCGCTTAATAACGCCACACTCCCTTTTGCGGTAGCGCTGGCCAACAAGGGTATCAGACAGGCCTGCATTGACGATCCGCATCTCCTGAACGGCCTCAATATCCATGCCGGACAGGTTACTTACCAAGCGGTGGCGAATGCCTTGAAGCTCAAGTACACGCCAGCCAAAAAAGCGCTGGGTATCTGAGAGGCATTAAGACGCTAAGACATCAACAGCAGGAGTCCCCATGCAAAAAATGCCACCCCTACGGTTTTACAAATAAGCTTGGACTCAAGCGGCATGGATTTCTCAAAAATGACCAGCAGGGTAATCAGAGCCATCGCCAATAAATTCATCACGCCTACCGCAAACATGATCAGCATTTGCGCCCAGCAGCAGCCGACACAGGTTGCCCCATGCTTCAACCCCATCTGAAAAGCTCCTCTGGACCCCTCCTGCCATTCATTCAATAGAAAACCCATCGGCGTTTTACAGTGTGTCAGGCATGCGTTCTTTAGCGGCATGAACTGGTAAGAGCCCGCCAGAAATAAAATACCTGCGGCCATGGCCGTATTTTGATTGTCCATCATTGGCGACAGCCAGCCCCAACCATGCATTTGCCATTGCAGCAGGGTTAAAGCCACACTGAATACCAGCCACACCCAGAGATAGGCAGAAGTGAAAATATAGCTCAAGTTAGAGGGTGTTTTTGTTCGCCGCCGGCAAACTTGAGTAAAAGCCTGGATCATGGGCAGAGCAGAAGGCAGCATCATTGCCGCCATCATTACCGCCCACATCGTATAGACCAGCCCAAAATCCATGGCGCTCCACGCCGCTGCTTCCGATGGCGGCATCCACATTGCCGACATCGGCAGGCTGGTCATTTGCCACTGCAGATAAAAAAGATATCCCCAGGCAGCAAAAATCAACGACACCAGTGTCGTCGCTACGGTAGCGGGTGCCTTGAGCAAGATGTTATGGCTGATAAACAAATGCCGAGAAATAGCCATTGCGATCGGAAAATGTCCAGTCCTTATCGTAATCCTTGTAACGGTAACTTTTTGACCGGGCGACGACCGTGGGGTGACTCGTCACCACGCATAGGGGAGGGTTATTGATGGTTGCCTGTCCGCCGGTTATGCCCTCAATGCTTTCGATTTCGGCCTGGGCGATATCGGGGATGACTAATCGCCGCTGACCGTCTTGTTCCTGATAATCAATTTTTACTCTTTTCATTCCCAAGACTTCAGTCACAAAGCTCATCAGAATGGCCGGGTGTCCACCCTGCTGGCCGCTGAAGATTTGCACAATGGCATCAAATTGCGGGTCGGTTGCCCGCTCGTCGACATAGAGGGCTGCTTGCCAGTTACCATCTTTCATATGGCTGGGCGAGTAGCACGCTAATGCGACATTCAACCCATTTAGTGCCTGATCATTCAGATGCCCCTGTTCAATGTGCCATGCCACCAGCAGTTTACAGTTGCCTTCGGTCGGCGGCTTAAGCCAGACACAAGGACAAGCTGTTTCACAGTTACAGGTTTCAAAATAGCTGCCTTGCAAGTTCCAATTTTTTGTTTCTGACATGACGTCTCCTAAAAGGGTTCTTTAAATGGTCTCAAATCCAGTTCATGCGTCCATGCGCTTGGGTGCTGTGCATGCATGGCCCAGTAAGTCTCAGCGATGGCAGCAAGCTGCAGCAAGCCATCCTTGCCTTTGGCGTTAACATAATTGGGAAATTGATTTCTTGCCCGTTCGCCATCAATCACACCATCGATAATGGCATGCACTACATGAATACCCTGCGGTGAGAATTCCCTTGCCATACCCTGGGCCAATGCTCTTAAACCCGCCTTTGCCGCCGCAAACGCGGTGAATGGCGGCTTCGCCCTTAACGACGCGGTTGCACCGGTAAAAAACAAGGTTCCCTGTTTTCTTTTCTTCATGGCATTGACTGCTTCCTTGCCAAATAAAAAAGCACCCAGGCAATTCTGCCGCCAGAGCATGGTGAACGTTTCCGCATCCATATCCAGCAAAGGTGCAGAAATATTGCTGTCCACATTGTAGGCGGCAATATCGATAACGTGATCATCACGTTGCGCCATTTCGAACAGGTGTGCGACATTCTGTTCTATGGTTGCATCGGCAACTACAACAGTAGCTGAACCGCCGCGTTGTTGAATATCTGTAGCGACGCGCTGCAGCTTGTTTTCACTTCTCCCGGCGATAAAAACGTGCAGGCCTTTTGCAGCAAAATGACAGGCAAGCGTAGCCCCCAGTCCTTGTTCTGGACCGACTCCGATGACAACGGCTGAATGTTGTGACGCCATGTATTGTTTTCCGGCCGCTATCGTTTCAGAGATTCCGATCGGCACTCATAATGATTTTCTACCAAATATCAACGAGAAATTATTGCTCGGCATGTCGATCTTTTCCTTTAATTCCAGACCGTGATTTGCCGCCGCTTTTTTCAGATCGGCGATATCCTTGAGTCCCCATTCCGGAACGCCCGCAGAACGTAACGTATCATGGAATTCCTTGTTGGAATCGGTCGTAAACGAGCTTTCAATCTGGAACGGCCCATAAATCAGCAGAAAGCCGTCATTATTCAATAACCGCGCAGCGCACTCCATCATGCCATCTGCGATTGAAATGGGTGCCACCTGAAAAATATTGATACAGAAAATCGCCGCAAACCCCCCATAATTGTTTGCATTGAACCAGGTCTCAGGTTTGGTTAAATCGAGGTGTACAGGATCGGCAATATTGTCATTGCCATGATCAACCGATAATTTCTTGATGTTATCCAGAACCTCGTGATCCTTATCGGAGGGATGAAAGTGCAAATGCCCGAAATGCGGGGCAAAGTAGTTGATGTGCATGCCGCTGCCGCTGGCCAACTCCAAAACCTGGCTTGATTCCTTGGGTAGTTTTTCTTTTAAGACACCCAACAGAGGCTCCCGGTTGCGTGCCCCAGCCCAAGCGACATATTCACTGAGCGGATGCGGATCCAGGGGTGGTCTTTCTTGATTCATGATCAGCTCCTTTTGTTTGAATGACATTACATAACAGCAAGTGCTGTGCCAGCGGGCTGATATATAATTAACCCTGTATAACAATGAGTTGTTTTATATTTTTGCCTGAAAAAGGAAATTATGCTTCAATGAGTGAAGTTCAATTTCACAAATTCATCATGAAAAGCGATTCTTTCTCCGATCTGACCCCGGTTTTTTTTCTGCAAACTTTCATTCTTGAGCTGATACATGCCAGCGAACAACAGGGCAGTCAGCATAGCGAAGAGCTGATTGAGCACATAGCTAAAACTGCCGGCTGTTTTTTTGAAGAAACCTATCGTGGCGACACTCGGAAAAACGGTTTGCTGGATATTGAAAGCTATACCGATCTCATACTGGGGCTTAAAAACAATATCGGTGGCAAGTTTTCGTTGGCATCCAGCAATCAGGATTGCATAACTGTTACCAACTCCTGCTGTCCGTTTGGTGAGCGGGTTACCAATTCACCGGAATTATGCCGCATGACCTCCAGTGTCTTTGGCGGCATCGCAGCCAGAAATTTCGGTTACGCCAAAGTGGAGATCAAGAAGAGCATAGCCCGGCGCGATGGCCACTGCGAAGTATGTGTGTACACCAATCCGAGTGCGGCCAAGGGACGCCCTGGAATTGAATACACCGATACCACGCCGATCAAGGAGAAGCAGGATATCAATGACCTGCATTCCCGCATTGAAGAAAGCATGCAGCAGATTTGGCGCAAACAATCCAGGCCCACCACCAAGAAACATCAGCCGCCGGTGATTATCGCCAAATCGCCTGCCATGCAGAAGATATTGCAATCCGTCGAAGTGATCGCGCCTACCTCGGCGACAGTGTTGATTCAAGGTCAGACTGGTGTCGGCAAGGAACTGATTGCACGGGCCATTCACGCCATGAGCGGGCGCAGTCAAAAACCCTTTGTTTCCATCAACTGCGGTGCGATTCCGGAAAGCCTGATTGAGAGCACATTGTTCGGGCATGAGAAAGGCGCTTTTACTGGAGCCATCGAGGTCCATCAGGGTTATTTTGAAAGAGCTGAAGGTGGCACTCTGTTCCTGGATGAGGTGGACTCATTATCCGCTGCTGCACAAACAAGATTGTTACGGGTGATACAGGAAGGAGAGCTGGAACGGGTTGGCGGCAAGCAAACGCTATCGGTTGATCTGAGAATAATCTCCGCAACCAATCAAAATCTGGAGGAACTGGTCAAACAAGGGAAATTCCGCCAGGATCTGTATTATCGGGTCAACGTGGTTCGATTGAATATTCCGCCGCTGGCCGAACGGCCTGAAGACCTGCCTTACCTGGTGCAATTCATATTGCAGCGCATGAACAAGAAATACAATAAAACCGTCGAATCTGTCAGCCGTGAAGTAATGCGGAAGATCCGTGCATACCCATGGCCGGGTAACGTCCGCGAACTGGAGAATATCCTTGAACGCAGCCTTCTGTTTGCCACTGGCAAGGAAATGACCCAACTGGATTTGGAACTTCCAGCCGCTACAAACAATGTCGATGAATGGAAGAATGTGAAAGAGCGTGCTCTGATTGGAGTTGAGTACGCATTTCTTGCGACGATTTTAAAGGTGCATCAGGGGGATATAAAGAAGGTGGCTGTGGAGATGAACATTACGTCACGCGCTGTCTATGCCAAGATAAAAAAACATAATCTCAAATTGGCAGATTACCGGGGCTGACTTTTTTCTGGACTTCGCCCGTCTATACGTCCAGCATGCGCTGCGCTTCCCGTGCAGCACCCAGCAATCCGACTTTCTGATCCATCACCACCTGCACCGGAATCTCACTCATCATTGCGGAGAAACCTCCCTTGCTGCAGAAAGCCCGCATGAAACCGCCTTCTCTCAGTTTATCGATAATTTTAGGCGCAATACCGCCGGCTACATACACTCCGCCGCGACTCAGTCCTGCCAGCGCCAGATTTCCGGCATAGGCACCATAGATTTCAACAAACAGATCGAGTGCTTTTACTGCGATGGGATGCTTGCGGTTTATTGCAAGGTCAGTTACCTGCGCTGCATCATTGCTGCCCAGAGTTGTTTGCACCAACCCGGAACTCGTCCCCAGGCTTGCGTGCAGAAAGTTGAATATCTCCGTCAGGCCGGAGCCGGACAACACCCGTCCGACCGGTACATGATCGAATTTTCTCCATAGATACTCGAGCAGATCAGCTTGCAATTTATTTGCCGGGGCGAAGTTCATGTGTCCTGCTTCCGTAGGCAGTGGCAGATAACGTCCTCCCTGCCAGATAAGCCACGCCACACCCATGTCGGTACCCGCGCCCAATACTACTCGCACCCCTTGGGTCTGTGGCTTGCCCGGTTGTAACGTTACCAGATCATTCTCGGGTAATATTTCTATCCCCAGTGCCGCCGCCTCAAAATCATTGATGAGTTTCACGCTGGGGATGGAAAACTCCGCTGCAATAGCGGCGACATCCATCAGCCACGGCAGATTGGTGAGTTTTGCCCGCTGCGCCACCACCGGTCCTGCTACAGCCAGGCAGGCGGCCGCCGGGCTGCAATCCGCATGGTTCATTCCGGCCTTGTCCAGGAAATCCCTGAGGACATCTGAAAAGCCAGCGTAGATCCGGCTGTCGTATTGCTGCTCGTGGCGCACCTGCAGCGCGCCGTCGCCCAATTGCAGTGCCTGCAACCAGGTCTTGGTGCCGCCGATATCACCGCAAATAAAATATCTGTTCATGGACTGCTCCAGCGTTGTGCCGGATTCTGGCGATAAAACAAGGCAAGCTGCTCGTACACTTCCGGGAAGTGCAGTTTTATCGCCAGCGGCATTTCAAAAAACGCTTCACTCAATACCGCGAAAAATTCTGCCGGATCTTCGGCGGCGTAGGGATCAATGACGATTTCTTCATCCGCATCCACCTGCCTGCAGAAATCCGCATAAGCCTTGCTGAACACGTAGCTCCACGCCTGCCGACTCATGCCGGAATGCAGAGCAGGATAGCCATTGGCATCGCCATTCAACATGTCCAGTTTATGGGCAAATTCGTGTATCACGACGTTATATCCCGGTTCCGCACCAGTGCCAGCGGCATCTTCCCACGACAGAATCACCGGCCCGGCTGGCCATGATTCTCCACTCAACGGCTCGCGTGTGCGATGCACTATGCCGTCTTCGTCGGTATATTCATAGTCGCGGATGAACTCACCGGGATAAACAATGATTTCGACCCAGCCGTCGTAGTAATCCAAATCGAGATTCAGAATCAGGATACAGGCCTGCGTTGCGATTATTACGCGCATTGGTTCGGTGATCACGAGGCCGCCCGCCCCATTAATTTGCTTGACGTGAAGGAACAGCGTAACACTCTGGCGCAAGCGCGCAAGCTCATCCAGAGTCAGGCCACGCAGAAATTGCAGCTGCTGTACCACTCCTTGCCAGAGACCATCCGGCACCAGTTCATGGGTGAGAATGCGCTGCTGTCGCCAGGTTTTCAGGTTCCAGGACATTGCGCTTCAGGCTCAGTCTTGGCCGGATTCCAGTGCCGGCTTGCTTTCCACTTGCGGCACATCCAGTTCCACCGCCTCGATCTTGGCAAAACGTTGGCTGATTTTGCGGCTGGAGATATGCACTTCCTCTACATCCTGATTGGCCAGGCGGATATGCTCGGCGAGTTTTTTCATGCGCTCGTCGAAGCGCCCGAAATCCTTGCCGAGTCCGGACAATTCATGCTTGATGATATGCACCTGCTCGCGCGTTTCCACATCCTTCAGCACCGCACGTGCAGTGTTCAGTACCGCCATCAGCGTGGTAGGAGAGACTATCCATACCCGTTTCTGCATGGCGTAATCCACCACATCGGCAGTGTAAGCATGGATTTCGGCAAACACCGCTTCCGCCGGAACGAACATCACTGCACCATCGCAGGTTTCAGGCGGCAGAATGTATTTGCCGGCGATGTCGTCTATGTGTTTTTTCACATCCACCCTGAACTGCTTTTGCGCCAGCGCCCGGTCGGCATCGTTCGCATCACGATCAAACATGCGATGGTAATTTTCCAGCGGGAATTTTGAATCCACCGCTACCATGCCGGTGGGGGGCGGCAGATGCAACACACAATCGACGCGGCTGTCATTGGAAAGCGTGTACTGCATTGCGTAAGCACCCGCAGGTAAAATATTGCGTACCAGCGCCTCCAGCTGCACTTCGCCGAAAGCGCCACGCGAACGTTTGTCGCCGAGCAATTCCTGCAAACTCATCATATTGGTAGTGAGGCCGTCTATTTTCTTTTGCGCCTCATCAATGGTCGCCAGCCGTGTCATTACATTGATGAAAGTATCGTTGGTTTTTTTGAATCCCTCATCGAGACGTTCGGTAACTTTGCCGCTGATTTGATCGAGCCTCCCTTCCACCATGCTGCGCAACTGTTCGGAAGATTTGCTCAGCATCTCGGACAGCCGGTCACCCTGCTTGGTCAACCCTTCATGCGCATCCTTGAGCATTTCACGATGCTTGTCTTCTATCAATTTGGCCTGTTGTGCCAGCAAGTTACGTATCGTTGCCGAGAGTATGCCCAGCCTGATCACCAGAAAAGCCATGGCAAGCATAACGGCGGCAGAAATAACAAATAGCAGGATTTCAGGTCTCATATTGCATAAGTATACTGTGGTTGATTTTCCGGGGGTGAATCACTTACAACTGTACGCTGGCACCAGCTATCAGCGCCACTTTTTCTTTCCTGTCCATCTGCTTGATTGCATACTCACGTTTGCTTGCCGCCGAACGCGTATCCTGTTTCTCCTGGTAGACAAGAACCACCGGGCGTCGCGCACGCGTGTAGTTGGCAGCCAACTCATCACTTGAATTGTGCTCTGCCACGCGTCGTACCACATCCCTGGCAATACCGGTGTAGAGACTGCCATCCGCACAACGCACCATGTAAACATTCCATGTACTCATCAGTTCAATGACTCTCAACCTTGTCACTGCGGTTTTGTCGCAGCTTGTCCAGGCGCGCCAGCCCGAGGTGAATAAAAGCCAGCGCCGTCAGTGCCGGGGCAAACAGATTCAGGAATGGCACAAATTGCAGCAAGCCGGTCAGCAGCCCCAAACCCCACCATGACGATCGCTGTGTGGACAACAGGGCTTGCATTTCCTCGCGGCTGGCGTGTTCCGCCAACGCATCATATCGAAACAAACGCTGGTTTAGATAGGTCGCGGCAACAAATGGAACCGCCATACCTGCACCGATTAGCCACAACGGTAGAGTGACCAGCCAGATGGCGCTAAAAATACCGATGGCAGCCAGGGCGTTAAGCAGGCTACCGCCTAGGCTGCCACCGTTTTCGCGTAGAAGCAGCGGATAATCACGTTCGGCTACCAGACGAATTAGCCCGGACATGGCGAACAAAGCGGTAAGCACCAGCGCGGTAATGAAGACCAATGGTACGAACAGCAGCAGATGTGCCATGCCCTGGATTGCATACGCAACCCAGCGCGGCTCCACACCTTCGAGCCACATTTGAATGCCGATGGCAGTGAGGCCGCTGGCGATCCAGCCCGAGAAAGTATCCCAGAAGCTCACACCCAGAACCAGCCACAGCAGCGTCGCCGCCAGAATCGGCCAGATCACGATCCACAATACCTGCAAGCGGAACAAGTCGCGAAACGCACGTAGCAACGCATCGATTATCGGGGTCATAGAGGCTCCTTCACCAGCCATTATGCGTATTCAGATACGGAGTGTTGCAATGGATGCAGATGATCCGCGGGCTTCGTTTCAGTCAATAACAGAATCCCGCCGTGATAACTCATTATGTCCCCAGCCATGCGTCGAGTTGCGGGCGCAGTTGTCCCAGCGGACAGTAACCTCTGGCGAGCAGACTGTAACCTGTCTCGTTCTGTACGATCACGGTGGGAAAAGCATGTACGCCCCATAGCCGGGCTTTATGAAAATTGGCCAGGGTCTGACTTTTTATTGCGTCGGATTCGAATATCTGCAAGAAGTGTTGTGCGTCCACTCCCACGCTGACGGCCAACAGAGCCAGCACATCGGGTCTGGTCACGTCTGCTTGCTCGACATAGAAAGCGGATTGAATGGCCTGGAAGAACGGGAAGGTTGTTTCCGGGTTGATGGCAGAGACTGCCACCACGGCGCGGCTGGCAGGTTCGGTGTCGTAGATGAATCCTTGCGGCAGCGCACCCTCAAACCGGAAAGGTTGCCCCGTCTGGCGTTGTACCGCCTGCCAGTGGTGCAATATTTCTTCACGTTGCGTCGATTCCATGGGCGCTCTTGTTCCGGGGCGCAACCCGCCCAGTACCAGATCAACATTCAGGCGGTCAGAGTAATTCTGCCGGATTGCTTCAATCACCGGCGCAAACCCCCAGCACCATGAACACATGGGATCAGCGAGATACCAGAGGGTTTTTTCGTTCATAGCATGGGCTTTCATCCAGCCGGTTTCGTTCGACTGGTGGAAGAGGGCAGGGTGCCACACCGGCAGCACCGGCGTGGCTCAAGTGTCAGCAGGCTGGCTGCCGACACCCTGATTACGCAGCGACGCGCGAGGCTTTCTTGCGTTCGTGTTCTTGCAGATGACGCTTGCGGACACGGATGGTCTTGGGGGTGATTTCCACCAGTTCATCGTCAGAGATGAATTCGATCGCGGATTCCAGCGTGAGCTGGATTGGCGGAGTCAAGGTCACGGCTTCGTCGGTTCCCGATGCGCGCACGTTGGTCAGTTGTTTGCCCTTGATCGGATTGACGACCAGGTCGTTGTCACGGCTGTGTATGCCGATCACCATGCCTTCATACAGACGGTCGCCGGGGCTGACGAACATGCGTCCGCGTTCCTGCAATTTCCACAGCGCATAGGCCACCGCTTCACCCTGTTCGGCGGAAATCAGCACGCCGTTTCTGCGCGAGGCGATTTCCGGCCGTACCGGCGCATATTCGTCGAAGACGTGACTCATGATGCCGGTGCCGCGTGTCATGGTCATGAAATCGGACTGGAAACCGATCAGGCCGCGTGCGGGGATGCGGTAATCCAGCCGGACACGTCCGCGCTCGTCGGAAACCATGTCCTGCAGATCGCCACGGCGCGCACCCAGCGCTTCCATTACCGCACCCTGATTGGTTTCTTCCACGTCGACAGTGAGCATCTCAAACGGCTCGCACTTGACGCCGTCTATTTCACGGATCACCACGTGCGGGCGTGAGACAGCGAGTTCATAGCCTTCGCGCCGCATGCTTTCGAGCAGAATGGTGAGATGCAATTCGCCGCGTCCGGAAACCAGGAATGAATCGGTGTCGCCGGTATCTTCCAGTTTCATCGCAACGTTGGTAAGCAGTTCTCTTTCCAGGCGTTCGCGCAACTGGCGGCTGGTAACGAATTTTCCTTCCTTGCCGGCAAAAGGCGAGGTGTTTACCTGGAAATTCATGGTTAGTGTCGGTTCGTCCACCGCAGGCATCGGCAAGGCTTCGGGCTGGTTGATATCGGCCAGGGTCGCGCCGATGCAGAGTTCCTCAATACCATTGATCAGCACAATGTCACCTGCCAGCGCTTCGTCCAACTGTACCCGTTCGATGCCACGAAAACCCAGCACCTGATTGACTTTGGCTTTCTTCGGCGTATTGCTTCCTGCCAGCACCATTACCTCCTGGCCAGGTTTGATACGTCCACGGCTGATGCGCCCGATGCCGATGCGCCCGACAAAACTGGAATAATCCAGCGCGCTGATTTGCAGTTGTAACGGTTCGTCGGGATTGCCGGCGGGTGCATGCACGTGCTTGAGTACGGTGTCAAACAACGGACGCATGTCGCTGCTGGTCTGTTTCAGTTCCAGCATGGCATAACCGTTGAGCGCCGAAGCGTAAACCACCGGAAAATCCAGTTGGTCTTCGGTCGCACCCAGCTTGTCGAACAATTCGAAAGTGCGATTCACCACCCAGTCGGGACGCGCACCATCGCGATCAACCTTGTTGATCACGACGATCGGGCGCAACCCCAGTGCCAGCGCTTTCTTGGTGACAAAACGCGTTTGCGGCATCGGTCCCTCAACCGCATCCACCAGCAGCAGCACCCCATCCACCATCGACAGCACGCGCTCCACTTCACCACCGAAATCAGCATGACCGGGTGTGTCCACGATATTGATGTGCACGCCTTCGTAATCCACCGCGCAGTTTTTGGCAAGTATGGTGATGCCGCGCTCACGCTCGATATCATTGGAATCCATCACCCGCTCGGCGATGTGCTGGTGTGCGGCAAAAGAACCCGCCTGATGCAACAGCTTGTCCACCAAAGTGGTTTTGCCGTGATCAACGTGGGCGATGATAGCAATGTTGCGGATGGGACGAGACATTAGGTAAATCCTTGGTTGGAACGGCAAAAGGGCGGCATTATATCAGCAAGTCAGTGACATAGCTAACTTATGTCCAGAATCAGGATTTTATACTCAACCTCAAACGACTCGGCCTCGGTCTGGATCCTGTCACTCAGGCACTGCAAGGCGTTCATGGCTGACTGGAGGTGCTCAAGTCTGTCTTTGCCATGTGCTATGCTGAGTGCAACTGCTGAACTGCCTCTAATATTGAGGCACGCTGGGAGAATTCAATGGACAAAAAAACTCAAATCAACTTCTGGTACGTAATCATTGCCTTGCTCGGTGTTTTGTTCGTGCAGAACTTGTACAAACAATACACCAAGATTGAGCCTATCCCTTACAGCCGGTTTCAGACCCTGCTGGATCAGGACAAGATCGCCGAGATCGCGGTTACCCACGATTATATCTACGGCAAGCTTAGAGAGACTGGCGCCGATGGGGTAAAGGAATTTGTCACTACGCGGGTGGAACCCGAGCTTGCCGACAAGCTGGACAAGCACAATGTGATCTACACCGGAGTGGTGCAGAGCACCTGGATTCGCGACCTGCTGTCCTGGCTCCTGCCGATGGCTGTCTTCATCGCGATCTGGCTGTACGCAATCCGCCGCATGGGTGGCGGCGTCAGCGGCGGCCTGATGTCGATCGGCAAGAGCCGCGCCAAGGTATTCGTGGAAAAGGAGATCAAAGTTACTTTCGCGGATGTGGCCGGGGTTGACGAAGCCAAGGAAGAGCTGATCGAGATCGTCAATTTTCTGAAGGATACCGAGGGCTATAGTCGTCTCGGCGGCCGCGCACCCAAAGGCATTCTGCTGATCGGCCCGCCCGGTACCGGCAAGACGCTATTGGCGCGCGCCGTGGCTGGTGAGGCAGGGGTGCCATTCTTCTCGATCTCCGGCTCGGAATTTGTCGAGATGTTCGTCGGTGTCGGTGCCGCCAGAGTACGCGATTTGTTTGAACAGGCACGACAGGTGGCCCCGGCCATCATCTTTATCGATGAACTGGATTCGCTCGGTCGCGCCCGCGGCGCCTACGGACTCGGCGGGCACGATGAAAAAGAGCAAACACTGAATCAGCTATTGGCCGAGCTTGATGGTTTCGATCCCAAGAGCGGCGTGGTGCTGTTGGCTGCCACCAACCGGCCGGAGATCCTCGACCCAGCATTGCTGCGTGCCGGACGGTTTGACCGCCAGGTATTGGTGGACCGCCCGGACAAGATTGGCCGCGAGCAGATTCTGGCGGTGCATCTGAAAAAAGTGAAGCTCGACCTTGACGTAAAACCCGAGCAAGTCGCTGCGCTGACGCCGGGCTTTACCGGCGCGGATCTGGCGAACCTGATCAACGAAGCGGCGCTGCTTGCCACCCGGCGCAAGGCCGTATCGGTAACCATGGAAGATTTTAACAACGCCATCGAGCGCATCATCGCGGGACTCGAGAAACGCAATCGCCTGCTCAATCCGCAAGAACGTCGCGTTGTTGCGTTCCACGAGCTGGGTCATGCCATGGTGGCGCTGGCCCTGCCTGGCACCGATGAAGTGCACAAGGTCTCGATCATTCCGCGCGGTGTCGGCGCACTTGGCTATACCATCCAGCGGCCGACCGAAGACCGGTTTCTGATGACGCGCACAGAACTGGAGCACAAGATGGCCGTGCTGCTGGGCGGCCGCGCGGCCGAGCAGGTGGTGTTTAGCGAAATCTCGACCGGTGCAGCAGACGATCTCGCCCGTGCCACCGACATTGCCCGCGCCATGGTGCTGCGCTACGGCATGAGCGAGGCTTTGGGCAACGTCACTTATGATCGCGAACGCTCGACCTTCCTGGAGCCCGGTATTCCCATGTCGCAGACCCGTGATTACAGCGAACAGACCGCGCATGTAGTCGATGCTGCCGTGCGTGCGCTCATCGACCAGGCTTTCAAGCATGCTGTCACCATTCTGCAGCTCAACCGGGCGTTGCTTGACCGTACCGCGGAGGAACTGCTCAAGACCGAAACGCTGAATCATCCCCAGATAGAGGCGTTGAAGCGCGCGATTATTACCGAGCTCACGCTCATGCCTTTTTCTCGGGTTCATCGTTCCTGACCTCTCTTCGATTTTCAAGCTCCCTCCGGAAATTGCGCAGTACCCTGGTTAGCGGCGATGTTTTGCGCTAGCGGTACTTTGCCCGTTAATCTCCGGCAGTCATTTCCTGCTTGCGCGTTTATTTTTTATTTCTTATTAGGAAAATAACGTGTCTTTTGAAAATCTGAATCTGCATCCCCTTATCCTCAAAGCCATAGTCGACTCCGGTTACACTGAGCCGACCCCGATCCAGGAACAAGCCATTCCAGAATTGCTGGCAGGGCACGACATCATGGCCTCAGCCCAGACCGGCACCGGCAAGACCGCCGCGTTCATGCTGCCGGCGCTGCATCGCCTTGCCACACCTTCCAAAGTGCACAGCCGCGGCCCGCGCGTGCTGGTGCTGACCCCGACGCGCGAACTCGCGCTGCAGGTATCGGAAGCTGCCGCCAAATACGGCAAGCATCTGCCCCGCGTCAAAGTGGTGAGCATACTCGGCGGCATGCCTTATCCGCTGCAAAACAAACTGTTATCACAACCAGTTGATATTCTGGTGGCAACACCAGGGCGCCTGATTGATCACATCCAGCGTGGACGCATCGATTTCTCGCGCCTGGAAATGATGGTGCTGGACGAAGCCGACCGCATGCTCGATATGGGCTTTATCGATGATGTGGAAAGAATTGCTTCAGCCACGCCTGCCACCCGCCAAACCTTGCTGTTCTCGGCCACCCTGGATAGCGCAATCGACAAGGTTGCAGCGCGTCTGTTGAAAACACCCAAGCGCATCCAGATTGCGGCACAGCAGGCAAGGCTCGATAACATCGAACAACGGCTGCATTATGTGGACGATCTCTCGCACAAGAACCGGTTGCTGGATCATCTACTGCGCGATATGGCATTGAAGCAGGCTATCGTTTTCACCGCCACCAAGCGCGACGCTGATACGCTGGCGGACAATCTCTCTGCCCAGGGGCATGAGGCTGCTGCATTGCACGGCGACATGAGCCAGCGCGATCGCACCCGTACCCTGACCAAGCTGCGTCATGGCGGATTGCGAGTACTGGTCGCCACTGACGTGGCAGCGCGGGGTATTGATGTCGCCGGCATTACCCATGTCATCAACTTCGATCTGCCAAAATTTGCTGAAGATTACGTGCACCGCATCGGCCGCACCGGCCGCGCTGGCGCAGCGGGCATTGCGGTGTCATTCGCTTCCGGCAAGGATGGTGTCAATCTGAAGAAAATCGAACGTTTCACTGGTCAGCAGATTGCCTCGCATGTGGTGCCGGGCCTGGAGCCGCGCTTCAAGCCGCGTCCTGGTGCTGGTGGCGCGTCCAGAGGTACGCCCAATGTCGCCCACAAACGCAGCCGCACATGGTCAAACGATACCAGCGGACGCAATGCCAACAGCGCCAACGGTAACCGGGACAACAGCCGTGGTCGTTCGTTTGATAGTGACAATCGTGGCAACTCATTCCGGGGCAGCAGCAATCCCAGCCCTTACGCCAGAACCAAGTAGGATCTGAGCAGGAAGCAGCAAGATGGCCCGGCAAGTCCGGGCCATTTTTTCGCGTTCATATTTTCTCTGGCAGCGGTCTGCGTTTTCGCAGCATGCGCAAGATCCAGTAAACAGCCAGCGCTGCGAGCAGATGCTTTAGCGTATGGCCGCTGATCAGTTGCCCGACGGCGTAAATTTCCTGATCTGCCAGTTCTGCCAGCTTGGCAAGACCATACCATGCGATCGCTCCATAGATATCCATCCCGTGGCTATATCTGGGCGGGAAAAAAGTGACCAGCAACAGGACCAGCAGCAGAGAACAAAACTGCACGACGAGATAGAAATTCAGATTTCCGGCAGCCGCCTGCTCGCTCCAATGCCAGTGCAATACGCTGCCAATTCCAGCCGCAAGCAGAAAAGGCAGCAGTTGCAAACCCACTCTTGGATTGATGCGTTCGGTCAATACTGCGGCAAGCAGCGCCATGAAGCCCGCCGCCATCGGCAGTCTGTCCCAGACCAGCCGCTCATTGTCCGGCTGCCAATGATAGTAGGCAGAGCCGAAACCTGCAGCCAGCATGCTCAGGAACAGAATCAGGTAAGGCCAACGTTCTGGCAATGTGACAAATATCCCGCTGGAATGTGGTCCGTGCGGCTGCAACAAGAATGCCAGACCTGCGAAGCCCACAAACAGGAAAGCAATATTGGAAATGACGTCGAAGAAATTCGGGATACCGAAATAACTGCGCCGGTCGGCGAACTGGTGATATTCGGCAGGCTGGGGAATTGGCGGCATGATGGCTGCCAGCAGCAGCATTGCCACCGCAAGTATGCCCAGCAGCCACAGCCGGGTTCGATGATTCATGCGAGCTGTTTCAACTCTGGTCAGCGCTTCAGCGCATTTTTGCAACCGCTTCTTCCAAGCGTTCCACCGCGATGATCTCGATGCCGGGAATCGACTGCTTCGGTTTATTGGCCTTGGGAATGATCGCCGAGGTAAAGCCCAGCTTGGCAGCTTCTTTCAGACGTTCCTGACCACGCTGAACCGGCCGCACTTCACCTGCCAGACCAACCTCACCAAACACTACCATTTTCTCCGCCAATGGCTTGTTTTTAAGGGAGGAAACGATGGCAAGCAACACTGCCAGATCGGCTCCCGGTTCGGTGATTTTCACCCCACCGACAGCGTTGACGAACACATCCTGATCAAAACAGGGGATACCCGCATGACGGTGCAGTACCGCCAGCAGCATCGCCAGCCGGTTCTGTTCCAGCCCCACGCTCAACCGGCGGGGATTGGGTGCGTGCGCCTCGTCCACCAGCGCCTGGATTTCCACCAGCAGCGGGCGCGTTCCTTCCTGGGTCACCATCACGCAGGAACCCGGCACCTGTGCACCGTGATGCGACAGAAACAACGCCGAAGGATTGCTCACTTCGCGCAGGCCTTTTTCGCTCATGGCGAATACGCCCAGCTCGTTCACCGCGCCGAAACGGTTCTTGAAAGCACGGATCAGGCGGAAACTGGAGTGGGTGTCACCCTCGAAATACAGTACCGTATCCACCATGTGCTCCAGCACGCGCGGCCCAGCCAGCGCCCCTTCCTTGGTCACATGCCCCACCAGAATGATGCAGGTGCCGCTGGCCTTGGCCAGCCGCGTCAACTGGGCAGCGCACTCGCGCACCTGGGCAACCGAGCCGGGTGCGGATTGCAGCGCCTCGGAATAGACCGTCTGGATCGAATCGATTACCGCGATGTCGGGCTTGCGCTCGCCGAGCACCGACTGGATACGCTCCAGCTGGATTTCTGCCAGCATATGCACCGCGCTGGCATCGAGCGCCAGGCGCTTGGCACGCAATGCCACCTGCCGTGCCGATTCTTCGCCGCTGACATACAGCACATTGTGTGCGGCCGACATGTGGCAGAGCGTCTGCAGCAGCAAAGTGGATTTGCCGATACCAGGGTCGCCCCCCAGCAATACCACTCCACCATGCACCAGCCCGCCGCCCAGCACCCGGTCGAACTCGGCCACGCCGGTGGAATAACGCTGTTCTTCCCCTGCCTCCACCATGCTCAAGCTTTGCACCTTGCTGGTTTCAGACACGGGGGTGAAGCGCGATGCGGTTTTTTCAGCGATGGTTTCGACCAGCGTGTTCCATGCCTGACAATGCGGACATTGGCCCTGCCATTTCAGAGTCTGTCCGCCGCACTCGGTACAGGAATAAGTGGATTTTGATTTGGCCATGGAATGGATTCGGGTATTTATCAAGTATAGAAGGGCGAGTGCTAGTTACGCTGCCACTTTACCACCAAACCCGGCTCTCCAGCCGCCGCCTGAAACTCACAGTCGATGCCGATTCCCGGCACCCATACCAGATGCTTGCCGCTGAACAGCAAGGGCAACATCTCTCGTTCCCATGGCGGTAATGCCGCTTCTTGCAACAGGTTCTTGAGGCTGCGGCGCGGACGTTTGCAATCGGGGCGCAAACGTTCCCCCCCCTGGCGCGGTCGAATGGTGACGGCTTTCTCCATCAGCTTTGACAGATTGATTCCTGTACCTTTCTGCTGCAGGAAACTGACCGTGCCGCCCAGTTCGGGAATTCCCAGCAATTTCTCGCCGCGCCATGCCAACAGCCAATCCGTTGCAGCGGGCACAGCCAGCGGGCGAACATGCAGCGCTCCCTTGAAACAGCGGATTTCAGTATTGCCAAAAGCGATATGCAATTTTGCATCGGGACGGGATGACAGCAATTGCCGCAGGATTTCTTCCAGCTTCACCGTGCTCGGCAACGTGACACCTTGCTGTACCAGAGTATGGCGCAACAGGTTTTTCGCGCGCGGGGAGTCTAACTTGCGTAAGCCTTCAACCTGAAGCTTGCCCGCAACACTACAGTTGTTGCCGTCTGCTGCAGCCAATTCATCCAGCAGACTGGATGCCTCCGCCAGGTGGCGGCTGGCGCGCAGAAATGTGGTGCGGTAGGAAGGAAAGCGCTGTTCCAGCACAGGAAAGATTTCATGGCGCAAAAAATTCCGGTCGAAAGAAACATCAGTGTTGCTTTCATCAGTAATCCAGTGCAATTGGTTGTTACGGGCGTAACTCTCGATCTCGCTGCGCGGCATTTCGAGCAATGGCCGCAGTATCCGTGGCGCAAGGTCTGACGATTGCTTTCGGACTAGCGGCATCGCCCCCAGTCCTTTTGCTCCGGCGCCGCGCAATAATTGCAGCAACAGGGTTTCAGCCTGATCGTCCAGATGTTGCGCCAGCACCACATAATCGGCCTTGAGTTTACCAAATACCTGGTAACGCGCATCGCGGGCAGCCGCCTCCAGGCTTACGCCGGATTCTCTGCTGATTTTCAGCTTGGCAATTTTTAGCGGGATACCAGATGTGCGGCACAGATCGCGGCAGAATTTGCCCCACTTATCTGCATTGGCGCTGATGCCGTGATTGACGTGAACAGCGGAGAGCTTGAACTGCATTTTGAGCGACAGTGCGGCAAGCAAATCCAGCAGCACGACCGAATCCACCCCGCCGCTCAACGCCACAATCAGGTGATTTCCCCGCTCGATTTGCCCGCGCAATATCTTCTCGGTGCGGTTGGAGAGGCTACTTGATTTTGACTTCCTTGAACTTGCCATATCCCATCAGCCGCTCGAAGCGTTTTTGCAACAGTATTTCCGTGGAATAACCCTGCAACTGCTTGAGCGATTCCTGCAATGCCTTCTTTACGAACTGCATGGTCAGCGGATAATCGCGGTGGGCGCCACCGGCCGGTTCGCTGATGATCTTGTCGATCAGGCCCATGGTTTTGAGACGATGCGCGGTAATGCCCATGATTTCGGCAGCTTCCGGCGCCATGTCCGCGCTTTTCCACAGAATTGAGGCGCAGCCTTCGGGAGAAATGACGGAGTAAGTCGCATATTGCAGCATTTGTACTGCATCACCTACCGCGACCGCCAGCGCACCGCCGGAACCACCTTCACCGATGATGGTGCAGATCACCGGTATTTTCAGTTCTGCCAGCACATACAGATTGCGCCCGATGGCTTCGGATTGGCCGCGCTCTTCGGCATCAATGCCGGGATACGCGCCTGGAGTGTCAATGAAAGTAAGCAGGGGCACTGCGAATTTTTCCGCCAGACGCATCAACCGCAGCGCCTTGCGATAGCCTTCCGGCTTGGGCATGCCGAAATTGCGATGGATTTTTTCCTTGGTGTCGCGCCCCTTCTGGTGGCCGATAACCATCACCGTCTGACCGTCGAAACGCGCCAATCCGCCGACGATGGCATGGTCATCGGCAAAATTCCGATCGCCGTGCAATTCCTCGAAATCGGTAAACAGATGCTGGACATAGTCAAACGTGTAGGGCCGCTGCGGGTGTCGTGCCACCTGTGAAATCTGCCAGGGCGTAAGCTTGGCGTAGATGCCGTTGGTGAGTGTCAGGCTCTTCTTTTGCAGACGGGATATCTCGGCTGAGATATCCAGTGCGGAATCGTCCTGGGCAAAGCGCAGTTCCTCGATTTTTGCTTCAAGCTCGGCTATGGGCTGCTCGAAATCCAGGAAGGTAATTTTCATGGAGCACAGGACGTAATTTGGAAGCCGTAATGATACAGGATTTGCGCCTACTAGCATCCATGAACAGCATCTGCGCCTTATTTGTGATCTGTCAGAAGCCCTGCCACGGTAAAATGGGCGCCTTGCTCAATCAGATAGTCCAATGAAAAAGTACTCAGCCGCCGATCTGGCGCGGCGTCTCGCCAATCTGCCGGCACCCGTTTATGCCGAAGACCTGCCAGTAGTCGCGCAGCGGGGAGAGATCGCGCGTGCGATAGCAGCAAATCAGGTGGTGATCGTATGCGGCGAGACCGGCTCCGGCAAAACCACCCAATTGCCGAAGATTTGTCTCGAACTCAAACGTGGCGTGGCCGGGATGATCGGTCACACCCAGCCACGGCGCATTGCGGCACGTACGGTAGCGGCGCGCATTGCTGCAGAGCTCAACAGTCCGTTGGGCCACGCCGTGGGCTACAAAGTGCGCTTCTCCGACAAGGTGGGCGCGGATACTTACATCAAACTCATGACCGACGGCATCCTGCTGGCGGAAACCCAGGGCGATCATACGCTTTCGGCCTACGATACGATCATCATCGATGAGGCGCACGAACGCAGCCTCAACATTGATTTTCTACTCGGTTATCTCAAGCAATTGCTTCCCCGGCGGCCCGACCTCAAGCTTGTCATCACTTCCGCCACCATCGATGCCGAACGTTTTTCCAGGCATTTCGACAATGCACCGGTGATCGAGGTGTCGGGCAGGATGTATCCGGTGGAAATGCGTTATCGCCCCATCGCGGTCGAGGGCGAAGGCGATGCCGATGTCGAGCAGGGCATACTCGATGCGGTGGACGAAGCCGTGCGTTCGGGTTCCGGCGACGTGCTGGTGTTTCTCCCCGGCGAGCGTGAAATCCGCGAGACTGCCGAGGCGTTGCGCAAGCACCATCCGGCTGGCGCGGAAATTCTGCCATTGTTTGCGCGGCTGTCGTTCGCCGAGCAGGAACGCGTATTCAAGCCGGGCGGCGCCCGGCGCATCGTGCTGGCCACCAATGTGGCGGAGACTTCGCTCACCGTTCCCGGCATCCGGTATGTGGTGGATACCGGGATGGCACGCATCAACCGTTATAGTTATCGCAACAAGGTGGAGCAGTTGCAGGTGGAGAAGATT
>JAPLQS010000071.1 GCA_026399575.1 Nitrosospira sp. | reverse complement strand
ACAGGTGACGTAGTACAGCCATCCGAAATTAACGCATTCAGAAAATAAGTAAGTACTAAGGAGAAGAACCATGGCAGCAGTACACGACGATCACGCACACGGCCACGGCCACGGACACGAGCACGGTCACGACGATCACGCACACGGCCCCCCTAAAGGCATGATGCGCTGGTTGACGACGACCAATCACAAGGACATCGGCACGATGTACCTGTGGTTCTCTTTTTCCATGTTCATAGTTGGCGGGTTGATGGCATTTGGCATTCGGGCTGAATTATTTCAGCCCGGTATGCAGCTAATGACCCCGGAGTTTTTTAACTCGCTGACGACAAATCACGGCCTGATAATGGTGTTCGGCGCGATCATGCCGGCCTTTGTTGGCTTTGCCAATTGGCAGGTACCGCTGATGATCGGCGCTCCGGACATGGCTTTTGCCCGCATGAACAACTGGAGTTTCTGGTTGTTGCCGCCGGCAGCATTGCTGCTGGTGGCGGCATTTTTTGTCCCAGGCGGTGCCGGTGCCGGTGGTTGGACGTTCTATCCGCCACTGTCGGTGCAGATGGGCATGGGCATGGACATGATGATTTTCGCAGTCCACATCCTGGGCGCTTCCTCCATCATGGGCTCGATCAACATCATCACCACCATTCTCAACATGCGCGCACCGGGAATGACGCTGATGAAGATGCCGCTGTTTGTCTGGACTTGGCTGATCACTGCTTACCTGCTGGTGCTGGTAATGCCGGTACTGGCAGGCACGGTCACCATGCTGCTGACCGACCGTCATTTCGGCACCAACTTCTTCAACGCGGCGGGCGGCGGGGACCCGATAATGTTCCAGCATATTTTCTGGTTCTTCGGGCATCCGGAAGTTTATATCATGATATTGCCGGCATTCGGCATCATCTCCGAAATCCTGCCAACCTTCTCGCGCAAGCCGCTGTTTGGTTATTCGTCGATGGTTTATGCCACTGCCTCGATCGCCATTCTGTCGTGCATCGTCTGGGCGCATCACATGTTTACCGTGGGAATGCCGGTGACAGCGCAGTTGTTTTTCATGTATACCACCATGCTGATCGCGGTACCAACCGGGGTGAAAGTATTCAACTGGACGGCTACCATGTGGCAGGGCTCGATGAGCTTTGAAACGCCGATGCTGTTTGCCATTGGCTTCATTTTCCTGTTTACCATAGGTGGGTTCAGCGGGGTAGTGTGTGCGGTGATACCGGTGGATATCCAGGTACAGGAAACCTACTATGTGATTGCACACTTCCATTATGTGCTGGTATCGGGATCGTTGTTTGCTCTGTTCGGTGGAGTCTATTACTGGCTGCCGAAATGGACCGGTAATATGTACGATGAATCACTGGGAAGATTGCATTTCTGGTTGTCGATGCTTTTCTTCAACGTTACCTTCTTTGTACAACACTTCCTGGGACTGGCAGGCATGCCGCGTCGTGTTCCAGACTACGCTTTGCAGTTCGCCGATTTCAACATGATCTCCAGCATTGGTGCATTCGGCTTTGGTTTGAGCCAACTGGTGTTCCTCGCTGCAGTGGTGAAGTGTATCCGTGGCGGCAAGAAAGCAGAAGCCAAGCCGTGGGATGGAGCTACCACGTTGGAGTGGGATTTGCCATCACCGGCGCCGTACCACAGTTGGGTGACACCCCCGGTCGTCAAGTAACGGGTACGGGATGCCACAGCACGCAGATGACAGGAAGCGCGGGAAACATAAAACACTGTTGATTTTGCTGGCGGTCGTGATAGGTATGTTTGTTTTGGCTATAATGAAAAAATTGTAAATGAGTGTAGCCCAGGCAAATACGACGATGATGAAAAAGCTGCTGATCGTTTCAGTAGCAATGTTTGGCTTCGGTTTCGCGCTGGTACCGCTTTATGAAAAGATCTGTGAAGTTGCTGGAGTCAATAATCTGCTGAAGGCAGATGCGCTGACGGAGAATGTTCAGGTAGACACCAGCCGCTGGTTAACGGTTGAATTGGACGCCAATACACGTGGCTTGCCTTGGCAATTCAAGCCCATGCAAGCCAGTGTACGGATCCATCCTGGCGAGTTGGTGGAAGTGATGTATGAGGTTAGGAACAATTCGGATCGTGAAGTGGCGGGCCAGGCGATACCGAGTTACAGCCCGCAACTGCTCGCACAGCATTTGAAAAAACTGGAGTGTTTTTGCTTTACCAGGCAGGTGCTGAAACCAAATGAGGTGCGGCAAATGCCGGTGCAATTCATGATAGAGCCAAGCTTGCCGGACGATGTGACAGTCATGACCATTTCATATACATTTTTTGAACTGAGCAGTGACTCGGTCGATGCGGGTGGCAAGGCGAAACCGATTTGAAGAACGAAAATAAGGTGCAGCGCAAGGCGTCGTTCTTCCAGGCCATGAAAGCAGTATCATGGGCTTTTTTCGGTATACGCAAAAAAAGTGATCACGATCATGATGCGGCAACGTTGACACTAGGGCAGGTGATTGTTGCGGGCATCGTTGGTGCGGCGATATTTGTGACCAGCATACTAATGATGGTCAAGCTGGTAACAAGCTAGAGATTAATTAAACCATAGGCAGGAGAGAGGACATGAGCCACGAATCAAGTCAAACAGATAGCTATTACATTCCACCGCCATCGACTTACCCTATGATAGGGTCGATAGCGCTGTTCTTCCTGGGGTTTGGTGCAGCATTTAGCGTCAATAGTCTACCAATCGGGAAAGGACTGCTGGCAATTGGTTTTGCCGTTCTTTTCTACATGATTTTCGTCTGGTTCCGTACCGTGGCACGGGAAAGCGAAGCCGGCATGTTCAACAAACAGGTGGATATGTCTTTCCGCTGGGGAATGAGCTGGTTTATTTTTACCGAAGTGATGTTTTTCGCCGCATTTTTTGGTGCGCTGTATTACATGCGAGCGCTGTCGGTTCCCTGGCTCGCCGACCTGGAGCATAAAATATTGTGGCCGGATTTTGTGGGCGGCTGGCCGACTGCCGGTCCGGGTGCAAGTGAGCAGTTTACTCCCATGGGCCCATGGGGGCTGCCGGCAATCAACACGGCACTGCTGCTGACCTCGGGGGTAACCTGCACTTGGGCACATTGGGCACTCAAACTTAACAAGCGCGGCCAGCTGAATTTGTCATTGTTCCTGACGATAGCCTTGGGGATTACTTTCCTAGCCTGTCAAATCTATGAGTACGGCCATGCATACTCTGAACTCAACTTGAAGTTGACGAGCGGAGCCTACGGCGCGTCATTCTACATGTTGACTGGTTTCCATGGTTTCCATGTGACAGTGGGCACTATCATGCTGATAGTGATTCTGTGTCGCTGCCTATCCGGGCATTTCACGCCTGAACACCATTTTGGTTTTGAAGGGGTGGCTTGGTACTGGCACTTCGTGGATGTGGTCTGGCTGGGATTGTTTATCTTCGTTTATCTGGTATAGATACAGCTAGCCGGCGGTAGCCTGAAAATAGGTACCGTCGGTGCAGTAATAGCAGATGCCTGCTCCCTGAGTTTTTGATCTGGGATCAGGTGGCCGGGGTGTTGCTGAGATAGAACCCCAGCATCATCAGGGCGAACAGAATAACGGATAAACCGATACGTAGCGTAAGAGCTTTGACTGCGCGTGTACTATGTCCCTTATCCTTGACTAGGTAGTACATCGCGGATGCCAGACTGGCAAGTATGAATAGAAAAAATAGGATCGCAACGATTTTCAAAATTTATTCTTCTTTCGGGTACGGGGTCAGGTCGGGAGTTTAGCCGAGTTCAGCGTACTATCCAATGACTATTTCAGGCTGGCGGTTCCGACCGCGATTATGGTCCACAGCCGCTACAGTATCGGTCATGGTGGTCATGCTGCTACTTGGTAACTGGCAGTTATCACGGGCACAGGAGAAAGAGGCGCGGCAGGAGCAGCTTGAGCGGCTATCGCAGCAATCCGCGGTTGCGATATCAACTATCCCAGCCAGCTTGGAGGATCTTAAATTTCGTCGAGTTGAGGCGCGTGGCAGCTATGTTCCAGCGCACACGATTTACCTTGATAACAAGATATACCAAGGAATCGCAGGTTATCATATTATTACGCCGCTCCGGTTGGGTACAAGCTCCATGCATGTTCTGGTCAATCGGGGATGGATAGTAGCTGGTGGTGACCGCAGTAAATTGCCGGAAATCGTGACACCGACTGATCAGGTAGTTGTTTCAGGAATTGCGATTTCGCCGACGCAAAGAACGCTGGAGCTTTCCACAGAAACAGTATCGGGACAGGTCTGGGAAAATTTGCACCTGGAACGCTATCGTGAGGCTACAGGGCTTATATTACAACCAGTGGTGATACTGCAACAAGACGATTTAAAAGATGGTCTGGTGCGCCAGTGGGATCGTCCAGATTCAGGCGCTGCCAGAAACTTGGGTTATGCGTTTCAATGGTATGCCATGGCGCTGACGATCCTGATTATTTATTTGGTGTTGAGTGTCAAACGAGAGCGTTCCCAGAAGAAGCAAACGTAAGCTGCTGCTAATGCTAGTGCTGATGTGTGCGCCGGTCTTCATTTCTTACCTGCTGTATTTTTCCAAGGTACGGCCGGCGAGCGACAACTACGGTGAGCTGATTGAAGTCAAGCAATTGCAGGGTAGTGCACTGAATCAGGTCGATGACACGATATTCCGTATCCGTCAATTACGTGGTAAATGGGTGTTGCTGACGCTGGATTCGAGTACATGCGATGAAGGGTGTCGCAAAAAGCTGTATTACATGCGACAGGTGCGGATGATGCAACACACTGAAAAAGACCGCATAGAACGGGTGTGGCTGATAGACGATGATGGATTGCCCGAACCCGGTTTGGTAGAAGAATACAAGGGCATGTGGCTGATCAATGCGAAAGATAGCCAGTTACGCGAGGAATTTCCAGCACCAGCATCGCAACGCGATCATATTTACTTGATAGACCCGGTAGGAAACTTGATGATGCGTTTTCCCAAGGATCCAGATGCTGCGAAAATAGCCAAAGATATCAAAAAACTGCTCAAAGTCTCGCAGATTGAGCATGCGTTAGGGACAAAACACTGAGATGTGGCCTGAACAATATGCGTTGCGGGTTGATTTTAAGCTTAGAAATGAATTAGGAGACAATTGTCATGGCAACTAGCTTGGTTTGGCAGCATACCGCAACACGTATGCAGCAATTTTATCAATTGACCAAGCCACGGGTTGTTTCGCTCATCGTTTTCACCGCGATTATCGGCATGTTTCTTTCCGTGCCCGGCGCGGTTCCGTTGAACGCACTGATTTTTGGAACTTTGGGAATTGCACTGGTGGCGGGCGCGGCTGCAGCCGTCAATTGTCTAGTGGAGCAGAAAATTGATGCAGTGATGGCACGCACGCGTGGCAGGCCTTTGCCTCAGGGAACGGTTACCTCACCGGAAACCTTTTTCTTCCTGGCGCTGGTTGGCGGTGCTGGACTCTACATACTCCACGAGTTGGTGAATCCCCTGACCATGTGGTTGACTCTGGCGACTTTCGTCGGTTATGCCATCATTTATACGGTGATACTGAAACCGATGACGCCGCAGAATATAGTCATCGGCGGTGCTTCCGGTGCAATGCCACCAGTGCTTGGTTGGACGGCAGTGACCGGGGAGGTCTCCGCCGATGCATTGCTGCTGTTTCTTATCATTTTTGCATGGACGCCACCTCATTTCTGGGCGCTGGCGCTCTATCGCAAGCTGGAGTACGCTAAAGTCGGCATGCCCATGCTGCCGGTAACACATGGCGACAAATATACCCGTCTGCACGTGCTGCTGTATACGCTGATACTTATTGCCGTGACGCTGATGCCCTATGTCACCAAGATGAGCGGGCTGATTTATCTCGCCGGTGCGGTAGTGCTGGACGCTGTTTTCCTGTATTACGCAGTAAAGATTTATCGCGATTACAGTGATCAGCTTGCACGTAAGGCATTCCGTTTCTCGATCATATATCTGGCCGCGTTGTTTGTCGCACTGCTGGTAGATCACTACATCCGCTTTTGAGCGGCCCCGTGAAATTTCTTAATGTATTTCTGGTTGCTGCGGGGCTGGTGCTAATTTCTCTGGCTGGCTGCAGCGGTGAGGCCGATCGCGCCGAAGCCAAACCGACATTCCTTGCCACAGATATTACCGGCGCCGCATTTGGCCGGGACTTCAAGCTGGGCGATCATACTGGTAAGGTGCGTTCCTTGGCGGATTTCAAGGGCAAAGTGGTAGTGCTGTTTTTCGGCTATACCCACTGCCCCGACATATGTCCCGCGACCATGGGGGAGTTGGCCGCTGCCATGAAGAAACTGGGCAAGGATGCCGAGCGAGTGCAAGTACTGTTTGTGACGATCGACCCGGAGCGCGATACTTCCGCGTTGCTGGCGCAATACGTATCTGCATTTGATCCGACATTTCTGGGTCTCTCCGGCGATGCGCAAGCCACGCAAGAAATTGCCCAGGAATTTAAAGTTGTTTATCAGCAGCAGGCAGGAGTGGCTCCGGACCAGCACCTGGAGCACTCCACCGGAACCTATATTCTCGACATGGCAGGAAAGCTGCGGGTGTATGTGAGTAATGGCAAGGGCAGAGATGTATTTGCCCACGACATTGCGGAGTTGCTTAAGGCGCGCTGACAGAAATATCGGAGCGGATGCCGGGTCTAGGGAAACAGCTTACCCGGGTTGAGAATATTGTTTGGGTCAAACACCCGCTTGATGGCTTTCATCAGGGCAAGCGTTGTCGCATCAACCTCCTTGCCAATATAAGCGCGCTTCTCGCTGCCGATGCCGTGCTCGCCCGACAACGTGCCGTTAAGTTTTATCACCAGATCGAATACCTCGGCCAGGCATTTCTCTGCCCGTTCCATTTCACCACTATGGTCCGGGTTCACCAGCAAATTGACGTGTATATTGCCGTTGCCGGCATGGCCAAAATTAATATTGGCAATCTGATACCTGCCGCTTAATTGCTCTAGTCCATCCAAAAATTCTGGTAGTGCGGCAACTGGCACCACCACATCTTCATTGATCTTTTTCGGTGCGATATCGCGCAGCAGTGGCGACAGTGCTTTGCGGGCTTGCCACAGAGTGGCGGCATCCGGCACCCGCTCCGCACGCAGCAGTCCACCGTTACGGCAAGCAGACAGAATCGCCTCAGTTGAGTCCAAGATATCACGGGAAGATCCATCCACCTCGATCATCAGCATGGCGCAGGTGTCCGTTGGCAGCATTTCAGGGAAGCGTTCACGTATCAGGTTCAATGAACCCGCATCCAGAAACTCAAGAGCACTGGGTACTTGAGGAAGCGCCATGATTGCAACGATTGCAGCAGCGCAACTTGCAGCATCGCGGTAATGCGCAGTGAGGCCATCTTGGGTTGGCGGTAGAGGAGTAAGCTTGAGCGTTGCTTCGGTGATGATAGCCAGCGTTCCCTCGGAACCGATTAGAAGTCGCGTTAGGTCGTATCCCACCACCCCTTTGGTGGTGTAGCAGCCAGTCTTGATAACATCACCTTTGCCTGTTACGGCTTTTAATCCCAGTACATGATCGCGGGTGGTGCCATATTTCACCGCATGCGGGCCACCGGCGGAGGTGGCAAGATTGCCACCTATGCTGGAGTAAGCCGCGCTGGAAGGATCGGGGGGCCAGAAAAAACCGTGGACTCTGGCCGCATCTTGCACCGACTGATTGAGCACGCCAGGCTCAGCTACGATAACGCGATTCGCGGCATCAACTGCAATGATGCGCAGCATGCGCTCCAGCGACAATGCCACACCACCCTGCTCAGGAAGGCTGCCGCCTGCTGTGCCAGTACCGCGTCCACGCGGTGTAAGCGGGATATTGTGTATATTGCACAACGCGACAATACTCAGCACCTCACCCGCTGTAAGTGGAAATGTAACAGCCTCTGGCGGGAAAATTTTTCGACTGTTGTCATAGGCATAGGCGTAGCAATCGACCGGATCGGTATAAAGTCGGTCAGAGGGAAGCAGAGAACGGAGTTGGGCGAGGAAATCAGGAGGGAGCATAGGCATAAACGGTCAGGCGCGTATCTTCGTCCAATCTTGCGGCCAAGAGAAATGATTGCAGCGTCATCGGAAGTGATTCTCTAGCAGAGGCATCAGGGATCTGGAAATTAATCCAGATACTCGAATACTTTTACTACTTTCAATGCCCCGCTGGTGGAACTGGCAATCTCCGCTGCACTTTCTGCTTCTTGACGTTTAACCAACCCCAGCAAGTAGACCACACCATTTTCCGTCACCACCTTTACATGATTTATCTGAAATCTGCCGCCATCCAGGAAGCGTCCTTTGACCTTTGTTGTGATTACCATGTCATTACTTCTGGAAATGAGCGTGCTCGCATTAGCAACAGCGATTTCGTTGGTGACATTGCGCACGTTGCTTATGTCCTTGATCAGATTTTCGACTTCTTTTTTCATGGCTTCGGTAGGCGCCTCGCCGGTGAGCAGCACGTTACGGTTGAAGCTGGTGACATTGATATGCACATTGGCACCCAGTTTTTCTCTGATAAGCTTGGCACTCTTCATTTCAATTCCCTCATCTTCAACAAAGGTGCCGCTGGTACGCCGATCTTCGGACACCGCAAGACCGGTACCAACACCGGTGATAATGCCGGTGGCAACGAATACTTCGCAACCGGAGAGGGCCGGCAACAACAAGGCAAGCAGTAGCCAGTTTCGATTTGTATTTTTCATGTAATCCGCTCCTGTTGTTTGCAGTGACCCTTGAGTCGATCCGACAAAGATTTTGAGAGATGGCAAATACCACTTAAAACAGATACACAGATCCGCTACTCGCCGAAAGCGTTCTTGATCCATTCTACTTCCAAGCCGTCGCTACCGGACAATAACACAGCATCAAAGCGGCATGGCGGCACGGATCTTAACCTGGCAAGATAGTGCCGCGCCGTACGCAGCAATTTTGTCTGCTTGGATAATGTGATGCTGGCTGCCGCGCCGCCAAAAACTTGACTCGTGCGCATCCTTACCTCAATGAACACTAATGTCGCGCCATCACGCATGATGAGGTCAATTTCACCAAAGCGGCAGTGGTAGTTCCTTTCCAGCAAAACAAGGTGTTGCCGTTGCAGAAATTCTGCCGCATATTGTTCGGCTTCGCCACCCTTCATTTTAGCGTACCTCGCTATCGCCAGATCTCGGCGTGATTCGGTGCTACGCTATTCGCTGCACTGCCACGCAACAGCGGCCGTTTTGCCGGTCAGGTGGAAAATGGCCACGGGCTGCCGTATAGTGCAGTGATCAATAGCAGATAGAAAAATCGGAACGAAATGCAGCAGTGTGAAACCATGCTACCCAAAAATACATTATATGTGGTTGCCACCCCCATAGGGAATCTGCGCGACATCAGTCTGCGCGCGCTGGACATACTTGCAGCAGTGGACGTGATCGCTGCCGAGGATACGCGCACTACCGGACATTTGCTGACGCATCACTCGCTAGCCGGAAAGATGATGGCCCTGCATCAGCACAACGAACGCACCGCTGCGGAGAAGATCATCGCTTTACTTGCAGCAGGGAAGTCCGTCGCCCTGGTCACCGATGCCGGCACCCCAGGAGTCTCCGACCCCGGAGCCATTCTGGTTAGTCTGGTACGCGAACAGGGCTACAGAGTGACGCCAATACCCGGTGCAAACGCCGCGTTATGTGCGCTGTCGGCGAGCGGAATCGCCGAACCACATTTTCTGTTTTACGGGTTTCTCCCAGCCAAGACCGGGGCACGCAAACGTACATTGGAAGGATTAAAGTCACAACCCCACACGCTGGTATTTTATGAGGCACCCCACCGCATTCTCGAATGTGTAGCAGACCTGGTTACGGTGCTGGGTGCGCAGCGCCAGATCACTCTTGCCAGAGAGCTGACGAAATTGTTCGAAACCATCCACACCTGCGCTCTGGGTGATGCCTTGGCGTGGCTGCAAGCCGATGTCAACCAGCAGAAAGGGGAATTTGTGTTGCTGCTGTCCGGGGTAGAAGCTCAGGATGAGGCCGGGATCAGCGATCTATCCCGGCATACGCTGGAGTTGCTGCTGGAGAATCTGCCGCTGAAACAGGCGGTGAAGCTGGCAGCGGAAATCACCGGCGAAAGCAGAAAGATGTTGTATACACTGGCGCTGTCACTGAAAGTAGAGAATTCGGTGCAATAAATCACGACTTATAACAATGTAATTTAACAATTTATAATCAACAGGATAAGATTTGTTTCGGGTTTTGGCCTGACAAGCCGCTGGCGCGGGAATGCGGCTAGAGATTATAATTAGCGGGTCGCATTCACGGTTTATTGGTTCTTGCGAACGTGGGTAGCCCCCACGGACATCTAAAATTTCTGGAGATTAACTTATGAAAACACCTGCTATTTTTTATCATGCTGGTTGTCCCGTCTGTGTTGAAGCCGAGCGTCAGATTGCTGATGCTCTGGATCCCGCCCGTTACGAAGTGGAACATGTGCATCTTGGTGAGCAATCAGGGCGCATTGCAGCCGCTGAAGCGGCTGGTGTTAAATCGGTACCGGCACTTGTGATTGGTGGGGCAGCTTTCCACATCAATTTTGGTGCACCGATGTCCGCACTGAAGGGCTAATTACAAAAAATGGCGGGCATATCCGCCCGCCATTTTGAAAAATTCATCTTGTACATCAATAGCGGCCTTGGCCGCATCAGTTTCGCAGAATTCTTCCGCTCCGCATTACGGTTTGCTCTCCCGGTCTGCTTTGTTGCTGCGCCGGATTGAACGCAATAACCATATTCCACCGACTGTCGCGCAGAAGGAGCCGAGTACTCCAAAGAGAGGAAATCCAAACAAAGTGTGGCCACCAGTTACGGTCATGACGATGGAGGAGCCGACAATGAGCGCAGCGACAATGAGACCAGCAGCGAGCCGGTTGACAGCGCCATCGAGTTGGTCACCAACGTGTTTGAGGTGCGTGACATCAATATGAATATCCAGTTTGCCGCGTCGGGCAGCGCGCAGCAGTCGGGAGAGATCATGCGGCAAGTCAGCGATGATGCCAATCATTTCGCTGGTCGCCCGCCAGCCACGTTTAACCAGCGCCGAGGGAGTGTAGCGAGCAGCCACCTCGTCACGCAACAGCGGTAGTGCTTCGCCAGCCATGTCAAAGTCCGGCTCAAGTTCACATCCCATGCCTTCGAGCGTGATGAACGCCTTGGTGAGCAGCGCCAAATCGGGTGGCAGGACAAGCCGGTGCTCGCGCAAGCTGGCTACGATTTCCGAGAACATGGTGCCGAACCTGAGCTGTTTCAACGGCACACCCTGGTATTGCTCGACGAAGGTCTGGATCGATAGTATCAGACTGCTTTCATCTACCACGCCGTCGCTCGTCCAGTCGAGCAGCACGTCGATGACGCTCGTGTGGTCATGTTGCAGCAGTCCCAGCAAAAGACGGACTAACTGGTCGCGACGTTCTTCAGTAAGCCGCCCGACCATGCCAAAGTCAATGAAAGCGAGGCGGTTGCCGGGCAGATAGAACACGTTGCCAGGGTGCGGGTCGGCATGAAATAAGCCATCCTTGATGACCATCTTCATCACCGCGCGCGCGCCGCGGTGGGCGAGTATCTTGCGGTCAAGGCCTGCATGATCGACAGCAGCAAGGTCGCGCCCGGGGATGCCATCGATATATTCCTGCACACATACCCGCTCTCCGGTCCATTGCCAATAGACACGAGGGATAACGATGAGCGCAGGTGCGATATCGCCAGCAGGTGGATTAGGTGGGGAATTCGGGTCAGTATACCCCGCAAAATTTGCTGCGATGCGTTCGGCATTGCGGCATTCGGTGGTGAAATCGAGCTCGTGCCGCAGTGATTGGGCAAACTGTCGCACTATTTCCTGCGGGCGGAAATAGCGCAGTTCCGGGTTTTCCGTCTCGGCCCATTCTGCCAACCTCGACAGCCAGCGCAGATCAGACTCGATGATCTGCAGGATGCCGGGTCGGCGTATCTTGACCACCACTTCGCTGCCGTCTTTGAGGCGGGCGCGGTGTACCTGGGCGATGGATGCGGCTGCCAGAGGTTGTGGATCGAACGCGGCGAATATCTCCTCAGGCGCGGCGCCCAGGTCTTCGGTGAGCTGTTGAAGTATCGCGGGATAGGGAACAGCAGGCACGCTGTCCTCCAGCTTGCTGAACTCGGCGATCCACTCGGGCGCAAAAAGGTCTACGCGGGTAGCGAGAATCTGGCCGAGCTTGACGAAAGTCGGTCCCAGTTCTTCCAGTGCTAGCCGTACCCGGGCATGCGTTTCGAGGTGGGCCATTTCCTCCGCTGCATGCCAGTGCAATACTCGGCCAGCCCGCTCCAGCGCACTGGCAAGTCCCATCCGGTGCACCATGTGGCCGAAACCGTGGTGAATCAGGATCGAGGCGATCTCGTGCAGACGGCCGAGGTCGCGCGCCGCCATCAGTGCCTGCCAAAGCATTAGCTATCCTTGGGCTTGTCGCCTGGCTTGACCCGCTCCGCCAAGCCGCTGAGTACGCCAGCGGCAATTTTGCGCAGCAGGTCGGTGGTGGCATGCGTCAACTTCACGCCTGCTTCCAGCTGAGCGTGGCCGACTGAGGTCATTTGCTGAGTGAAGATTGTCAGAGTATCTTTCAACTGACTACCGACAGCGGTGCCGTTGCGCTTCGCATGGGCGACCAGATCGTGCAGGGTATCTGCCACCAGCCCCTTGGCGGCTGAGGCCGAGACTTGCAGCGTTTCCAGGAACAAGCTCTCCAGGCTTTCCAGGTCGGCGCGCGTGCGCGCGAGCTCCTCATTGGAAAATTTCTGCGCCCGTCCCGTCGCCTCCTCCACTGCTAGTTTTGAAGCTTCAGCAAGCTGCGCCAGTGCGGCATCCAGTCCGGCGACGGCATCGGTTAACTGGGTTTGCGCCGTATGTGCCTGGGCAGTCGTTTGCTGCAACTTTTGCTGTGCTCCCTCACGCGCACCCTGCATTACCGCAGTCATGATGCGGCGTAAAGAAGCAAGATCATGGATTTGCGCGCTCAGTGCTGCGAGCGTCAGGTGCTGCACTGTTTCCTGAACGTTGTCACCTTGCGCGACGGCGCTGCGCACCTCAGCTTCGAGTTGGGTGGTATCGTTGCTGCTGCCAATATTGTTGCCGGTTTCATTCTGCATGATTAAAGACCTCCTGAAGTGATGAGACAAGTGATGCGTAATTCATTTTTTATCCGGTGCGGCAAGCCGGTCTAGGCCGCCCATATAGGGTTGCAAGGCTTCCGGAATGGATACGCTGCCATCGGCATTCTGGCAGTTCTCCAGAATTGCTACCAGTGTACGTCCGACTGCCAGTCCTGAACCATTCAGGGTATGCAGCAGTTCCGGTTTGCCTTTTTCATTGCGAAAGCGCGCCTGCATGCGCCGCGCCTGGAATGCCTCGCAATTGCTGCACGAAGAGATTTCGCGGTAGGTATTTTGTGCAGGCAGCCACACTTCGATATCGTAAGTCTTGGCAGCGGAAAATCCCATATCGCCGGCGCAGAGTACCATCACGCGATAAGGCAGCGCTAATTTTTGCAGGATCTTCTCGGCATGGCCGACCAGTTGTTCCAGTGCCGCGTAAGAGTGTTGTGGATGTACGATTTGTACCAACTCTACCTTGTCGAACTGGTGTTGGCGGATCAGCCCGCGCGTGTCCTTGCCGTAGCTACCCGCTTCGGAGCGGAAGCAGGGTGTGTGTGCGGTGAGCTTGATCGGCAGCGATTCCAGCGCAACGATCTGATCGCGCACACTGTTGGTAAGCGGAACTTCTGCAGTGGGAATCAGATAATAATTCCCTTGCTCCCCATGCGGCACAACAAACAGGTCTTCCTCAAATTTTGGCAACTGGCCGGTACCATGCAAGCTCTCCGCATTGACCAGATACGGTACGTACGCTTCAGTATAGCCATGTTCCTGCGTATGTATATCCAGCATGAATTGCGCCAGTGCGCGATGCAGCCGTGCAAGCCCGCCTTGCAACAGGCTGAAGCGCGCCCCACTGAGTTTTGCGGCGGTCTCGAAATCCAGCAACCCCAGGTTTTCGCCGATGGTTACATGGTCTTTTGCCGCAAAATCGAATGTGCGCGGGGCTCCCCAGCGGCGTACTTCCCGATTGTCGGCTTCATTCCTGCCTTCCGGCACGCTGTCATGCGGCAGATTGGGAATGCCGAGCAATAGCTGCAGAAGCTGGGCCTGAATTTTCTCGAAGTGGGTCTCGACCTGCTTCAGTTCATCACCAAGGTCAGCTACCTCCACCAGAATGGCGCTGACATCCTCGCCCTTGTTCTTGGCGTTGCCGATTTGTTTGGAAGCGATGTTGCGCCTCGCTTGTAATTCCTGGGTACGGGTTTGGATGGTTTTGCGCTCGGCTTCCAGTAAATTAAAATCCGCCACGGGAAAGGCGTGGCCGCGCAGGGCAAGGCGCTGGGCAACATTCTCCAGATTGGTGCGTAATAGCTGAATATCTAGCATGCAAACTCCAAATCACGTGCGTTGTGTCCACAGCCGGGCGGGCGCAGGAACTTCTAGATTTTCTTCTTCGCCTGTTTGTCCAGTTCGCACAAATGCGTCAGTTTTTCCGAGATTTTCCCCTCCAGCCCGCGTGCGGTCGGCTGATAAAACTTTTGCTCTGTCATCCCGTCAGGAAGGTAATTTTCTCCGGCAGCATAGGCCTCCGGATCGTCGTGAGCATAACGGTATTCGCGCCCAAAACCCAGCTCCTTCATCAGTTTGGTGGGCGCATTGCGCAAATGCTCCGGCACCCGGCGCGACTTGTCACCAGTAATGAAAGACCGTGCTTTATTATACGCCACGTAGGCGGCGTTGCTCTTGGGCGCGCAGGCCAGATACAGCGTCGCCTGTGCCAATGCCAGTTCGCCTTCCGGGCTGCCCAGACGCTCGTAAGTTTCGCAGGCATCCAGCGCCATTTGCAGTGCGCGCGGGTCAGCCAAGCCGATGTCTTCCACTGCCGTGCGGATCAACCGGCGGCCGATATAAAGCGGATCAGCACCCCCATCCAGCATGCGGCACATCCAGTAAAGCGCTGCATCCGGGTTGGAGCCGCGTACTGACTTATGCAGCGCCGAAATCTGGTCGTAGAATTCATCCCCGCCCTTGTCGAAACGGCGCACATTGCTGGAAAGTACATTACGCACATAATCCTCATCGATTTCTGCGACCCCCTCAGTTTCCGCCGAGGTTTTCACCTGTTCCAGCAGATTAAGCAAGCGCCGTGCATCACCATCAGCGTATTCGATCAATAAATCCTTTGCGGCATCGGTGAAGCTCAATCCCTGCAGCGCGTGGTTGCGCGCTCGCTCAAACAAGGCGGCCAGTTCGTTTTCGGACAGGGCGGCGAGTACGTAAACCTGGGCGCGTGACAACAATGCGCTGTTGATCTCAAACGAAGGGTTTTCGGTGGTGGCGCCGATCAAGGTTACCAGGCCCTGCTCGACATACGGCAGAAACGCATCCTGCTGCGATTTGTTGAAGCGGTGTACTTCATCCACGAACAGAATGGTATGGCGCCCCGATTGCTGCAACACCATTTGTGCTCGCTCGATGGCATCGCGGATGTCCTTGACTCCCGATAACACTGCTGACAGCGCAACGAATTCGGCATCAAATGCCAGTGCCATAAGTCGCGCCAAAGTAGTTTTGCCGGTGCCGGGTGGCCCCCACAGAATCATGGAATGAGGTCTGCCCGATTCGAATGCAAGCCGCAATGGCTTGCCTGCTCCCAGCAGATGTGCCTGGCCGATGACATCTTCCAGTTTCTTGGGGCGCAGCCGTTCCGCCAGTGGTGCAGCCGGTTTATGTTTCTCGAACAGATCAGTCACTGATCACGTCCGCGCTCTCGGGTGGAGAAAACTTGAACAGGCCAGGTGCGAGCCTGGGGTTTTTCTCCAGCCCGGAAAATATAAGTACCGTAGTCTGACCAAAATTATCGCGCAACTCCATTGCCGTCAGCACTCCCTCCGGGGTAAATCCCAAGCGCACCAGCTCAAATGTGCCCTCCTTGGTCTTGGGCCTGGCTTCCAGCCACTCCAGTCCCCCCTGCAGGTCGCTTTCGCCAAGATCAAAATTGGATTCGATGGCGCTGCTGCCGGCGAGCAGCGCAGCCGGACTGCTCCCGATGGCGAGATCCAGCTTGCGTACCGTGACCTGGTTAAGATCACGGTCGTAAAACCACACCTTGGCGCCATCGCCGATGATCAGTTGCTCATAAGGTATTTCGTACGTCCATCGAAACTTGCCAGGGCGTTCGAATTGCATGGTGCCACTTGCTTTTTGCACCACACGCATATTTCTGTCGAGCAAGGTCTGTGAGAACGTTGCCCGAACGGTGCGCGTACCATGAATAAAGGTCTTGAGGCTGTCTATGGCAGCAGACTGTGCTGTAGCAGGCAGCAGGCAGAACAGCAGGAGAAAATGGAAACGGACTGGAAAGTTCATGGCACTTTTCGATAGGAATCTGCAAAGTATTTAGCTGCGGTTGACCAGGATCAGTCACTTTTAAGCGTCATATAGCCTCAAAATCGCGATTTACCCGACTGTGAGGCATTGTTGGTAATGCACAATGTAACTGTGGTGCCAATTCTACCGATTTCTGCTGTCAGTAGGAGAACAGAAAGAGACCTGGTCATACGCCATAAGCACGGACGACGATTGTCGTTATTGATAGTCACTACCATGATCGGACTATTTTCAGTAACTGTCAGGCATGAATAAACTGGAACTATATTGAAATAAGACAGTCAAACGAAAGCAAGCGGGAAATTACTTTTATCCGCTGTAATAAGTTTAGTAGTTATTTTCAATCAATAAGATAGGAGGTAACGACAATGGCAACAACATTAGGAACATCAAGCCATGCAGGGTCGGGTGGCGGTAGTTACGACATGTCGCTGTGGTACGACTCGAAATGGTACAAGTTTGGCATGGGACTCATGCTGTTGGTAGCGTGTTT
>JAPLQS010000055.1 GCA_026399575.1 Nitrosospira sp. | reverse complement strand
TACCGCTGACCAGCAAAACAAACCTCAGCCAAAGCTTGGCAACCATGTCTTCTCTCCTTTGTTGTTCCGTAGTTATTATGTTGTTCGTGTTCGTGGTCGTCTGAACCTATCCCCATATCCCTGAATAGCCCATTCCAACGATCCGCGTAGCCTAACGCCTCAACCAATACCTGTCAAGAAATTTGCGCAGGTTTAAACACTCCAAATCTACCCCGGATTACCACCGTTCTCCATGCTGCCAGCATGGCTATCCTTACTTGCCTGATTATTGGGTGAAATATGGGGAATCTTGACGAGCGGGGCAGAAAAACGATCCGATCACTGCAGTTTTTGCCGAAAGCCAGTTCCCTGGGAATAATCGGGTATGAATCGTGCAGTTGCACTTCTCCGAATGGTCAGCAACTGCCTGCCAATGAATACTTGATGACAGCAAGAACCACACCGTCAAAGTTTTCATCCCTCATGCTGAAATATGTTTAGTTTTGGGATTTATTTCCCAATAGGCATTGTGATAGAATTGCGCGTTTTTCAAATTTGTTAACGGACCTGCAAGGGAACTGCAAGATATGACAGATGCTTGGAACAAAAATGGAATGAATGGCAGGAGGCGTTTCCTGATCGCCGCAACCTCGGTAGCGGGCGGGGTCGCATGCGTTGCATGGGCGACGCCCTTCGTTATGAGCATGATGCCCAGCGAACGCGCCAAAGCAGCAGGTGCGCCAGTTGAAGTTGACATCAGCAAACTGGAGCCGGGCATGCTGCTGACGGTGGAATGGCGCGGCAAGGTGGTGTGGATATTGAAACGCACCCCGGAGATGCTAACTAACCTTCCTAAACTTGACCCCCTGCTGGCCGACCCCAAATCGGAAAGAGAAGATCAGCAGCCCAAATACGCACAGAACCCGACTCGCTCGATCAAACCGCAAATCCTGGTAACGGAAGGGGTTTGCACCCACCTGGGATGCTCCCCCATATTCCGCAAAGACATTGCTCCTGCCGATCTTGGCTCCGATTGGCTGGGTGGGTTTTTCTGTCCTTGTCATGGTTCCAAATTTGACCTTGCCGGCCGCGTCTACCAAAACCTGCCTGCGCCCACTAACCTGATTGTTCCACCCCACACATACTTAAGCGATAGCCTCTTGCTAATCGGGGCTGATAGCAAGGAGACCGCATAACATGGGCAAGCTGATGGACTGGATAGATGCGCGTCTCCCTGTAACCGCCAAATGGAAGTTACATCTTTCCGAATACTACGCGCCCAAGAACTTTAATTTCTGGTACTACTTCGGCTCTCTGGCGATGCTGGTGCTGGTGAATCAGTTGCTCACCGGCATTTTCCTCACCATGAACTACAAACCGGATTCCAGCCTGGCGTTTGCCTCGGTGGAATACATCATGCGTGACGTGGAGTTTGGCTGGCTGATCCGCTACATGCACTCCACCGGTGCTTCCATGTTTTTTGTGGTGGTCTATCTGCACATGTTCCGCGGCATGATGTACGGCTCCTACCGCAAGCCACGGGAACTTCTGTGGCTGATCGGCATGCTGATCTTCTTCGTTCTGATGATGCTGGCGTTTACCGGCTACATTCTGCCGTGGGGACAGATGTCATTCTGGGGTGCACAGGTAATCCTGAGCATGGTGGGCGCAATTCCGGTAATTGGCGAGCCCCTGAAAGATTTGATCATGGGTGACTACATGCTTTCCGATGCGGCACTCAATCGGTTCTTTGCGTACCACGTCGTGACATTGCCGATCCTGCTGTTGACGCTGGTGGTGGTCCATGTCCTGGCGCTGCATGAAGTCGGCTCGAACAACCCCGATGGCATTGAGATCAAAAAGAACAAGAATCCCGAGACAGGCATCCCGGTGGATGGAATTCCATTCCACCCATACTATTCGGTGAAAGATATAGTCGGGGTAGTGGGCTTCCTGATCGTGTTCTTTGGAATCATATTCTTCGCGCCGGAAATGGGTGGCTACTTCCTCGAATATAACAATTTCGTTCCCGCCAATTCGTTGCAGACACCCGACCACATCGCCCCGGTATGGTATTTCACGCCATACTACTCGATGCTGCGGGCGGCCACGGTCAACTTTCTCTGGATCGATGCAAAGCTGTGGGGCATCATACTGATGGGGGGTTCGGTTGCCATCTTCTGCCTGCTGCCCTGGCTGGATCGCAGCCCGGTAAAATCGATCCGCTACAAAGGGCCTTATTTCAAGACTGCGCTCACGCTTTTCGTCATCAGCGTTTTCGTGCTCGGCTGGCTGGGCACCAAGACGCCCACACCGCTGTATACGACGCTAGCGCAAATATTCACGGTGGTCTACTTCGCGTTCTTTCTTCTGATGCCGTGGTACAGCAAGATAGACAAAACCAAGCCTGAGCCAAAAAGAGTGACATAATGAAAAAAATAAAAAATATTTTATTCGTTTTATGCCTGCTTCCACTCGCCGCATTCGCCTCTGGTGTAGAAGTAAAACTTGATCACGCGCCGATCCAGACAACCGACAAGCTTTCTCTGCAACGCGGTGCGCAGACCTTCGTCAACTATTGTCTGACTTGCCACAGCGCCGACTATATGCGCTACAACCGGCTGCGCGATCTGGGGCTCAGCGAAAAGCAAATCAGCGATAACCTTATCTTCACTGGACAGAAGCCTGGCGGACTCATGCACACCGCCATGGTGAAAAAGGAAGCCAAACTATGGTTCGGCGTGCCCCCGCCCGATCTATCGGTGATAGCCCGTTCCCGTGGCGCCGACTGGCTCTACACTTATCTGCGTCAATTCTATCGTGATGACTCCACCGCCACCGGCTGGAATAATCTGGTGTTCGACCGAGCTGCAATGCCCCATGTGTTTTACCAGTTGCAAGGGGAGCAATCGCTCAAGGTGGAAATGGTTGATGATGGCCACGGCGGAAAACATGAAGTAAAAAAACTGGAACTGAGCAAGCCGGGCACACTTACCAAAACGGAATTCGACAAGCAGGTCGCCGATCTGGTGAATTATCTGGTCTACCTGGGTGAGCCAGCAGCAGCCTACCGCGTACAACTGGGAATTGTCGTGATGCTCTTTCTGTTCTTCATGCTGGGACTGGCCTATGCGCTGAAGCATGAATACTGGAGAGACGTTCATCATTAATAATTATCTGCCACCCGTGCTCCGCACTCCACTGGGGAGCGATCGATCATGATGACGCTGTATTCAGCCACCACCTGCCCGTTCAGCCACCGCTGTCGTATCGTGCTGTACGAGAAAGGCATGGACTTTCAGATCATTGATGTCGATCTGCACAATCGGCCCGAAGATCTGGCGGTAATGACTCCCAATGGCCGCGTGCCGATACTGGTGGAGCGCGATCTGATTCTGTACGAATCAAATATCATCAATGAATATATCGATGACCGCTTCCCGCATCCGCAGTTGATGCCTGCCGATCCGGTGATGCGCGCGCGCGCACGCTTGTTTCTGCATCGCTTCGAGCAGGAACTTTTCTGCCATATTGATGCCATCGAACATGGCAACCAGAAAACATCCGACAAGGCACGTGTGCTGGTGCGCGACAATCTATCCATGATCGCACCCGTGTTCACCAAACAGAAATACATGCTGGGCGATGAATTTTCCATGCTTGATGTGGCGATTGCACCGCTGCTGTGGCGGCTGGATCACTACGGTATCCAGCTCCCCAAGCAGGCCGCGCCATTGCTGAAATTCGCCGAACGCCTGTTCAGCAGACCCGCATTCATTGATGCGCTGACCGCTTCCGAGAAAGCAATGCGCAAGTGAAAGAGCTTTCCACCAAGCCCTACCTCATCCGCGCCATTCATGAATGGTGTACAGACAGCAATCTCACCCCTTACCTGTCGATACAAATCGACGCCCAGACCCGCGTACCCCTGGAATATGCAAATAACGGCGAGATCACGCTCAATATCAGCCACAGTGCCGCGCACCATCTTAAGCTGAGCAACGATGTGATCCAGTTTTCTGCGCGCTTTGACGGTGTCGCGCGCGAGATATCAGTGCCGATGAGTGCGGTCAAGGGAATATTCGCCAGAGAAACTGCACAAGGCATGCTGTTCCCGCTCGAGACGGAAACAAATGCAACGCAAGCTGAGACCGCCACTGTAGAGAATTCGGACAAGCCGCAGCCTGCATCACCCGGCCCTTCACCTGCCAGCGGCGGCAAACAGCGTTTTCAGGTCATCAAATAATTCGGACTATTTCCCTGTCACATCTTCCCAGGTTTGCCCCCTCGCCTTACAGTCTCTATAATTGCACCCGCGCCGGCATAGCTCAGTTGGTAGAGCAGCTGATTTGTAATCAGAAGGTCCCGAGTTCGACTCTTGGTGTCGGCACCAATAAAATCAATGGATTACAGACAATCTCTGTAATCCATTTTTATTCATGTAGACATAGTGTAGACAAAAGCTGGTCAGATAATGAGGAATAAAGATACAAGTCCTTGTTGTTTTAATCTGTAGACATATAGTAGGCTTATTGAGAAGCAGCGCTCACTTGGAATTTTAACCTGACAGTTCAATCATCCAGCTCTAAATCCACCTCGGGCTTGACGCCTGAGCGAATTGCCACCTCATTCAGTGATGGCAGGCAAAATTCGATGAAACGATAGGCGTACCCGCGCAGGTAATGGCCGCGCCGGACCGAGATATTGGTAGTATTTTTTTGGAACAGGTGCGAACTGTTGAGCAGATTGAGCCCCGTATCACGCGCCGGATTGAATGCCATTGAGGCGACGATGCCTATCCCAAGTCCGAGTTCTACGTAAGTTTTGATGACGTCGGCATCCAGTGCCGACATGGCGATGTCGAATATCAATCCTGCCTTGGCAAATGTCTCATCAATCCCCGTTCGCCCAGTAAAGCCTTCGTGGTATGTGATAATCGGGAACTCAGCAATTGCTTCAAGCGTGAGGGGATGCACCGACTCCAACGGGTGCCCGGGTTGCACAATGACAGCGTGATGCCAGGAGTAGTAGGGGAAAGACGCCAACTCCGCAACGCTCTCCAGCGCCTCAGTAGCAATACCGATATCTGCGATGCCGTCGAGCAACAGCGATACGATCTCCCGAGGATTGGCCTGATGCAGGACAAGATGCACATTGGGGAACGCTTTCTTGAATTGAGTCACCACAGGCGGCAACGCATAGCGCGCTTGCGTATGTGTGGTTGCGATAGTTAGCCGCCCCTGGTTCTGATTGCTGAACTGTTCGGCCAGACGTTTGACATTCTTTGCATCAAGCAAGATACGCTCGACGATCTTTACTAATTCTTTGCCAGGGTCGGTTAATCCAAGCAGCCGCTTGCCCTTGCGCACGAATAACTCAATACCCAATTCATCTTCCAGATCTTTTATATGCTTACTTACACCGGATTGGGATGTGAACAGGGCATTTGCTGCCCCCGTCAGGTTGTAATTCTGCCGGACCGTTTCGTGGATGATGCGTAGCTGCTGAAAGTTCATACTATTGTTTCCCCATGAATGTTCAAATACTTGTAATGGTGAAGGTGAAGCCTGCTTTCTCAGCAGCCTGTAAGGAACCTTAATAAGTTCCCAAGTTTGCCTACAACGTGCTTATACAAGAGCCGTTTAAGTATCTTCCACACAATCAAGATACTGAAAGGTCAAGTATCAACCCAGTTGATAGACAAGGCAGAGCTAGGTGGAATCGATTAAGTGCCGGCACCACCTTTAAATATCTAGGTGCGCATCTGCGCTTGTGAGATGCTGCTGCCAGGTGGAACACTGTGTGTAAGCCAGACACTGCCGCCGATGGTCGAACCACGGCCGATGGTGATGCGGCCGAGAATAGTAGCGCCCGCGTAGATGACAACATCATTCTCGACGATTGGGTGCCGCGCATTACCCTTCACCAGCGCACCGTGTTCATCCACCGGGAAGCGCTTGGCGCCCAAGGTCACCGCTTGGTACAACCGCACGTTTTTACCAATGATAGCAGTTTCGCCGATAACGACACCCGTGCCGTGGTCGATGAAAAAACTGCTGCCAATCTGCGCGCCTGGATGAATGTCGATACCGGTAGCCGAATGGGCAATTTCAGAAATCATGCGTGCGATTAGCGGTATACCCAAGTCATATAGTTCATGGGCAAGCCGATAATGTGTGATGGCAATAATGCCCGGATAGCAGACCAGTACCTCGTCGATGCTACGCGCGGCCGGATCACCCTCGTAGGCCGCACAAATATCGCTATCCAGCATGTTGCGTATATCGGGTAAGCGCTTGGCAAATGCACGGATAATGGCAGTCGCCTGCTCGTGATCCGCATCGCTGACGATTTCCATACCCGAAGTAAAGTGTAACTCGCGGCGCACTTGTACCAGCAACTCTCGTAATGTCACATCCAGCGTATGCCCAACGTAATAATCAATGCCATCGTCGGTGAGCTCTGGTGAGCCCAGGCGGTTTGGGAACAACGCGGCGCTTAATCCATCCACGATACCGGCCAATGCCTTGCGCGAGGGAAGCTTGGGGGGGCGGTCGCGCCGCTGCCGGTGTTCCAGCGAGGCCACACGTAAAGCGCGCAACTCGGCCACAATCGTATCGATCTCCAGATGTGCTTCTTTGGGCAGGGAGCGTATTATTTCTTCGAGAATTGCCATTATGTTGCCACCCCCTGGGCATCGAAAATATTTTCGGGAAGTATGGTGCTCAGATAACGTACGCCGGGATCGGAAGCGACGAACGCCAGCGCAATGCTGATGTTGCCGCTGGTCGGCTCCACCAGTTCTTTGCCGGGGCCGAGCAGTCTGCGGCGCTCAGCATCTTCGACCATCGTTGCACCAATGCGGCATTTGACGGAGTAACCTGGATTGCGCCCCTCGATTTTCGCTAGCACCGTCGCGGGCGCACCATCGATGATACGGTTGAGCCGGACCAGTGGGGTATGGCCGATGGATTGCGTGTTATCCTTGAACCAGTGTGACATTTTGAAGCTACTTTTAGTTAGTATGTCTGGGAGATGGAGCCTAGGAATCTCCACCGAGCGAACAAGCTACAACCTCATGTCGCCTCATGTTGTTCATACCCCTTGTGATCATGTCGATTGTCCCAACAACGCGCTCCACTGAAAATTTGTTCAGAAGTCCCTTAGATCACCGATCTACACCCATTCACTACTATGAATTATCTTGATTCAAACACTGCTGTGGCCACTCTGGATGCGGTGTAATACAGTTACCAGTACATCGATATCTGTGCAGGTGTTGTAGAGAGCCAATGACGGACGTACCGTAGCCTCCAGGCCAAAACGGCGCAAGATGGGCTGCGCGCAATGATGGCCTGAACGCACCGCAATACCTTCGCGATTCAACGCCTCGCCAACCTCTTCGGTGGTAAATCCCTTCAGCACAAAAGACAGCACCCCGGCTTTTTCCGGCGCAGTGCCGATAAGCCGCAGACCAGGAACCGTGCCGAGGCCCCGCGTCGCATAAGCCATCAGTCCATGCTCGTAGCGGTTTATGTTATCGATGCCGATGCGTTCAACATAGTCAATCGCGGCACCCAAACCTACGGCATCGGCGATATTGCCTGTACCGGCCTCAAAGCGAGCAGGGGCATCATGGTATGTGGTTTTCTCGAAAGCGACATTCTGGATCATGTTGCCGCCGCCCTGCCACGGCGGCATGGTATTGAGTAGTTCAGCTTTTCCGAACAGAACGCCGATACCGGTTGGACCGAATACCTTGTGACCGGAAAAAACAAACCAGTCGCAGTCGAGCTGCTGCACATCGACCCGCATGTGCGAGACGGATTGCGCGCCGTCTACCAGCACGCGCGCGCCTACCCGGTGCGCCATTTCCACAATTTGGCGGGCGGGTGTTATGGTACCCAGCGCGTTCGAGACCTGCGAGAACGCTACCAGTTTGGTGCGTGGACCGAGCAGTTTCTGATATTCGTCCAACAACACCTGACCATTGTCATCCACCGGCACCACGCGCAGCCTAGCACCTTTCTCGTTGCACAACTGCTGCCACGGCACGATATTGGCGTGGTGTTCCAGCCAGGTGATCACGATTTCGTCACCTTCACAGATATTTTGCCGTCCCCAACTCTGGGCAACGAGGTTGATGCCCTCGGTGGTGCCACGGACAAAGATGATTTCGTCTACGGACGACGCATTGAGGAAGTGGCGGACTTTACCCCGTGACAGCTCGTAAGCATCGGTGGCACGTGCTGCAAGTTCATGTGCCGCACGATGAATGTTGGAGTTCTCGTGCTGGTAGAAGTAAGCAAGGCGATCGATGACAGTCTGTGGTTTCTGCGTCGTAGCGGCATTGTCTAGCCAGATCAGGGGATGGCCGTTGACGAGTTCCTGCAGGATCGGGAAGTCGCGTCGCACGGCGTTGGCATCGAAAGGCGGGTGCGCGGAAGCTATCTGCGGCAACTGCCCGGTGCGGCCAGACGATGTGATCTCATCGAGAAAATAGAACGATGAGCCCCAGGTCGGACTGGTGGGCGTGCCTGCATGCACAGGCGTGACGTTCTTCGCCGGAGCAAGCAGAGCACGCAACTCAGCTTCAAACGGTAACGGGATGGGCGAAGGAGAAGGAGAAGGAGAAGGAGAAGGAGAAGGAGAAGTTCCTGCATAGTGATGATCCGTAGCGAACGAGGGAATTTCCAGCGCCGGCGCAGCTGCCACCGAAGACGGCGCGCCTATACCCTGCACTGCTCCCGGTGAGGCGGAATATATCTCTTTTATCGGCGCAAGCAGGGTACGCAATTCAGCTTCAAATGGTAACGGGATGGGAGAAGGGGAAACTCCCGCATAGGGGTGATCCGCGGTGAATGTGGGGATTTCCAGCGGCGACGCAGCCGCCGCCGGAGATGGCACGCCAGCGGCCGGCATCACGCCTGGCGAAATAGAAAATAATTCGTTCGCTAGGTGCGTAAGTAACTCGACATCCGGCAAGTAGCTGGATGTCGCATTCAAGTCTCCGCCTACCAAGTTATCGAGATTACTTGTACTCATGATATTTACCCACTTCGACATTTTCGAGTACGCCGAGCGCATCTTCGGTTAGTACTGCCAGGGAGCAATAGAGCGAAACCAAATAGGAAGCGATGGCCTTATGATTGATGCCCATGAAGCGCACCGACAACCCCATGCCCTGCTCGCCTGGTAACCCGGGTTGATATAACCCGACTACACCTTGACGGCTCTCGCCCGTGCGCGCCAGTAGGATATTAGTCTTGCCGCCAGTAACCCTGAGCTTGTCGCAAGGAATCAGCGGGATTCCACGCCAGGTCAAAAACTGCGAGCCAAACAAGGTTACAGTAGGGGGTGGCACGCCACGAAAGGTGCACTCGCGGCCGAATGCGGCAATCGCATGCGGGTGTGCCAGAAAGAAAGCGGGCTCTTTCCAGACGCGCGCAATCAATTCATCCAGATCATCCGGCGTCGGCGCACCTGCGCGCGTCTTCACTTTCATGGATTTGGCGACATTATTAAGCAGACCGTACTCCTTGTTGTTGACAAGCTCACTTTCCTGGCGCTCCTTTATAGTCTCGATAGTCAGGCGAAGCTGTTCACGGATCTGGTTGTGCGGGCTGCTGTAAAGATCGGAAACGCGGGTATGCACATCCAGTACCGTATTCACCGCACTCAGCACGTATTCCCGGCCCCATTCTTCGTAGTCCACAAATGTAGCGGGTAATTCACGCTCGTCCTTGGCGGAGCAATCCACTTCAACCTGCTCGGGATCCTTCACCTTGTTGAGACGGTAAATACCCGCCTCGACTGGCACCCAATGCAACAGGTGAGTGAGCCAACGCGGCGTGATTGTCCCCATCATTGGAATGGTCTTGGTAGCATTGGAAAGCGTGCGAGCCGCTACGTCTCCTAACGCTGTGTGTCCTTGATGAATATCTGCCATTTGATTCTCCTTAATCAAGTAAATTAATAGTGCGAAGTGTTACTGTTACTCTTAAATGTTTCAAAATGTTCAAATATCAATATAGATCATATTTACCGTATTCTTGTACCCACCGACGTGCACTCACCATGCATACTCCAATTGCTGCCCGGTCACAGCGGCATGTGCCGCAACGGTAGCAATCGCACGTATCGGCTCGCCAAGAAAACGGCCCTGCAGATAATCCGCGCCAGCGCGAATAGCAGTGGCCATCTGCTGCGCCGTTTCGATATCACGCACCAGCAGCGCCCCCCGGGAGCGGTGAACTGCATCAACCAGCAACCTCGTCTCGTTATGCCGTACCAGAGCAGAGGCATTCACTCGCACAATGTCAGGGGGCATAAAATACAGACCCCTAAAATACAGACCCCCCGTGTCTTCCATCCAGTCGTCGTTTGCGCCGCCGTGATTGACCGCGACTTGATAGCCGTGATGGCGATAGTTGCTGATCACGTGTTTGAGCAGCCTCCAGTCACGATTCACTTCAATCGGGATTTCGATGACCACGCGTGCTGTCTTCACCCCGATCAGGTCAAGTATCCTTCCAAACACCAGTCCATGATCGTCCTTGACGCTCTCCAGGAGGCGTGGCTGCACACTGACAAACAGACTACCCTGCCGGGAATCGTCGCCGAAATAATTGAGCGCATGGATTGTGCGGCACAGGCGATCAAAATGTACCAACTGCGCGTCTGCGCCCGCCAGGGCAAGGGGTGATAACGCACTTTCGCCGCTAGTGTCGGATCGGATATAGGCTGCATGCCCCACCACCTCGCGTCCGTTCGCGCCGAAGACTGGCTGGAAAATGCTCGATAACCAGCAGTTGGAGCAGTACCCGGCTATCCAGCCGTCTTCAGAGCACCGCAACAAATAATCAGTGGCTGCCTGAATACGTGCCAATTTATCCTGGCCTGTAGAAATGCTCATCGCCTATTTTTCCAGTGCGATCCGTTTGCTATAGCGGGTACAGCTTGGCGAGCGCGACGTCGGTCGCCTTGACCAAAGTCAGTACTTCTGTGCCGATTTTTAAATTGAGTTCGCGCACGGAACGGGTGCTGATGACGGAGACGACGCTACCGTGACCGGTTTCAACCACCACCTCGGATACCACTGCGCCGTCGACTATTTCCCTGATCCTGCCCTTAAACTGGTTACGTGTATTAACTGCTTCGATGGTCATGATTGTCTCCAATAATTGGTAACACATTGAGTTGACTGAAGCTGGCAAGCTTCAGCGTGCCGGTTGCGTCTGTAACTACCAATTTACGATATGACGCAACCGCACCGCTGCAGTTACTTCTGATAGATCTGATCAAACGTGCCGCCATCGGCAAAGTGGGTCTTGTGCGCATTCTTCCAGCCGCCAAACGCCTCATCGATCCTGAACAGTGTGATTGCCGGAAACTGCTTGGCATATTTTGCCGCGACTTTCTGATTGGTCGGTCGGTAGAAATTCTTCGCGGCGATCTCCTGGCCCTCCTCCGAATAGAGATACTGCAGATAGGCTTCGGCAAGATCGCGCGTACCCCTCTTGTCCACCACCTTGTCCACTATCGCAACCGGCGGCTCCGCAAGGATGCTGAGCGATGGCACCACGATCTCAAACTTGCTGAGACCGTACTCCTTGATCGCCAGGAACGCTTCGTTCTCCCAGGAGATGAATACGTCACCAACGCCCCGTTCGACGAAAGTCGTGGTTGAGCCGCGCGCACCGGAATCGAGCACCGGCACATTCTTGTAGATGTCGGCGACAAATTCTTTTGCTCTAGCCTCACCAAAGTTCCGCTTGCCAAATTCCCATGCCGCCAGATAATTCCACTGCGCGCCGCCAGAGGTTTTCGGGTTGGGGGTAATCACCGCCACACCGGGCCGGGCCAGATCATTCCAGTCCTTGATACCCTTGGGATTGCCTTTGCGCACCAGGAAAATGATGGTCGAAGTATAGGGCGTGCTGTTGCGTGCAAATTTCTTCTGCCAATCTTCCGGCAGCAGTTTGGCTTTCTCCGCGATGGCGTTGATGTCGTTAGCCAAAGCAAGTGTCACCACATCGGCCTCGAGACCATCGATCACAGAGCGCGCCTGTTTGCCAGAACCACCGTGAGACTGATTGATAGTCACCTTCTCTCCGGTCTTTGCCTGCCACTGTTTTATGAATGAGGCATTAAACTCCTGGTACAGCTCGCGCGTCGGATCATAGGAAACATTGAGTAACGTCCTGTCCGCGAACGCGTTGCCGCTGATTAACAAGCTTGCCAGCAGGGCTGTTGGCAGCCACGTTTTAATGTTCATGATTTTTCCTTTAAGAGAGATGGTTAAATAAATACAACTTAAAAAGCACTGATTAATACTTCAAAGTAGAGAAAGTCGGTGTTGCCTGAACGTTGATGAATGTGGGTAGGCTGCGCCGCTATTCGGTTTTCTATAAAGTCGCCAGCGGTGAAATGGGTGTAACCCAACACGGTATTGACTCGTGGCCACGGCTGGTAGCGTAAGCGCCCTTCAAACGCCCCCCCGACCCAGTCGCCGCTTTTCCCGGTCCTATCCCGATTGAATCCGGGATCCTTGACGACGCTGATGTTGCCGTCGAAAGTGTCGAAAAGACGGTCCGTACTGCTGGCCAGCCAGAACCAACTGTAGCCAGCTTCTATCCCGAATTTCTGGGTCGGTTGCAGGTCAAATCTGATTTTGGGCGCTTTGATGTTTTCATAAATAACGTAATGATCTGCTGACCAGGGCCGTGCAAAACCGAAAAAGCGGTCAAAACGATTATTCTCGTTGTCATTGGGATTACGATCACCGCTGGCATAACCATAAAAAGCACTCAGGCGCGGCTTCCAGGCGTAATCAAAGTTCCGCCCTACTTCGGTAGTGAAACCATAAGCGTTATGCCTCTGAGCACCATTAGTACCGAACTGGTAATTGAAGCTGAGATCGTAATCCAGCAGATTTCCAACCTTGCCATAGCCACGCAGCCCCGGCATATGAATTTCCCGATCGAGCCGGTTTGTTGCCGTATGGCCAGTGGGGTCAGCCGTCTGCTTCTGCCCCATGTAATACGGTTGCAGCGTGATGATGTCGGACCACTTGCGCCAATGACCGATCCCACCAAAAAACCACAGGTGATCGTTGGCCTCATCAAATCTGGTTTGCAGGCGCTTGACCGGCTGCATGCCAAACAGATCGACTTCCCAAGGGTTATTTTGCTGACCCAGATTCAGGCGAAAACCTTCAAAGGAATTGGTGGTATTGCGCCATTCGTTGCGCGCGATAAAACGCCGGTCCAGTACTTCGTAAGCCATACGCCCTACCCGGAATCGAAGCGGCCGGTTCTGGCCGCGGTCATCTAGACCTAGTGCGTTTTTGAAATATAACTCGCCGTAGCCATTGATCAGGTCGTAGGGGTTGTTCTCCTGATCAGTAGAGGCATATTTATTATTATAAACCCGTGAGTCTTGAAACTCGACCGCGAAGCGGAACGGATCGAGGATCTCTTTTATCCCCAGATATGCGCGGGAGCGCAGAAAGAAGGGGTTATCGATCCCGCCTTCAACACGCCGTACGTCATCGTTGCGCATTTCGTAACGAGTGCGGTACTCAAAACCAAGATCCAGCCAAGTGACATTCTTGAATGCCTCAACGCCGATCTCGCTCAGCTGACGCACATATCTCGGCGGATCGGAGTCGGGATTAGTGGCATAGCTGTTGGCACGCCGGTGATAGCTCGTAGGTTTCTTGGCTACCGCCGCTTTGGCAGCAGATTGCTCCCACCAGTCGTACTCGCGATCTGAGTACAGATCCGGCCTGGGAGCAGGTGCGGCAGCAGGTTGATCCCCTGGCTTGATCGCCCATTTGAAATTGTCATCCACTGATTTGCCCAACCCTTTATCCACGTCCAACGGCTTAATCGTCCACTTGAAGTTCTCGTCTGCTGATTTGGCTGGCTTCTTATTTGCAGCCGCTGCGCCGGCTTGGGCTAGCTGCTGTGCTCCTTGCCGGGCAGCCTGGGGTTTACCGGATTGCCCACTGCCTACATTCGCCTGAATCGATTCAATGGGTAATATGCCGATTGCTGATGCAAGCACGATTCGCCAATAGTAATAGTATTTCACTGCTTTCTCCTGAATGGCTCCTCCGGCATTCCGGTCAGTCACCGCTATCGGTTTGTTGTTTCCACCTCCATCTTTATGGTCGGCGTTATTTTGTAGTCGCTGAACCGGTATGACCCTGATCAGCGAACCTGACGGTTCACGGCTTTATGGCCTTATAACTCTATGGCCTTGTAGCTTTACTTTCGAGTTCGTCACGGCCTACACGAATTTTTTCCCTGCACTCTATCTGCACGACTCTGCCGCCGTGGATCACCACTTCGACCGAACCATATTCGATACCGGCAACAGCACGCAGGATTTCCTGCTTGATATCTGCGGGTACCCGTCTGGCAGCCTGCTCTGCTGTGGTATGCTTTGATTCCAAGCCTGTAGTGGCAGCCATTTACTTCACCTGACAGAGTTGATAGAGATCGATGGGCGAGAGATTAACAGACAGGCTTTATACTTAAAAATAATATAATTTCATTTTGTTATCTGTTTTATAGATATAGAACCCAACTTCGCTTTGCGTACAGTTATTGACAGAACTCCAAGCATCAAAACATTTCTGGAATTAAAGAAAGAAACCGAGATGGTGAAACCGGAGCAATAACGAAGGACATCAGACTGAGTGTTTTTATTGGGCACAGCAGCCTTGCTCCTGTGCAGGGCCGGCTACAGACTGGCGCTGCCAGACTGTGTGGCTGTTAGGGAAACAGATTGCGCCCGATCTGCACCGTGCATTTCCGGCTTGTATCAAGAGGCCACACCCCGTACCAAATCCTACGAATAGACACTTCCATCCCGTTTCTTCTTTTGACGTGTGTCGGGCGGCGATTGCGCGTTGAAGCCGGACAGGATGGCTTTCTCCAGCCGCCGTGGCAGTCCGGGTCTGGCCAATATTTGAATTATTTCTTCGGGTGAGAAACGGGTACGCAAGATTTGTATCAATTTTCCGTAACCGATACTCGCAAAATAGATAAAGCGCTCCAGCGATATTTCACCTTCTTTCTGATACGTGGCAATCTTCTGCGGGGCGGAATTGATG
>JAPLQS010000082.1 GCA_026399575.1 Nitrosospira sp. | reverse complement strand
CGCCAGGCGGTCAGCCAGCGCTTTCAGCATGATGGCACCGTAATCGTCATGCGCTTCTTCATAAGCCTTCACGCGCGCGTCGATGCCGAATCCGGCCGCAACGGCAAAGGCGCCGATGGCATCGCGCACGCCGGACTCCTTGGGGGCAATGAAATCTGCCAGGCATAGATTGGGACGTCCTCCCGGTTTCAGGGTTTGCTGCCGCAGATTGTGGAAAGTCATCGCCACTTTGATGCGGGATTTGTCGGCATAAATTTCGATGTCGTCGTGGTTCACCGAATTGGCCGGAAACATACCAACCACGGCATTGGCGGAAAGCCATTTCTGCTCGATGATTTTCTTCAGCATGGCCTGAGCATCGCGCAACAGGTTGCTGGCAGCTTCGCCCACCACTTCATCCTGCAGGATCGCCGGATAGCGCCCGGACAATTCCCACGCCTGAAAAAATGGAGTCCAGTCGATGTAGGGCACCAGCTTTTCCAGCGGGTAGTTGCGCAGCGACCTGACGCCGATGAAATCCGGTTCAGGCGGGGTGTAGTTCTGCCAATCGGTTTTCAGTGCATTTCTGCGCGCTTCCGCAAGCGACAGCATCGGCGATTGTCCTTTCTTGTTCTTGTGCTGGGTGCGAACTTTTTCATATTCCGCCTGGATATCGCGCACATAATCCGCCTGCAGATCCTGCGACAGCAGGTTGCTGCATACGCCCACGGCACGGCTTGCATCCGGCACCCACACGGTCACGCCGCTGTAGTGCGGCGCAACTTTCACTGCGGTGTGCACGCGCGAAGTGGTGGCACCGCCGATCAACAGCGGGATGGTGAAGCCTTCGCGCTGCATCTCTTTTGCCACGTGCGCCATTTCCTCCAGCGACGGCGTGATCAGCCCGGACAGGCCGATGATGTCCGCCTGTTCGCGTCGCGCCATTTCCAGAATCTGCGCACAGGGGACCATCACGCCCATGTTGACCACTTCATAATTGTTGCATTGCAGCACCACGGTGACGATGTTCTTGCCGATGTCATGCACGTCGCCCTTCACCGTGGCGATGACGATCTTGCCCTTGGGCCTGGAATCACCGGAGCGTTTCTTTTCCGCCTCGATGAACGGCAGCAGATGCGCCACGGCCTGTTTCATCACCCGTGCCGACTTGACCACCTGCGGCAGAAACATCTTGCCGGAACCGAACAGATCGCCAACCACGTTCATGCCGTTCATCAGCGGCCCTTCGATTACCTGGATCGGACGTCCGCCCTGGGCGTCTATTTCCAGCCGGGCTGCCTCGGTATCTTCCACGATGTAGGTGTTGATGCCCTTGACCAGTGCGTGCGTCAGGCGCTGCTGCACCGGTTCGCTGCGCCAGGCGAGATCTTCAACCTTTTCCTTGCTCTGCCCCCTGAAATTCTCGGCGAATTCCACCAGTCGCTCGGTAGCGTCGGGACGGCGGTTGAGCAGCACATCCTCGACCCTCTCCAGCAAATCCGGGGGAATGTCCGAGTAAACCCCCAGTTGTCCGGCGTTGACGATGCCCATGGTCATGCCGGCCTGGACGGCGTGATACAGGAAAGCCGTATGGATCGCCTCCCGTATCGGTTCGTTGCCACGGAAGGAAAACGACACATTGGATACGCCGCCGCTCACCTTGGCATAGGGCAGTGCCTGCTTGATGATGCGCGTGGCTTCGATGAAGTCGACGCCGTAATTGTTGTGTTCCTCGATGCCGGTAGCAACCGCGAAAATATTCGGATCAAAAATGATGTCTTCCGGCGGGAAACCCACCTGATCAACCAGAATGCGGTAGCAGCGCGTGCAGATGTCAACCTTGCGCGCCTGCGTATCGGCCTGGCCGGATTCATCGAAAGCCATCACGATCACCGCCGCGCCATAGCGGCGGGCCAGCCGGGCATGCTTGATGAATTCCGCTTCACCTTCCTTCATGCTGATGGAGTTGATCACGGCCTTGCCCTGTACACATTTCAGACCGGCTTCAATCACCGACCACTTGCTCGAATCTATCATTACCGGCACGCGGCTGATGTCCGGTTCAGCCGCAATCAGGTTGAGGAACGTCACCATCGCTTTCTGCGAATCGAGCATGGCCTCATCCATGTTGATGTCGATGATCTGTGCGCCGCTCTCCACCTGACTGCGGGCGACGCTCAGGGCTTCCGCGTAATTGTTGCCGAGTATCAGCCGGGCAAAAGCTTTCGAGCCGGTGACATTGGTGCGCTCGCCCACATTCACGAACAGGGAGTTGTCGTCGATATTGAGCGGCTCCAGTCCGGACAGCCGCAGTTTCTTTGGAATGTCTGGAATAATGCGCGGCGCAATGCCGTTCACTGCAGCGGCAATGGCCTTGATATGCGCAGGCGTGGTGCCGCAGCAGCCGCCGACAATGTTGACGAAACCCGACACTGCAAACTCCTTGATCAGGCTTGCGGTGTAATCGGGCGATTCATCGTAGCCGGTATCCGCCAGCGGATTGGGCAGGCCGGCGTTGGGGTGCGCGCTGGTATATACGCCTGCAACCTTGGAAAGTTCTTCGATATAGGGGCGCATCAATTCGGCACCCAGTGCACAGTTCAATCCCACCGATAACGGCCGGGCGTGACTGACCGAGTTCCAGAACGCTTCGGGGGTCTGTCCGGAAAGCGTACGCCCGGAAGCATCGGTAATGGTGACCGAAATCATGATCGGCAGGCATACGCCGTGGGTCTCGAAATATTGATCGATCGCAAACAGCGCTGCTTTGGCGTTGAGCGTGTCGAAAATGGTTTCCACCAGCAGGATGTCGGCGCCGCCGTCCAGCAGGCCGCTTATGGCTATGGAATAATCCGCCACCAGTTGATCGAAAGTGATGCCGCGAAAACCTGGGTCATTTACATCCGGTGAAATCGAGGCGGTTTTGGTGGTCGGTCCCAGCACCCCGGCGACGAAACGCGGCCTGTCCGGAGTTTTTGCTTCCATCGCCAGGGTTGCTTCCTTCGCCAGCTTCGCCCCGGAGAAATTCAGCTCATATACCAGGTCCTGCATGTGGTAATCGGCCATCGAGGCAGCAGTGGAATTGAAAGTGTTGGTCTCGACGATATCCGCGCCCGCCTCCAGGTAACCGCTGTGGATTGCATGGATAATTTGTGGCTGGGTCAGCGTCAGCAGGTCGTTATTGCCCTTGAGGTCGTGCGGAAAATCGGCAAAGCGCGTGCCGCGATAATCCGCTTCGTTGAGCGTGTAGCTCTGGATCATGGTGCCCATAGCTCCATCCAGCAGCAGGATGCGCTGACTGAGCAGGTCTTCCAGCAAAGCGGTGCGGTGGTGTTTGTTCATGGTTGGATTGCATTTGCGGCGGAGGCGGAATTCTATCATGCCAGCCGGCATGGTATGAGATTGGGCATGGGGAACAGCCTGTTCATTTTATGAACAAATTCCCCCGTGCGCAGTATGGTGAATG
>JAPLQS010000066.1 GCA_026399575.1 Nitrosospira sp. | reverse complement strand
GAGTAGCCGGAAAGGTTATAGGTGGGGCGCGTACTCGGCGGCAACGGCCCGGCGGGGCGCTGATCCCACCCCATTGCTGCACAACCCGCAAGCATTGAAACCATAAAAGTTGCTGTAATTAAACGCATTGCGATCCCGTTGGCTGATCTGGTGTCTCTAACCCGCCCAATTCGCAATTCCCAGCAGCAGCATCAGCGCCAGCCATAATACCAGGGTGCGCCAGATCAGACCGGTGGCACTCTGCAGAAAATCCATGTCGGCTTCTTCGCCCATACCCAATTCCGGGCGGTAGTGAACGCTGCTGGCTTCCTGCAGCGAGTCTCCCAGGCGTACGCCCAACGCACCCGCGCCACTGGCAAGAATGATGCCCTGGGTATGATTCGCCCAGGATGCGGCCTGCGCGCGCCAGCAATAAATTGCATCCTCAAAGTTACCGGCGATGGCAAAACTCACCGCAGTTAATCTTGCCGGTAACCAGTCTATGGCCTTGAACGCTTTTGCGGCGAATTGGCCGAATGCGCCGGATTCTTCTTCCGGGCGGCTGCCCCAACGCTCGCCCAGCAACTCCGTGAGGCGGTACAGCACTGCACCCAGCGGTCCCGGCAGCAAAGCAAAACAGACGATCACCCCGAACACGTAGCGGTGCGAATGCACCAGTCCCAATTCAATCGCAACCCGTGCAATCGCCTCACTGCTGAGTTCATCCGCAGGTGTTCCACGCCATTGCCGCAGCAGTTCTCGAGCCTGCGGCAGATCGCCATTCCTGAGGGCCCGGTTGATTTCGGCGAACAGATGATTGAACTGGTGAAAGCTTATGGTGAAATAAAGCACCACCACATTCCACGCCCATGCCAGCAATGGACTCAGACTAAGCAGAAAATAATAGATCGCACCGGTAAGCAGCAGCAGCGGGAACACTGCGGCGATCCATGCTGCGACGCCATGACGACTTGCGCCGGTATTGAAATAGCGCTCCAGCGCATCGGCATAGGAGGCGAACAGCAGTATGGCTTGATTGCGGCGGTCAGTGGGACGCCATTGCTCCAGCAGGAGAGCGAATATTATCGAGAATAAGGTCATTGCAAAGCAGCCATAGCCAGTCTGATTATCGCAACACCGATTTGAGCAGCTTGCCCATCTCTGCGGGGTTGCGAGTTACCTTGATCCCGCATTCTTCCATTACCGCAAGTTTTTCCTGTGCCGTGCCCTTGCCGCCGGAGATAATCGCACCGGCATGCCCCATACGTTTGCCCGCCGGTGCGGTTACGCCGGCGATGAAACCCACCACCGGTTTCCGCATATTGTCCTTGACCCAGCGGGCGCAGTCTTCCTCGTCGGAGCCGCCGATTTCTCCCACCATCACAACCGCATCGGTTGCATCATCGTCGTTGAACAATTGCATCACATCGAGGTGTTTCAAGCCGTTCACCGGGTCGCCGCCGATGCCAATACAGGTGGATTGCCCTAATCCCTGTTCCATCAATTGTGCTACTGCTTCGTAAGTCAGGGTGCCAGAGCGCGATACCACACCGATGCGGCCCTTTTTGTGAATGTGCCCCGGCATGATGCCAATCTTGATTTCATCGGGGGTAATGATGCCGGGGCAATTGGGGCCAATCAGCCGGGTTTTCCGTCCCTGCATTTTGTAGCGCGTGCGCAGCATGTCGCGTACCGGAATTCCTTCGGTGATGCAGATCACCAGGTCCAGTTCCGCTTCCACTGCTTCATCAATTGCGGCGGCGGCGAACGGTGGCGGTACGTAAATCACCGAAACGGTAGCGCCGCTGGCCTGCTTCGCTTCTTTGACGGTGGCATAGATCGGAATGCCCTCGAAGTCCTCACCCGGTTTCTTCGGATTTACTCCGGCCACAAAACAATTCCTGCCATTGGCATAGTCGCGGCACATGCGGGTGTGAAATTGTCCGGTCTTGCCGGTGATACCCTGGGTCATGACGCGGGTGTGCTGATCTATCAGGATGGCCATGACTATATTCCCCTCGCTGCCGTGACTGCTTTTTCGGCAGCATCTGCCATATTGCTCGCCGAAATGATCGGCAAACCGGATTCGGCCAGAATTTTCTTGCCCAGATCCACATTGGTGCCTTCAAGACGCACTACCAGCGGTACGCTGAGCTGCACTTCCCGCGCTGCCGCCACCACGCCTTCGGCAATCACATCGCATTTCATGATGCCGCCGAATATATTCACCAGGATGGCTTGCAGTTTCGGGTTGCGCAGCATCAGCTTGAATGCCTCGGCTACTTTTTCGGCAGTGGCGCCACCACCGACATCGAGAAAATTGGCAGGACTGCCGCCATAGAGTTTGATGATATCCATGGTGGCCATCGCCAGCCCTGCACCATTGACCAGGCAACCGATATTGCCATCCAGAGAAATGTAGGAGAGGTCATGTTTGGACGCTTCGATCTCCGAAGGGTCTTCTTCGTCCAGATCGCGCAAGGCGGCAATTTCGGGATGACGGAACAGCGCGTTGTCATCGAAATTCATTTTTGCGTCGAGCGCGAGCACATGATTGTCAGCGGTAAGTATCAGTGGGTTGATTTCGACCAGCGTGGCATCGGTGCTGTCAAAAGCCTGGTACAGGTTTTGCAGCAAGATCCGTGCTTCGGTCACGGCGGGTTCGGCAACGCCAATCTTGCGGGCGATGTCGTCGGCATCCTGATCGGTCAATCCTGCCAGTGGGTCGATCAATACCTTGTGGATTTTCCCCGGCATGCTGGCAGCGACCTGTTCGATATCCATGCCGCCTTCGGAACTCGCCATCAGGCACACGCGCTGGTTGCTGCGATCCACCACCATGCCGATGTACAACTCCTTCTTGATGTCGGCGCCCTGCTCGATCAGCAGCCGCCGCACAACCTGCCCGTGCGCACCCGTCTGGTGGGTGACGAGGGTCATACCCAGTATTGCCGTGGCAAGCTGCCTGACTTCGTCGAGCGATCTCGCCACTTTCACCCCACCGCCCTTGCCGCGTCCGCCAGCGTGAATCTGCGCTTTCACTACCCACACGCTACCACCCAGCTTGCTGGCTGCCGCCACTGCCTGGTCAATACTGAAGCAGGCGATTCCGCACGGGGTGGCAACGCCAAATTCGCGCAGAATTTCCTTGGCCTGGTACTCATGTATTTTCATGTCGTTCCCGTTACCGCGCCTTGCCCGCGGTCATGTGTTGCTTTGCCGTTGATGCTCAGTGCGTGGCGCCTTGACGCAGGCTCAGCAGCTCCACGTCAAAAATCAATGTCGCATTCGGCGGGATCACGCCGCCGGCACCAGCTGCGCCATAAGCCATGGATGGGGGGACAATCAGCATCCGCCGCCCACCAATTTTCATGCCGACAACGCCCTTGTCCCAGCCCTTGATAACCCGCCCCGCTCCCAGTAGAAATGAGAATGGGCTGTTACGATCGCGTGAGCTATCAAATTTTTTACCTTTATTCAGCGGCCCGGTCGGATCGAAAAGCCAGCCTGTATAATGAACCTCAGCCATTTTGCCGACGGTTGCTTCCTCACCCGTTCCTATTATGACCTCAGATTTCACGAGTTCGGTCGTACCAGTTGTTCCCTGCTTGGTTTGGGAAAATGCGGTCTGGGGCAGCAAAGTCATGCCCAGAATGAAGATGCTCAAATTAAGCAGGGTGTTTACTTTAGACATGATCACCTCAAAAAATAAATTGAAATAATTGAATTATGATTGTGGGCGAGCCACGCTTTCATTCACAAACAATTCCTTGCTGTCGGAAACGAGTCGGCCCATGCCGGATCAGGTTTGGCAGGAACCTGTGTTTCCAGAGTCCCAGACTCTCAAGTATTATACTCGCTATGTTTAGTCCGTCATCACAGCCCGATCAAGCCCAGCCCGCTGTAACCGATTAGATTGAGGACGCGACCATGCAGGAACGTTTGAACGAGGAAACGCAACCGGGTGAGCGGGGGGCGAGTTCAATACGTCTGCATGATTCACGCCTGGTGCGCGGCCTGTACCTGGCGCTGGGCATCGCCGCGCTGATTCTGGCTGTGCTGGGTGCGGTGCTGCCGGTATTGCCCACCACCCCCTTCGTGCTGCTGGCTGCTGCCTGCTTCGCCCGCGGCTCGGAACATTTTCATGACCGCTTGCTGGCCAACCGTTTTGCTGGTCCGCTCATTCGCGAATGGCGCGAGCACCACAGCATCCCGCGCCGGGTCAAACGCTGGGTGTATCTGCTGATGGCATTGTCATTCGGCAGCTCGATCCTGCTGCTGCCGGAGGTCTGGCAGCAAGCGCTGCTGGCCGTGCTGGGAATTATCCTGGCGGTGTTTATCTGGCGCATACCAGTGAGAGATGCAGATGCCAGCCATATACAGAATTAGCATCGCACCACGGTCTTTATCTGCTGAACCGGGTCTGGCAATAGTTGCTGTTTCCAGAACAGCTGACTTTCAAGTATCATACCCGGTATGTTTAGTCCATCAGTCCGGCCGGCTCAGCACCCCCCCCTTGACCCGCAAACTTCTGTCCGAGCCTGAATTGCAAAATACCTGCAGCCCGCTTACTCACATAGACTCACAGGCAGCAGTAACCTCGCGCACCATCAACAATAGATGAATCCCCTCCCCATAGAAATAATCGGTGCAGTGCTGTTTGGTGTTGCCGTCATCCATACTTTCTCGACCAAATTCTTCGAGCATCTGGCACACACACGCCCGGCACACGCTGGCACCTGGCACTTGCTGGGTGAGGTCGAGGTGGTGTTTGGATTCTGGGGAGGGATGCTGGTCGTGGCAATGATGTTCATAGATGGCAAGCAGGCCGCCATAACTTACCTTGAACAGCAGAGTTTTATCGAGCCGATGTTCGTATTCGCCATCATGGTGATTGCAGGCACCCGTCCGATCCTGCAATTTGCGATGCTCAACGTCAAGGCCATCGCGCGGCTCATTCCCTGGCCGCGCGAGAAGGCATTCTACTTCATCACGTTATCGTTTGTGCCGCTGCTGGGCTCCTTTATTACCGAGCCAGCCGCCATGACGCTGGCCGCACTTATTCTATTTGATCGCTACTACTCCAAGGGTATTTCGACCCGCCTCAAATATGTCACGCTCGGTGTGCTGTTCGTCAACATTTCGATCGGCGGCACGATGACGCCCTATGCTGCGCCACCGGTACTGATGGTGGCTGGCAAGTGGGGCTGGGATATCACCTTCATGTTCACCACCTTTGGCTGGAAAGCTGCGCTGGCAGTGTTGATAAATGCCCTGGCGGCCACCTTGCTGTTCCAGCGCGAATTATCAAAAATGCAGAGTGAAGAGCAGTCTGGGCAAGACAGCGTCCCTCTGCCAGTAGTATTGGTGCATCTGTTTTTCCTGGTCAGTGTAGTGGTGTTCGCGCATCACCCGGTAATCTTCATGGGCCTGCTGTTGTTCTTTCTCGGCTTTGCTCACGCCTATGAGCGTTTTCAGGACAGGCTGATCCTGCGCGAGGGGTTGCTGGTCGCTTTTTTTCTTGCCGGTCTGGTCGTCCTGGGAGGGCAGCAGAAGTGGTGGCTGCAACCCATGCTGGCTGGAATGGACAGCACTGCACTCTTTTTTGGTGCCACCATGCTGACCGCGATCACTGACAATGCCGCACTCACTTATCTGGGTTCTCTGATGGACGCACCCAGTGCCGAATTCAAGTATGCGCTCGTTGCCGGCGCGGTTACCGGTGGTGGCCTGACAGTCATCGCCAATGCACCCAACCCGGCAGGTTTTTCCATCCTCAAAGGTTCGTTCGAGGATGAAGCGATCAATCCATTGGGGCTGTTGGTTGCCGCGCTGCCGCCTACATTTGTTGCCATTCTTGCGTTTCAGTTGCTTTAGCCTGCCAGACCAGATCGGCCACCGCCCCAAGAAGTAACGTTATAATCCACACTTTCTGGTAGGAGAAACTCCGGATGTCCACAATCATACTGGTCATTGGGCTGATGGTGTTCTTTGCCCACTTTCTATCCCTGCTATTTCGCAAGACCAACATACCAGACGTGCTGGTATTGATGCTGGTTGGCGTCGTGATCGGCCCGGTGTTGGGCATCGTCACACCGGAGGATTTTGGCAAGATTGGCCCAGTGATCGCCACCATTGCGCTGGTGGTCATTCTGTTCGAAAGCGGCACATCCCTCAATCTGGGCGTGCTGGGCAAGTCGCTGGCAACCACCGGGGTGCTGAGCATCGTGTGCTTTGCATTGACGACCATGATCGTGGCGCTAGTCGGTTTTACTGCGTTCGATCTGCCGTTGGTGCCCGCCATTCTGCTCGGCGTCACGGTGGGCGGCACCACTTCCGCCGTGGTCATCCCGATGGTAAATGTCTTGTGCCTGTCGGAGAAATCCACCACCGTGCTGGTGCTGGAATCGGCGCTGACCGACGTGCTGAGCATCGTCGGCGTGGTCACGCTGTTGAAGATATATACCGAGGGCGGGGTTGGTCCTGGCACACTGCTTGGCAGTGTGCTGGCTTCGCTGGTCTTCGCCGCGGCCATCGGCGTATTGGGCGGCATTGGCTGGTTGCTGGTGCTGGGCAAGCTGCGCGATTTTCCCAACACCATTTCCTCCACGCTTGCCTATGTGTTCATCATCTATGGTCTGACTGAGATGCTCGGTTTTTCCGGTGCGATTGCGGCACTGGCACTGGGCATTACGCTGGTCAATTTTAATACATTCGGTTTGGCGCGGACCAGGAACCTGGACGATCAGCTCACGACACTAAAGAAAATAGATCTGACTTTTTACCGCGAGGCAGTGTTCCTGCTCAAGACCTACTTTTTCGTCTATCTCGGCATCTCCATCCACTTTGGGGAGGTACATCTTGCGCTTGCAGCAGTCGCCATGGTGCTGCTGGTGTTCGGAATGCGCTTGCTGCTTACCAGGCTGTTATTTCGCGCCGATGCGTACAGTCTGCGCGATGCCGCCATCACCTCGATGATGGCACCCAAAGGATTGGCAGCCGCTGTGCTGGCCACTCTGCCGTTGCAATACGGCGTTGTAGGCGGCGAGGTGATACGCGATGTAACCTATATGGTGGTACTGGTCAGCATCACGCTGACAGCATTATTGGTCATGATATATCCGCTTCACGCAACACAGAAATTCTATGCGCGTACGCTTGGCAAGCCGTTGACTGAGGAAAAAGATCGTTAATACCGGAGGTTCTGACAATGAGCGACCTGATCGGAAACCTGATTGTCCATCCCCTCTTCATGAAGGGAGTGACGGCCGCATTCGCCATGCTTCTTATTATTTTGCTGGTGCGCTTTGCTCAAGCTGCCGCCTCAAGAAAAATAGAGGACAAGGACCTGCGCTACAAAATGCGCAAGGCCTTCAGTCTGGCAGGTTATGTACTCGCTCCGCTTGCTGTTTTAACCATTTTCAGCGATCAGATGACGAACCTGACAGTCATCATCGGCGCACTCAGTGTGGGTATCGGGTTTGCCCTGCGCGAGGTGATACAAAGCCTGATTGGATGGGCTGTCATATCTTTCGGAAAACAGTATAAACCCGGTGATCGGATACAGATCGGCAGCATCATGGGTGACGTGATCGACATCAGTCCACTGATTACCACGGTCATGGAATGTGGCGAATGGGTTAAAGCGGATTTATACAATGGCCGCATTGTGCGCTTATCGAACAATTTGATGTTCAAGGAACACATCATCAATTACACCGCGGACTTTCCATTTCTGTGGGACGAAATCGTCATTCCGGTAAGAACAGATTCGGACCATCATTTGGCACGCAGCATTATTGAAGGGGCTGGCCAGACCGTATTATCAAAGTTCAGTGAAGAATCTAAGGAGGCTTGGCGCAATTTTGTGCGCCATTATCGTGTCGAGGATGCAAAGCTGGACCCTATGGTAACGATGAGTTTCGATTCCAATTTTATCGAGTTTACACTGCGCTATGTAGTTGACTGCCGTGTCAGGAGAAGCACTAAAGACAAGTTGTTTGTAAATATTTTAGCTGGATTTGAGGAGACTCATGGCAAGGTGCAGATCGGCTCCACTACACTGCAGCTTGCAGAAATTCCGCCACTGTCTGTGCAGCTGCAAAAAGAAGCCTAGCGGCCTGTCGGACTGGGATTTAAAACCGACGGGCTTTCGTCCGCAAAGTGCGTTCGAGAATGAAGCGGTCATCCTCTAGGGTTGCTGGCTGCCGCCCGCATTTGTTGCCATTTTCGCATTTCAGTTACTTTGATCTGTCGGGTCAGGATATTTCTCGTTATCTAGAACCCGCATGGCACAGAAGATATTTACTTCTTCCCGGCACGCAAATCGTCATTTTCGGTTTGCAGTGTCGCAACCTGTTTACGCAGGTGATTCATTGATATCCGATCGCGCAGCATCGCCGGAATCGATACCAATGCGCCGATGAGCGCACCGAGGCCAAAGCACGCTGCAATTACCACGGCAAGTGAAGCATCGACGCGCCAGAGTAAAAATACGACGCTGACAGGTACGGCATTCTGAACCGCAAACATGATGGTCAGGAGAATAGCGATGAGTGCAACAATCAACTGTAATTGCATAACGCCTCCATTCCAAGGCAAGGCCAGCGTTCCGACCTGCTTGTCACTGTAATGCGCATACGGAGAAACGTTTGAACCAGGTGGGACGTCGAATGTTAATTGTTTTTATCGGCGGCGTCGATGGGCATGTAAGGCGGGGCAGCATTCAGTCAAAGGAGTTTGACTGAATGCTGCTTCTGGAATCTGGGTAGTTATCGGGATCTTTCCCAAAAAACCATCCCGTATGAATGACAGGTTGAAGAGCAATATATTGATGCGGTCGGAGAGGGCCTGTTTAGCTGCTGCGTTTGCGAGCGAGACTGGCTTCCATCCATTTTTTGATACGGTTGGCGTCACCGCTGCGGGTATCCTTTCCGTTTGAATCAAGCAGTACGATGATAACCGGCCTGCCGGTTATGTTCGCCTGCATCACCAGGCAGCGCCCGGCCTCGCTGAGAAAACCTGTTTTGGATACGTTAATCTGCCAGTTCCCGCTGCGCACCAGATTATTGGAATTGATGAACTGCATGCTGCGCCTGTCATCCGCGAGCTCTACTGCATGTGCGCTGGTGGTGGAAAACTTGCGGATGAGATCGTAGCCATACGCGGCTTCAACCATTTTCACCAGATCACGTGCGGTAGAAACGTTGGTGCTGCTCAATCCGGTGGAGTCGACAAAGTAGCTGTTACCCATGCCAAGTTCGAATGCCTTGTCATTCATCGCCGCCACGAATGCTCCGATGCCGCCGGGGTAGGCACGCCCCAGCGCGGCCGCTGCGCGATTCTCGGAAGACATCAGTGCCAGTCGCAGCAGTTGCTGGCGGGTAAGACTGGCTCCCACCCGCAAACGTGAGCGGGTGTTCTTGAGGACATCAATATCGGCGGAATCAATGGTGATTTCCTCAGTCAGCGGCAACTGCGCATCCAGCACTACCATTGCCGTCATCAGCTTGGTAATGGAAGCGATCGGCATGATGGTGTCTGTATTCTTGCTGTAGATGGCGCGTCCCTGCTGGGCGTCGAAAATCAATGCGGCACGGGATTTGAGATTCAGGTCGCCCTTCTGTGCAAAGGCGCTGCCGGTAAACACAAACATGATGCCCAGCGCGAGGATTACTTTGTTCATTTTTCTTGCTCCGCTTGAGAAAACCTGTCCGCCATTCGCGGATTTTGGGGCCTGTCCCAGATAAGTTAACAAAAATCAGGAGATAGGGAAAGGACTTTATATCGATTCTAGGAAATATTTGTGAAATATCATTCCGAAACAACGCTACTTTTCCACCCCATTTCTGCCTTTATCTATTCAACGTCATGCACCAATTGCAGCCGTGTCTGCTCTTCCTGCTGTTGCAGTTCCCACATATGGGCATAGGTGCCATTCGCCGCCAGCAGTTGCCGATGACTGCCGCGTTCGATGATGCTGCCCTTGTCCATTACCAGTATCTGATCGGCATCAGCGATGGTGGAGAGGCGGTGAGCGATGGTGAGAGTGGTGCGATTTGCAGCGATGCGCTTCAGTTCTGCCTGGATGGCTTTTTCTGATTTTGAGTCCAGCGCCGAAGTGGCTTCATCAAAAATGAGTATCTTGGGTGTTTTCAGGATCGCACGCGCAATGGCAACGCGCTGCTTCTCTCCACCGGAAAGTTTCAGCCCGCGTTCTCCCACGGTAGTTTCGTACTTATCCGGCAGGCTCTCGATGAAATCATGAATATGTGCCGATCTGGCGGCTTCAAATACTTCCGCGCGACTGGCATCGGGGCGTCCGTAAGCAATGTTGTAATAAATGCTGTCGTTGAACAGCACCGTGTCCTGCGGCACGATGCCAATGGCTGCGCGCAGGCTTTTCTGGGTGACATCGCGGATATCCTGTTCGTTTATCAGAATGCGACCGGCGGACACATCATAGAAGCGGAACAGCAAGCGCGCCAACGTGGATTTGCCCGATCCGCTATGCCCGACCACCGCTACGTTGCGGCCAGCGGGAATATCGAAACTCACATCAAACAGAATCTGGCGATTGGGATCGTAGCTGAAACTCACTTGCTCGAAGCGAATCGCTGCCTCTCCCGCAACGAGATCAGTGGCGCCTGGTTTATCCTTGATCTCTTCATTTTCCGCCAGCAGGTTGAACATTTTTTCCATATCCGCCAGTGAGTGCTTGATTTCACGATAAACGAAACCGAGGAAATGCAGCGGCATGTACAGTTGCAGCATGAAGGCATTGACCAGCACCAGATCGCCCAGTGACATGGTGCCTTTGACCACGCCGTCAGCTGCCAGCAGCATCAGCAGGGTGACGCCGATTGCAATAATGGCACTCTGGCCGGCATTGAGCGCGGCGAGGGAAGTCTGGTTGCGCACTGCCGCAACCTCCCATTTCTGCATGTGCTCATCGTAGCGCCGCGCTTCCCATGCTTCATTGCCGAAATATTTTACCGTTTCATAGTTGAGCAGGCTGTCGATGGCGCGGGTATTGGCTTTCGAGTCCATGTCGTTCATCGTGCGGCGGAAGATCATGCGCCACTCGGTAATGAACAGGGTGAATACGATGTAGGCTAGCAGCGTTACAAAAATGATTACCGAGAACCAGATGTCATATTTGGCAAGAAGAATTGCCGCCACTAGACTGATTTCCAGCAGGGTTGGCAGGATATTGAACAGCATGAAGTTGAGCAGGAAGGAAATGCCGCGCGTGCCGCGTTCGATGTCGCGCGATACGCCACCGGTCTGACGTTCCAGGTGGAAGCGCAGCGACAGCGCATGCAGATGACCGAATACCCTGATGGCCACCCGCCGGATCGCCCGTTGCGTAACCTTGGCAAATACCGCATCGCGCAATTCGCCGAACAGTGTGCTGCACAGGCGCAAGGCGCCGTAACCCACTAGCAGTACTACCGGCAGCACCAGCATGGCCCGTGGCTGGTCGAGCGCATCGACAATTTCCTTCAGCACCAGCGGCACCGCGACGCTGGCAAGCTTGGCCAGCACCAGCAGCATCAATGCCAATGCCACCCTGCCCTTGAATTCCCACAGATAAGGTAGCAGGGTGCGGATAGTTCTCCAGTCGTTGCGACTGGCTGCAGGTTGCTCCAAACGGGTGGGACGCATCAGTTTATTTCCTGCGGTTTGGGGATTTTAGTGAATCTGGGGATACCGGTTTCTTGCCTGTCGCTATACAATTTGTACAATCAAGGACTGACAAGAATGGAAATAACCTGTTATCGCGACCAGGAAGCAAGTCATGAGTCGCGCTATCTTCCTGCCGCCACCTACAACCTGGCAATTACGCTGCTCGCCCGCAGTGAGACGCATAACCTGTTCGTGCCTATTCGCTCAATGCAATACATGGCCATCCTGGATGCAGAAGAGTTCGTATTTCTGGACGGAGAGCGCAAGTGCTGGATAGACATTGCCTGGCGCAACTTTCGACCCTCGGCACGCACTTCCCTGGAACAGCCGGTAGCGTATGACGTGGTTTATTACCGTCAGGGCCAAGAGGCCATCATGGCACGCCTGCAGACAGAGTTTCCGCGTGCGCTGCAGGCTTTGGCCAGCAAAGCGAAGTTCGATGGCCCGGCGCGGGTAATCAAGTTTCCCGCGCCTCGAACTTAGGTTCCTTAGTCGTCTTCTCCCAGTTCCGCATCCCAGCCCTCGCTCCTGGCGGTGACAACCGCCTGCGCATAGAGTTGTGCATGCCGCTGCTGCAGATCATGCGGCAAGCGACTGGGCAGGTGCGCATAGGGTTCCCAGGCAGCATATACTTGTTCATACAGACCCTGCATTTGCGCGCCATCCCAGCCGGCGCATGTTTCTGCCTCGGGCAGAATGCCGAACACCCAGGCGTCGCGCACCATGCGGCCAAGGTGTGTCAGCCCCCCGTTTTCATCCTGGTCGATTCCTGCATAATATTGTTTCGTCATCGTGTCAGCCCCGCATAAAGTAACGGCAATTTCTCCGGCAGTCGTTCCACATGATCCACTACCATATAGTTCTTTGCGCCGAAAATACGTGACACGTATTGATCGGCGCGCGGGTCGAGGCTCATGCAATAAGTGACGACGCCGTTACGGCCTGCTTCTTCCACCGCTTTCTTGGTGTCATAGCGCAGGTATTGCGGGTCACGCACATCCACATCCGCCGGCTCGCCATCGGTGATCACCAGCAGCAGTTTTTTGGATGAGCGCTGCAGTTTGAGGTGGTGATTGGCATGGCGAATGGCTGCACCCATGCGGGTGGAGAGTTGCCCGGTCATGCCCGCCAGCCGCGCTTTGGGTACTTCAGTATAAGGTTGATCGAAATCCTTGTAGCGATAATACTCTACATCGTGGCGGCCATCGGAACAGAAACCATGGATGGCGAAAGGATCACCGATCTTGTTGATTGCATTGGCCAGCAGCACGGTAGCCTGACGGGTGAGGTCCAGCACCGAGAAGTCCTGCCCGGCCACTTTCTCATTGGTTGATTCCGACAGATCCAGCAGCACCAGCACCGAGATGTCGCGAATTTTCCTGACCGAGCGCATCATGAAACGCGGATCGGGTTGCATTCCCATGCGCATGTCAATCATGGAGGAGATAGCAGCGTTGAGGTCGATCTCGTCACCGTCTTCCAGTTTGCGGATGCGCTGCACGCCTTGTGGCTGCATCGCATCGAGCAGGAATTTCATGCGTGCAATCTCGCGCCGGTACTGCGTGGCGATGTCGTCGATCAGTTGCATATCGCCCGCTTTGGCGCGCTTCTCCTGTACCGTTACCCAGGCAGGGCGCTCCAGCTGAATCTGGTAATCCCACTCGGCATAATGGTAAGGCTGCGATACCGGTTCCTTGCCTTCCGACTGATTGAAGGAAATACCCGCATCCTCGTACGGGAAAAATTCCGTTCCCATCACCCAGATTTCCTGGGCGTCGTCGCCGGCGCTTTCTACTTCCACCTCATTGGCGAATTCCATGACACTGACGTGCTTGCGCACTTGTTGGGGCGCGCCATAGCCGGCAGACAATGATTTTTCAAAATCGAATTCCTCGAACTCCCAGAAATAACGGTTGTCATCCAGATAAGGTGCGGTCAATTGATCGGTGCGCGGGTTGAAAGGAATTTTCTTGTCTTTGAGCTTGTGTGCCAACTGCACACCGATTTCCCAGGAGATATGGTGGCTGTCGAGTCTGTCCTGTGCCTGCGCGAACAGCAGGCGGCCTTCGGCTACCCATGCATCATGATCCTGATAGGATGGGTCGAGCAGCGTGCGCGCCAGACGGTTAAGGTAATCACCGATGCTTGCGTTCATTTCCGGCGTGGCGCTATGCAATGCTGCCCACATCTGGCGCAGGCCGGGAAAGCGGCGAATCGAGAGCGCCTCGACGCGCGCGTCCTCAATCACCGCAATCACCGCCATCTGCAGCGGATTGAGCGCCTCGGCAGAAATCGGGTTTTTGGTTTCCACCAGGTGTGCCGCCGCATGGGCTGCCGCCGCGCGATACACCTCGCCGGCAGCGACAGCGCCATGTGCGTCATAGGCATCCGGCAGGTGGATGAAATAGCCCTCGATAAAGGGTTGGTAGCCTTCGCGCGTTTCAAAGTCACCGGAAGTCGGTTTCATGAAAAAATCCCGCGCCCACAACGCGCGCAGGTACATGTTGATGCGGCGCTGCACATCCACGAACAGGGTGCCCTTGCGCTCTCTCTGCAGCACCGCCAGCGATTCCTTGGAATCCAGGCTGAAATACTTGATCTGCTCTTCATAATTTGTGCGGTGCGCATGCGCGCCCCACAATGCCCATCGGCGCAGACCGCCCAGAGTCAGTTGCCCGAACAGCACATCCAGTTTGTCCAGCATGGGGCGCACCCCGCGTGGCGCCTGTGCAATCAGGACATTGAGGAATTGCAGGTATTTCTGGAACAGTTGTGCGTCGCCCAGGCGTTTGGCTGCCGTGGGTGCGGTGGCGAGCACCAGTTCGATTACTGCGCCGGAGGTTCTTGAAGCCAGTGTCAAAGCCGCCGTTGCCAGCTCACCCACGACATCTTCACCCACTTCCTTGGCCACCTCGGGGGCTTCGTCGATCCAGGTATCCACCAGCCCGCGGCCGCGCCCCAAGCCGCGCAACGCAGAGGCGCCTTTCAGGTAATTGTCCAGGCCGCGCGGGGAGAAAACCTTGGTGGCTTCCGGCCAGATGCCATGCAACAAGGCGATGGACTCGGGTTCCAGGTCTTCGAGTAATTCCTTGTAGTCATCGAGATTGATGCTCATGCTGCGTCCACCTTTTTACTTGTACTCAGACTTCTGCTGCGAAGCAACTGTCGACATTTGTTCTCAGAAGAAGGTTGTCACGGTCGCATCCAGCGCATCACGCATGTCAGGGTCATCGGTGATTGGACGCACCAACGCGACGCGGCAGGCAGCGTGCGCATTCACCCCTTTCGCGATCAGGCTGCCGGCATAAATCAGCATGCGCGTGGAAATGCCTTCATCCAGACCGTGTCCTTTGAGGTTGCGCGCACGCTCGGCGATCGAAACCAGTTTGTCGGCCACCGCGTCACTCACGCCGGTTTCATGCGTGACGATTTCCGTTTCAGTGGCATGATCGGGATAATTGAAATCCATTGCGCCGAAGCGTTGCTTGGTTGATTGTTTCAGGTCTTTCATCAGACTCTGGTAACCGGGGTTATACGAAATCACCAACTGAAAGTCGGCATGGGCATGAATCAACTCGCCCTTCTTTTCCAGCGGCAATACCCGCCGGTTGTCAGTCAGCGGGTGGATCACCACGGTCGTGTCCTGGCGCGCTTCAACCACCTCATCCAGATAGCAGATAGCGCCATAACGTGCAGCAATGGCGAGCGGGCCGTCCTGCCAGCGCGTACCCTGGGCATCGAGCAGGAAACGGCCGACCAGATCGGAGGCAGTCATGTCTTCGTTGCACGCCACGGTGATCAACGGTCTCTTCAGCTTCCATGCCATGTATTCGACGAAACGGGTCTTGCCGCAACCGGTAGGGCCTTTGAGCATCATGGGCATGCGCACGGAATAGGCGGCTTCGTACAATTCCACTTCGTCGGCAACGGCCCGGTAGTAGGGTTCCGTGGTAACTCGGTACTGGTCGATGATCTCGCTCATGTTAGCTTCCTCAATGTGTCATTGATTGTTTGCAGATAAACAAAAGCCCCCGACCCTTGCGGGCAGCGGGGGCTTTGGGCAACCTGGCCGCTGCTTAAACCGTCTTGCCGCGGTAAATCACCATGGCTGTACCCTGGGATTGGTTAAAATTGTTATAACCAATCAGACGTACATGATTTTCTGGATTGGCCTTGTGACAAGCCTCGGCTTCGGCCAGCACGTGATCCACGTCGGTTTCGCCGAACATGGGCAGCTTCCACATATACCAGTAGGAATCCATCAGATACTGTGGTTCAGTATGTTCGATGGCGGGGTTCCAGCCTTTGCTCACCAGATAGGCCACCTGCTTCTTGATACTCTCAGTCGTCATCGCAGGCAGATAGGAAAAGGTTTCAAACTTGCGACTGGCTGGATCGCTTACGCGCGATTTGTAATCTATCACTTCACTCATGATTCACTCCTTGAATTTGATTGTAGGGCGGGTTGGGTTCCAGATTCAAACCACTGCCCGCCCTGATTGTTTACTTGTGGGCTACATCCAGCTTGTCGACAGTGTCGAACTCGAACTTGATCTCTTTCCAGGTTTCCATGGCGATCTTCAGTTCAGGACTGTGGGCAGCGGCCTTGGTAAGGATAGACTTGCCTTCCTTCTCTATCTCCACGCCCTGGTTGCGTGCTTCCACGCAAGCTTCCAGCGCGACACGGTTGGCAGCGGCGCCAGCAGCATTGCCCCACGGATGCCCCAGTGTGCCGCCACCGAATTGCAGGCACGCATCATCACCGAAGATGGCAACCAGTGCAGGCATGTGCCACACGTGAATGCCGCCGGAAGCAACGGGGAACACCCCAGGCATGGAGCCCCAGTCCTGGTCAAAGAACAGGCCACGGCTGCGATCTTCCTTGATGAATTTGTCGCGCATGGTATCAATCCAGCCCAGCGTCGCCTGACGGTCGCCTTCCAGTTTGCCGACCACAGTACCCGAGTGCAGGTGATCGCCACCGGACAGGCGCAATACTTTGGTCAATACGCGGAAATGAATACCGTGGTGCGGGTTGCGATCGAGCACGGCGTGCATGGCGCGGTGAATGTGCAACATCATGCCATTGTTACGGCACCAGTTGGCCAGGCCCGTGTTGGCAGTCAAGCCGCCGGTCAAGTAGTCATGCATGATGATCGGCGCGCCCAATTCCTTGGCAAACTCGGCACGCTTGTACATTTCTTCCGGAGTCGGCGCGGTCACGTTCAAGTAGTGGCCTTTGCGCTCGCCGGTTTCGCGCTCGGCCTTTTGGCAAGCTTCCACCACGAATTCGAAACGATCACGCCAGCGCATGAACGGCTGGCTGTTGACGTTCTCATCGTCCTTGGTCAGGTCCAGACCGCCGCGCAGGCACTCGTAAACAGCGCGACCATAGTTCTTGGCGGACAGGCCCAGCTTGGGTTTGATGGTGCAACCTAACAACGCGCGGCCATATTTGTTGAAGCGATCACGTTCAACTTGAATGCCGGTCGGAGGACCGCCACAGGTCTTCACATAGGCAATGGGAAAGCGCACGTCTTCCAGACGCAAGGCGCGCAGGGCTTTGAAGCCGAACACATTGCCGACCAGTGAGGTCAGCACGTTGACCACGGAACCCTCTTCAAACAGGTCGATCGGGTATGCCACGAAAGCGTAGAAACAGGTATCGTCACCAGGTACGTCTTCGATGCGATAAGCGCGGCCTTTGTAGTAGTCCAGATCGGTCAGCAGGTCGGTCCACACCGTGGTCCAGGTACCGGTGGAAGATTCGGCAGCTACTGCGGCAGCCACTTCTTCACGGGGCACACCTGCCTGCGGGGTGATCTTGAAACAAGCCAGGAGGTCGGTATCCAGCGGGGTGTAATCCGGCGTCCAATAGGTATGCCGGTATTCTTTTACACCGGCGTTATATGTTTTCACTGCCATAGCGTTTCCTCCAGTTGAATCCCGCTCATTTCCCCCAGAAGGAGGAAGCGGGAGATCGTATTACGAACATGACCATTTGCAAATTCCAGTCATAACTATATAGACGAATAACCATAAGAACAAATTAATAATTATGATAATCATGATAAGATTAACCTTATCATTCTCTGTGGCGTATCCAACCCATGCTGCATGTTACTTTAAGACAATTAAAAGTATTCGAATCGGTTGCCCGTAACCTGAGCTTCTCGCGCGCTGCCGAGGAACTCTATCTGACCCAGCCAGCGGTCTCGATGCAAATCAAACAGTTGGAAGATAACATTGGTCTGCCGCTGTTCGAGCAAATGGGCAAGAAAATCTATCTGACCGACGCCGGACGCGAACTCTATCATTATAGCCGGGCTATTTCTCAACAGCTGGCCGATATGGAGCTGGCGCTGGATGAACTGAAAGGCCTGGAACGCGGCAAGCTCAATATTTCCGTAGTGAGTACCGCCAATTATTTTGCCCCAAACCTGCTCGCCAAATTTTGTCAACGCTACAGTGGCGTGACCGTGAGCCTTAACGTTTCCAACCGCGAAACCGTGCTCAAGCAATTGGCCGACAACGTAACCGACCTTGCCATCATGGGCCAGCCGCCGGAGGGTCTGGATATCGCCACGGAATCATTCATGGAAAACCCGCTGGTAGTCATCGCGCCACCGAATCATCCGCTGTGCAAGCTGCGCAAGATTCCGGTAAAAAGACTGGAACAGGAAACCTTTCTGGTGCGTGAACCCGGTTCTGGTACCCGTGGCGCGATGGAGCGTTTTTTCGCGGCGCACCACATCAGTATCAACCGTGGCATGGAAACGGACACCAATGAGGCGATCAAGCAGGCGGTGCAGGCAGGCATGGGGCTGGGCATCATGTCGCTGCACACGGCTGAGTTGGAGCTGGAAACGAAACGGCTCAAGGTGCTGGACGTACAGGGTTTCCCCATCATGCGCCACTGGCATGTGGTGCATCGGAAAAACAAGCGCCTCTCAAGCGTGGCGCAGGCGTTCCGGGAATTCCTGCTGAAAGAGGCCCCGGGATTGATGCCGGGGACGAAGAGATGAACGGGCTGAAGAAGTATTCAGCCCGCCTTGGTTACTTGCCAGAGCCTCTGACAGCCTCGACTGCAGCCGCATTAGCTGCTTCGCAGGCTATTCTCGCAAATGGACCCAATCCGCTGCAGTCCGCTGCGGTGACAGCACGCGGCAGCGGCACCTGCTTGAGTGCCTCATTTGCGCTCGCATTACCCGCTTCGCAGGCTATCTTCGCGTAGGGGTCGAGTCTGCTGCAATCCACTGTCGTGACGGGCTGGGACCGGGATCCCTGCTGATATCCCTGAGATTCTTGGGATGTCCCGGAACTACTCGCGGGAGTGCTGCTGCTTTCTGAGTCAGCGCTGTCCCGATTGCGCACAAACTGCTGTTTCGCTCCGGCAGAAACAAGCAGGGGTGGACCGTAGACATCGCTGTCATCCGTGTCAAATATAACCCACGGGGTCAGCGCCTCGCGGCTGCCGCGTTTCTCATACTTGAAAACCCGGTCAGCCTGTCCCTCATATATGTACCGCACTCTCCACGATGTACGGGTTGCCGCGCTGGCGTAATTCATGCAGCGACCGTGGATGGAGGTGTCTTTTGTTGCGCTGCCATTCTCGTCACACCGAAAACTTGCCCCCTTCGCAACTTTTACATCCGTCGGCAGATATGGAACGACATGCTTGTTGTCGGCCAGCAGGGCACCCAGTTCATCAGCAAATACATCGTTCACTTGGACGATGGCGAGCGAGGATGCCAGCAACATACCGGTTATCAAGGAATTTTTCATTTGAGGAGCCTCTGTTAGTGATGTTAGTGTTTACCCTGTTTGCCATGATTACCATGATTGCCATGATCACCGTGTTTGCCATGACCACGGGCATTGTCGCGCCCGTGCTTTCCATGCTCACCGGCTGCTTCGTCGGCCCGATCCAGCCCGCGTTTTTTCTCTCCCCGCTCATCCCCTCTGCGTTCTTCGCGTGACTCATCCTTGCGGCCATCATTGTGACCATCCTTATGATCGGCCTTATATTCATCTTTGCGGCCGTCTTTGCGTTCGTCTCTGCGCTCGCCCCTGGATTCATCCTTGCGTTCCCTTTTTTGCCCATCTCTGGAGTCTTCCTTATCCTTTCTTTCCCGTTCTATCTTCGTTGCAGGAGCGGGTGTCGTCGCTTGCGGGGCTGGTGCCGGAGTTTGCGCCAGGGTATAGGTGGAAGCCAGGAATACGATTCCTGCTACAAACGTTGAAATTGTTCTGTTCATCATTGTCCTCTTTTGGTTATGTGTGGATCGTATACGACAGAGCAGAAATATTCGTTCTTGCTGCTCCAGCAAGGTTACAAGGAAGATAGGAATTGGGTGCTTCCAATCCAATGGTTTGACTCTACCCTTGAAATAATGACGGGTCAATACGGCCATCCGTTCGGGTTTATTTCATCTTGCCGAGCGCGATACGGAATTCCTCCAGCCTGGCTTCATAGTCCGGGGCATCACCGTAATCCAGAAACCGGGCATAGCGCGCATGGGTGCCGAGTATCTTGCGTGCGTGCTTGATCGGACAGAAGTATTGCTCGGTGCGCGCGAGGATCTCGCGTATATAGGCAACCAGTCCGGTTCCATAGGCACAGTAGCTACAGTGGAATTTCTCGATCCAGTTGAGGTAGCCGAGATGCTGCCGGTCAAACACGATATAGTCGGCACGCCTGACTTTCACAATCTTGTAAATCGGGAAGCAGACCGCCTGATAGAAACTCACGCACAGGTCGAGAATGAGCAGTGGGAGGATCATGAGGTAGATAACGGGTCCGGTGATGAGGTTCTGCGGGCGGTTGGTCACCAGCCAGCGGAAAAATCCCTTCTTGAGCCGCAGGTGCGCCTGCTTGATGGAGCCTTCGAATTCGATGCGCTTTCCCTTGATCTGGAAGAACATGCTGCTCTGTTGCTCCTGCAGTGCTGTCTGCAGATCATTTTCGAGAGCCGTTATCTGGTTGAGTAAAGCGCGGATGCGGTCATTCATGAAACCCCCATGCCGGCAAGCCGGACTAGCTAATGTTGATGAGTGGTTGACGCTCGCTGACCGGCGTGCCTTGGTACTGTCAGCGATAAGCAGTAGAAACCTTAGGTTCCTTATATCACTGCGCTGCATTCTCCGTATTTCGTTGTTGCTGCGCAGCTACTGCCGTGCCGATGAGCTTGGTGCATTGAGCATCTGCTTTGAGGAAGACTGGCCACCTACCTGTATAAACGGGGTGCCTGGCAGCGACTATTGCTTACGACTCTTTTCAATCAAATCGTAAGCGACCTGCACTTCCTGTGCTTGCTTGGTAGCCACGGCAATCATGTCTTCTGGAACACCCTGGCCCATTAACTTGTCAGGGTGATACTGGCTGATCAACTTGCGATAAGCCCGTTTGACTTCCTGGTCGCTGCTTTCCTTGCTCACACCCAGCGCTTTATAAGCATCCTCCAACGCGGTGGCAGAGGTCGCTTGGCCACCGGCAAAGTGCGACTGGTTTAGAATCATATCCAGCATATGCTGGAATGCGGCCTGGTCGTAACCAAGATGACGGGCAATCTCTATCAGCAGACTCTCTTCGGCCGAATCAATGCGCCCGTCAGACAAGGCCATGACAATGAGATAGACCAGCAGCATCTGTCGCAAGCTATGCGTATGCCCGCAAATGGCCATGAATTTCATCAAGCTCGGTGCAAAATCAAAATCCGGATCGGTTCCTTGCTTAAAAAGAGAGATCGCCCGTTGTCTGTGCTCGGCAGACATGCCCAGTTTTTGAATAAACTGTTCGACATGCTCGATCTCGTCTTTCGATACATGCCCATCCGCCTTGGCCAGTTTTCCCATCAAAATGAAAACGGTTTCAAGAAAAACCGTCTGGCGCTGACCTTTGCTGAGCGGGTTAACGCCACCCATGCCGTAAGCGCTAAAACGGTCGATCATGCTCCCCAGGAAATAACCAATAAATGCCCCTGAAATTCCGAGGAAGTAATACCCTATCAGGGCGCCAACGAGTTTAAACAAAGTAACTCCTGCGATTGCATGTGGAAGAATCGATTATAACCTGACCTGCACCAGCACCACCTTGGGGGCAAGAAGTTTGCTATTGAATCTTAATCGAAAAATTTGTGTCATCGTTGCTGCCGTCTGCTCACTGGCCTTGCCAGCCCAGGCGGGTGGTTTTGTCCTAGGCTATCTGGGTCAGCAGATTGTGCCCAGCGGCACAATTTTTGATGACACTGTTGTGGGTGGTCTTTCTTCCCTGGACTACAACGCGAATAGCGGCCGTTACTTCGCCATCAGCGACGACCGCAGTAGCATCAACCCGGCACGCTTTTATGAATTGAGTCTGGATCTCGCAAAGTTTCAACGCTCATCCAAGCCCGGTTACGCCGGGGTGAACTTTGACGCGGTCACGACCATCCAGCAGCCGGGTGGCGGCGCCTTCGCGAGAAACACGGTGGACCCGGAAGGGCTGCGCTTTGACCCCTCTCGCAACAGGATTTACTGGAGCGATGAAGGCCGGCGCAGCCGTGCCGGGTACCGGAATCCCGCCGTGCGCGAGATGAACCTCGACGGCAGTCATGTACGCGATTTCACCGTGCCTGATTACTACCATCCATCGGGTTCCACACACGGGATCAGATCGGGTGACAAAGGTATATATGACAACCTGGCTTTCGAGAGCCTGACCATCTCGAAAGATGGCAACACGTTGTACACCGCTACTGAAAACGGTCTGGCACAGGATAGTCTGCCCGCCGCTGTGGGCAATGGATCGCGCGCACGCATCCTGTCCTTCGATATTGCCACCGGGTTACCCGGCGCCGAGTATGTGTATGAAGTAGAGCAGGTTGCGGTTGCGCCCATTGTGCCGGGCCTGTATGCCACCAACGGACTGACGGACATGCTTGCCGTCGGTGATCGCCAGTTCATCGCCATCGAACGCTCTTATGCGCTCGGTGCGCAGACGCCCGGCTCGCCAGTTACCGGCAAAACCATCCGCCTGTTTTACGTCGATGCCAGAAGTGCCACCGATATCTCCGGGCTTGAATCGATAGCCGGTCAAAATATCAAAGCCGTAACCAAGACCCTGCTGCTTGATCTGTCCGAGCTGAAACAAGACGATGGCTCAATTCTGGCACTCGACAATATTGAAGGGATTACTCCGGGCCCGGAGTTTGAGGGCAAAGCGACGCTGATACTTGTATCCGACAATAACTTCAGCAGCCGACAATTCACACAATTCATTGCGTTGCAGATCTTCCCGGCACCGTCAGACTAGCGGCAATTACTTTACGAAATGGTCAGTTTTGCCATAATCCCTGAGCGACGTACCCGGGAGCGTCGGATGAAAAGTGACTGATCCATCATCGTGGCGCTCAACAATATACCCCGGTTTGTCATAATCTCTGAGCGAGGTGCCAGGTATGGTCGGATAAACATTATTACCCTCGATTAACCTGCCTGGCTTGCTATGGTCCCGGAGCGCAGTGCCGGGAAGTGCCGGGTACATTACGTCCCGTGCAAGAACGGGTGCGGCAAGCAGCGATAATGCCCAGGCAACTACAACAGTCATTTTCATGCAAAGCATTCTTTTCACCTGCTGAGATACTGTGCCCCAAACGTTACTGCAGACAGGCCATCGCTGTAATCATGCCGCTTGGTAAGGTTGTAAAGCATTAAGAGAACCCCTCTGCGCGGACGCGACGACGGCTTTGCGCGCCATTCTGGCAAGTATTCGCCGCGCGTGTATGTGCCACGGGCGTCTGTCTTGCGGATGGTTTCCAATAGCTGCAGCGCGTTTGTTTGACCAATAGGACGCTTGCCGCAGACAGGAAACATACCATTCTCAAGGCGGTGCCATTGTTCCAGAACTCACCACATACTTTTACTGGATGTCGTCTTGGCGGAGAGGGTGGCTACTTAAATAGAACTTCACCTCACCGCACGGCGTATCAAATTTTGCCAACTGCACAATGGCTGGCATTTTACATGCTGTCACTAGAGCTCACAATGAGTCATTACATTTCAAATTAAATGATGGGTGAGGTGATGGGTGAGGCCACTGCACATCATCCGAGGACCCTTTAATCCAGAGGGCTGGAGCGCCATGCCCCTCTGAAGCCCAATAACGAAGAGAGCTCCAGAGGAGTTCCTGTAATGGCGCGGGTTTTAGGGGTGCTCATGCAAATTTTTCATTCACTTTGAGTTCGAATCCTAAAATTTCTCCACGATTTTCGATGGGGAATATGATGGGTAAGAGACAAATAGAACTTGGAGTGTTGCTGCCGGTTGAAAACTGACCATCTGTGCCGGTTGAAAATTGACCAGGCGTTATAGCGATGTAGCGTACTACATGGCTGTGGGTAAGTCGACCAGACTGAGATGGAATTAATCTCCTTTTGAAGTGATTGATGTT
>JAPLQS010000080.1 GCA_026399575.1 Nitrosospira sp. | reverse complement strand
GGAGTGTTCGATGCGCACCATGGCTTCGACCAATGCGGTACCGGCAAAGGCCCAGCAAGCATTGCACGGATTCTGATCCCGTGTGCTGGTGATCCAGTTCCGGCTCCAGCGGTTCCGCCAATCGATGGAACTCGGCGGCACTCCTCCGTCAGGCGGCAGCGGAACCGCCTTATCCTCAACGGCGTCTTCAAGCCCGAGCCGACGCAACTGCCAGGCGGGGAAAGCTTCACGTACCGCCTCAGCCGGGATCAGGCCGCGCTCGGCACGGCGCACAGCGAGGAACGGGTTGCTGCTGACTCCCAGTGCGTTCAAATCAAGCCTTGGCGTCTGCGCCTCGGGAATAAGGCCGTCACTGGATGCGCCTAGTGAATAGAGCGGAAGGCGAACGTAATCAGGAAGATCAGCCCGCGGCTGCCATCCCAATTTTTCTGCATCGATAAGCGCGCGAAGATCTCCGTATGTCAGGGCCATTTTTGTTCTCCTTGAAAAATTAATGTTCAGGAATCTTCACTATAGACAATAGTTGTCTGATTGCCAGGCAATGAGGAGGGTGAACTGCGTACATCACATCACAAGCCGTAAAACGGTAAATCTTGAAGGCCGGAACACCGTGTAAATTCCTATTACTGCTGCCATTATGTGAAAATATGAAAATGGTGATAACCCATGGAACGCTGGCCTTATGAACGTGGCACACATCTACAGTTTTGCGCCGATCGCAGAGCGGAACGCAGAGATCCTTATCCTTGGCAGCATGCCAGGGCGTGCCTCGCTGGCCGCGAGCCAGTACTACGCTCACACCCAGAATGCGTTCTGGCGGATCATTTCCGAGCTGCTCCAGTTTGCTCCGGCCTCGCCCTACGAGGTGAGAGTGCAAGCGCTGAAATCAGCCCGGATCGCACTGTGGGACGTACTTCGGTCATGCAAACGCGGGGGCAGTCTGGACTCGATGATTGAGGCTGACACGCAGACTGCGAATGATTTCCGCACGTTCTTCCGCGCTCACCCGCAGATCACGCATGTATTCTTCAATGGCGCCAAAGCGGAAGCCTGTTTCAGGCAGCATGTGTTGCGACAGATCGGCGACAGATCGCTCCGCTATACGCGCCTCCCGTCCACCAGCCCGGCGCATGCGTCCATGTCTTATGCACGCAAACTGGAAGCGTGGCGGACAATACCGTTGCCCGGCCAATCCCTCAGCGTACCGGCCGGCCTGCTGCAGCAATCCCGGCTGTAATGCGCTCACATTTTCTGGATACCTAACTCCGTGACTTTTGCTCCCAACCGCCAATGGGCGTTGCTCGCGGGACCCGTGCTCGCGGCTGCAATGGCGACGGCCATGAATCTGTCGGGATGGGAATCCAAAGCATGCTGGACCGGCGCAATGGCAATTCTGTGCGTGGTGTGGTGGATCTTCGAACCCATTCCCATTCCCGCCACTTCCATCATTCCGCTGGCAGTCTTTCCGCTCGCCGGAGTTCTGCCACAGGAGAAAATAGCCAGCGCCTACGGCAGCGATCTGATTCTGCTGCTGCTCGGCGGATTCATCATCTCTACCGCCATGGAGCGCTCCGGCGCACACCGGCGCATTGCCTTGGGCATGGTCAGCCTGGTGGGTGGACACAGCAGCCGGCGCATCGTGCTGGGTTTCATGTGCGCATGCGCAGCACTGAGCATGTGGATATCGAATACGGCAACGGCTTTGATGATGCTGCCGATTGCACTCGCGGTGATCGAACGCAGTCAGGATAAAAAACTGGCGCTGCCGCTGCTGTTGGCGATTGCCTACGGCTGCAGCATCGGCGGTCTGGGCACACCCATTGGCACACCGCCGAATCTGGTATTCATGCAGCAGTACCAGATATTCACCGGTAACACGATCAGCTTCACGCAGTGGATGAGCTGGGGATTGCCCACCGTTTTACTGATGCTGCCGCTGGCAGGTTTGTGGCTTACGCGCAACCTGAGCTACCAAGGCGAACTGGTGATTCCCCCACCCGGCGCCTGGCGCCCGGAGGAGCGGCGGGTGCTGATCGTGTTCGGTCTCACCATTCTGGCCTGGGTTACGCGTATTGAACCCTTCGGCGGCTGGAGCACCTGGTTCGATCTCAAGAGCGCCAACGATGCCGCAGTAGCGTTGCTCGCGGTAGTCGTGATGTTCCTGGTGCCCAACGGGCGCGGCGGCAGGCTGCTGGACTGGGAAACCGCCGAGAAAATACCATGGGGCATACTCATTCTGTTTGCGGCGGGTATCGCCATCGCGCATGCATTCGTTGAATCGGGCATCTCCGGCTTTATCGGCGGCCAACTGACTACTCTCGCCAGTCTGCACCCTCTGCTCATCATCGCAGTCATCGCGCTGGCGGTGACTTTTCTCACCGAGACCACCAGCAATACGGCAACCACCGTGTTGTTGATGCCAATACTTGCGGCCGCGGGCGTCGCCGCGGGCATCGACCCTAGCCTGCTGATGGTACCGGCTGCCATGAGCGCCAGTTTCGCGTTCATGCTGCCGGTTGCGACTGCGCCCAATGCCATCATTTTCAGCACCGGCAAGGTGCCTATTGCCGATATGGCACGCGAAGGGCTGGCACTCAATTTCATCGGTGCCGCAGTCATTACCCTGGTCTGTTATTTTCTGGTCACGTAGCACGGCTGCACGTTGAAGCCTGCACCCGCCTGTGGCAAGATGCGGGGGAAATTTTATGGTGAATAAACGCAAGAGACAGGTAACAGACTATGAGCTGGCTGGAAAATATCGAACTGAGCGGGGCACTGATAACGCTCGAGCCGCTCGACATGGCTCATGTCGAACCGTTGCAGGCTGCGGTACGGGATGGAGAGTTCTGGAAACTCTGGTATGCGCGCGTGCCTGCACCGGAACAGATGGCAGGCTACGTGACCACTGCCATTGCCGAGGCGAAAAAAGGCAATATCGCCTTTGCCGTCAGGCTCAAGGAAACAAGCAAAATTGTCGGCACCACGCGTTTTTACAACGTCGACGAATCGAACAGAAGGCCGATGCTGGGCTATACCTGGTATGCACAATCGGTGTGCAGGACGGGGGTCAACAGCGAAACCAAATTATTGCTGCTGCAGTACGTGTTTGAGCAGAAAGATGCCATTGCCGTAGAATTCAGGACCCATTTTTTCAATCAGGCTTCCAGAACTTCAATTGAAAGACTGGGTGCGAAACAGGACGGAATTTTGCGCAGCCACCAGATAATGCCGGACGGTTCGATCCGCGATACCGTAGTTTATTCGATACTGCGGCACGAATGGCCAGCGGTCAAAGACAACCTGCTGAGCAGGTCCGGTCAACCATCCTCATTGTAAGGAGACGTGAAGTGAAACAGAGTTACCGCTTATGCATGCTGCTACTGCTGTCGCTGGTCATTACCGGATGCGCCACAACAAAAGGAACAGTTGGAAGTGGCAAGTACCAGTCTCCCCTCAACAATTTCACGGTGGCTTTGCCGAACTGGACTAACCTGAAAATACGCGACCAGAACGATGACAACAGCGGCAGCGTCTCGTTTCATGACGATCTCGGCAGTCTCTCGGCAATAACGTATTCACGCCTGCCTGCCGATGCCGCCACCACGTTCAAGGACGACGAGAAACGCTATGCGGCTTACCGCGATTACTTCAACAACGTCGCCGCGCCGGCATTCTCCAGCCGGGCGGCCAAAGGCATGCGGACTGTGCGGGAGGAGCTGCTGGATGACGGCAAGAACAAGGTCTATTTTGCATTGATCGACCTTCCCGAAGGCTCCGTGCTGGCCGACCCCAAAAAGAATCGGCGATTCGATGCCATGAAGGGGCTGCTCATTTTCGACCGGAACGGGTTCATCTATATGGTCGAGCACGAAATGAGTTCTGTTTTCGGCCGGGTGGATCCATCCACCCTGACCGCCCAGCAGCTTGGGGCGCTACAGGAAACATTGAAACGGTTAAAAGACAGTATGACTTTCAAATAAGAGGCACACTTTCAGCCCATCCCTTTTTTTATCGCAGGAATCTCCCTTGAAAGCCAAAGCCACCGTCGAAGAAATCCTCTCCCGTATCCCTGGCCCCGTCACTGCCGAGTGGCCAATGGGCGAGCCTTTCGCCGTTGCGCTCGCTCACGGCACGATGTCGGTCGAGTATTACGCGCCGATCGGCCATGATCCGCAAACTCCGCATGAGCAGGATGAAATCTATTTCATCCATCACGGAACAGGTGATCTGGTCATCAATGGTGAGCGTTATTCGTTCAAGACAGGAGATTGCCTGTTTGTGGCAGCAAATGTTGAACACCGTTTCGAGAACTTCTCCAGCGATTTTGGCACATGGGTCGTATTCTGGGGGCCCAAGGGCGGCGAGCAACCCTGATCCCCGGTGCCGCGCAGCCCATCCCGCATAAAGCGCTTTGTATGAAATATTGGCAAAACTGCTAGCCGGGTATACTATAAAGCCATCATGAACAAGCGCCTTATCCATTCTGCCATCTTTGTGCTGTACGTCAGCATGCTGACGAACGCATTCGGTTGGGCATTTAACGGCGAAGTATTTGCCCATGAGCTTGATCACGAACATCATGTGCTTTCCCTCGATCCGACGGCACATCTCGAAGCTCACCACAGTGCTGTCCTCAACGATGAGGATCATTTGGACGCAGCCACTCATTTGTGTCTGCATGCAGCCGGGCAGTTCCAGCCGTTCTTCTTCACTGCTCCTCTGCTGGTACCCGCCGCTACCGGCATGGAAGTTCTGGCTGCATTTGTTGCTGTTAGCGTTCCTGAATCCATTCCGGATTCGCCCCTTCGCCCTCCTCGAAACATCCTCGCAAGCTAAATCTTCAAGTCATGCTGGAGTAGTTCTTCGCAAGTTGGGCAGATCGTGATCGCCTGAAGCAGCGTCGAGCATATCCACTACGCTGACTTGCTGCAGTTAGTTCCATCCGTGTGCCTTGCCCGGCCCGCCCATCATCATGCGGCTGATCATTGACACATAATGTTTGCGGAGAACCTTCATGAACTCTAGTGTATCCACCGTATCGCGACAGCGGATATCGACCGGGCTACCGATTGCGGTACTGGTACTGAGCCTGACACTGGGCTGCCCGTTTCCAGCAGTAGCCGAGAGCACTTCTGCCGGCACATTGCCTGACAGGGAACCGGGTTACTCTACTTCGGCGCTGGCGGAAGAAAACAGTGCTCTCACCTTGCGCGACGCCGTGCGTTTTGCACTGCAGCACAATCCAGAACTGGCAGCCTTTGCCAAGGAAATGCGTGCACTGGAGGGAGTAACGCTGCAAGCCGGACTGCTGCGTAATCCAGAATTGGTCGTGAATATCGAGAATGTCGGCAATGTGCAAAAGCTGCAAGGTGACGTCAACTCCTCTCACGCGGTTGCACAAGAAGTGGTGCAGCAGCTCTCGACAATACGCCTTAACCAACTGATCGAGCTCGGCGGCAAACGCCCTGCCCGGGTTGCTGCAGCATCGCTGGGACAGGAAGTGGCAGGTAAAGACTATGAATTCAGGCGGGTGGAACTCATCGCCCGGGTGGCGAATGTATTTATCGAAGTGCTTGCGGGACAGGAACGGCTGCGGCTTGCCGAGGAAACTTCACAACTGGCACAGAAAGTGGTGAACACGGTAGCGCGGCGCGTCCAGGCCGGCAAGGTACCGCCGATCGAGGAGACCCGGGCCGGCGTGGCACTTTCCACCACACGGATTGAACTGGTGCAGGCACAACGGGATCTGGCGGCGGCGCGCAAACGACTGACGCTGCTATGGGGCAACCCTTCGCCGCAATTCAGCAAAGCGCTGGGAGACCTTGGATCGCTGGTTACTCTGCCAAGTTTTGAGGCGCTCGAAGAGCGCGTGCTTGCCAGCCCGATGGCGCAACGCAGCATGAAAAATCTGGAGCAGCGTAAGGCAATGCTGACAGTGGAGCAAACCCGGCGCATACCCAATCTCACCTTGGGAGGCGGCGCGCTTCATCACGCGCAACTTGGCGGCACGACCATTGTTGCTGGCTTGATGGTGCCGCTGCCGTTATTCGACCGCAATCAGGGCAACCTGCGGGAAGCTTATCAGCGCGTGGACAAAGCAATCGATGAGCAGGCAGCCACCGATCTGCGGCTGAAAACCGAACTCACCCAGGCCTATGAAGCTTTGTCGGCCGCGCAGAATGAAATCAAGGTATTGCGTAACGAGATATTGCCCGCGGCTAGGAGTGCTTTCGAGGTCACCAACAGAGGCTACGAATTGGGCAAGTTCGGTTATCTTGAAGTGCTTGATACCCAGCGCACCCTGTTCCAGAATCAGGTGCTGTATGTACGGGCGCTCGCGAACTACCAGCGCCTGGTGAATGAGCTGGAGCGTCTGATTGCAGGACCTCTTGATAATGCAGCGGATGGCACACCGGCTGACGCAGCGAATCGTCCGGTCAATCAGGGCGACAGCGCAGCCCAGGGAACCAAGGAGTAAATCGTGGAGAAATCTCAGCGCACTAAAATAATTATCGTGATCGCAATCGGGATTGTGCTGGGCGGCTTGATTCTCACTTGGGACAAGAAAGCTGCGTCCACTTCGCCCGGAGCCACCCGTGAAACACCTCGCACGGGAGCAAAGCAGGGTGATACGCAACTCGAACCCGGCAGCGGGCCCAAAGGCGGCAAGCTGTTTACTGCGGATGGTTTCAGCGTGGAGGTCACTATTTTTGAAAAAGGGGTGCCGCCGCAGTTCCGGCTCTACCTCTATGAAAATGGCAAACCGCTGCCCCCGACTGCGGCCACAGTTGCCATGACATTGTCCCGGCTCGGTGCGCCGGGACAGCTATTCAAGTTCACCCCCGAAGCCGATTACCTGCTGGGTGATCAAGTGGTGGAAGAGCCCCATTCGTTCGATGTGGCGATCGTTGCCGGACATGATGGCAAAACAGTTCGCTGGAATTACAGCCAGATCGAAGCGCGGCTGGAAATGGCGGATGAAATGCTGAAAAGTCTCGGTATTGAGATACATACCGCCGGACCGGCAACGATCAAACCTACCCTCAGGCTGCCGGGCGAGATCGTATTTAACCCGAACAGCATCGTGCAAGTAGTGCCACGGGCGCCGGGATTGGTAGTCGCAGTGAATTATGAGCCCGGCCAGCAGGTACGGAAAGGCGATGTGCTGGCAGTCATCGAGAGCCAGGTGCTGGCCGACCTGCGCAGCCAGTTACGCGCCGCACAGAGGCGGCTGGCGCTGGCGCGGATCACCCACGAACGGGAGAAGCAGTTGTGGGAAGAAAAGATCTCCGCCAAACAGGATTATCTCGCCGCCCAGTTGGTAATGAACGAAGCTGAGATCGCATCGGATCTCGCTGCAGAAAGACTGCGCGCACTCGGCGTGCAGCCCACGCCAGATATGCAAGCAAAGGATCTGACCCGCTACGAGATTCGCGCCCCCATTTCCGGACTTATCGTCGCCAGAGCTGTGGCGCTGGGTACGGCGCTCAAAGATGATGTGACTATTTTCACCGTGGCCGACATGTCAACGGTGTGGGCAGAGATTACGGTTTATCCGAAAGATTTCGGCGTCATCCGGCTCGGGCAAAAAACGACCGTCAGGGCAACGGCAACTGATGCTGAGAGTGAGGGTGTTGTTTCCTTCATCGGCGCGCTTGTCGGCGCACAAACACGCACCGCCAAAGCGCGGGTGATAGTGGATAACAAGGAAGGCCACTGGCGGCCGGGCATGTTTCTCAATGTAGAACTGGTGGCAGAGGAAGTTGAAGTGCCGGTCGCCGTATCGGTGGATGCCATCCAGACATTGCGTGACTGGTCCGTGGTGTTCGGCCGCTATGGCAATTATTTCGAAGCGCGTCCGCTGGAACTGGGCCGCAGTGATGGCAGGATGGTGGAAGTGCTCAAGGGACTCACTGCCGGAGAGCAGTACGCGGCAGGCAACAGTTTTGCCATCAAAGCCGACTTGGGCAAGGCCAGCGCAATCTCCGATCATTGAGCCAGGTAGCAACGGAAAAACCACTCAAGGCAAAACATGCTTGAACGTATTCTGAAAATCTCGATACAGCAGCGCGTGCTCGTCCTGGTGGCGGTGCTGGCGATGGCTGTGCTTGGCATCTACAGCTACCAGAAATTACCCATCGATGCGGTACCGGATATCACCAACGTGCAGGTGCAAATCAATACGATGGCGCCGGGTTATTCACCGGTGGAATCCGAACAACGCGTAACCTTCCCGATCGAGTTGGCCATGTCAGGCCTGCCCAAGCTCGAGTACACCCGCTCCTTCTCACGTTACGGCTTGTCACAGGTTACGGTGATTTTCAAGGACGGTACCGACATCCACCTCGTCCGACAATTGGTAAGCCAGCGGCTGCAGGAAATCAGAACCAAGCTACCGGTTGGTATCGTACCGACGATGGGGCCCATCTCCACCGGCATCGGCGAGATCTTCATGTGGACTGTCAATGCCGAAAAAGGCGCGCGCAAACCGGACGGCACGGCATATAACTCGACTGATTTACGTGAGATCGAGGACTGGGTCATCAAGCCGCGGATGCGCATGGTCAAGGGCGTAACGGAGGTCAACTCAGTCGGTGGTTTCGTCAAACAATTTCACGTAACACCCTATCCCGATAAATTGATTTCTTTCGGACTGACACTGCAGGACGTGATCGCTGCGCTGGAACGCAACAATCTCAACGTCGGTGCAGGCTATATCGAGAAAAGCGGCGAACAGCATCTGGTGCGGGTGCCCGGACAGGTGGTGAAGCTGGATGAAATCGGCGAGATTATCCTGGGCAGCCGTCAGGGAGTGCCGATACGTATCAAGAATGTCGCCGATGTTCTGCTTGGCAAGGAACTGCGTAGCGGCGCCGCCACGCAGAACGGCGAGGAAGTGGTGCTGGGCACTGCACATATGCTGATCGGCGAGAACAGCCGCACCGTCGCGCTGGCGGCGGCCGAGAAGTTGACGGAAATCAATCGCAGTCTGCCCGCAGGCGTGGTTGCGACCCCTGTCTACAACCGCACCACTCTGGTAAACAAAACCATTCAAACCGTCTCGAATAACTTGCTGGAGGGCGCTGCGCTGGTGATTGTGGTGCTGTTCGTATCTCTTGGCAACCTGCGCGCGGCACTGATCACCGCACTCATCATCCCGCTGTCGATGTTGTTCACGCTCAGCGGCATGGTGGCCAACCAGGTCAGCGCCAACCTGCTGAGTCTGGGCGCGCTGGATTTCGGCATCATCGTCGATGGTGCCGTCATCATTGTCGAAAATTGTATCCGGCGCCTGGCCCTTGAGCAGTCACGGTTGGGCCGGGAACTGACCCCCTCCGAGCGCTTTGCAGTGGTGTTCGACGCATCCAGGGAAGTACGGCGGGCGCTGCTGTTCGGGCAGCTCATCATCATGGTGGTCTATCTGCCCGTGTTCGCGCTGTCGGGGGTGGAAGGAAAGATGTTCCATCCGATGGCTTTCACGGTCCTGCTCGCATTGCTGGGGGCAATCATACTCTCGGTGACGTTCGTGCCGGCTGCGGTTGCCATGTTTCTCTCCGGCAAGGTAATAGAAAAAGAAAGCGCCGCAGTAGCGTGGGCAAAGAAAATTTATGCGTCTGCGTTGACTGCTGCCATGCGCAGCAAGGAACTGACCATCACGCTTGCCGTGGTCATTGTAGTGCTGTCCGGTTTGCTGATAACGCGCATGGGCAGCGAATTTGTGACCAGTCTTGATGAAGAGGATATTGCTCTTCACGCAATCCGCATTCCCGGTACCAGCCTGACCACCTCCATCGAGATGCAGAACGAGCTGGAGGATACGATCAAGACCTTTCCCGAAGTGGAGCGGGTTTTCACCAAGATCGGCACCGCCGAGATTGCGACCGACCCGCAACCACCCAATCTTGCAGACGTCTTCATCATACTCAAGCCCAAATCGGAATGGCCGGGCCCGCACCACACCAAGGCGGAATTGATAACCGCAATGGAACAGGCGGTACGCAAGGTGCCAGGCAACAACTACGAATTCACCCAGCCGATACAGATGCGTTTCAATGAACTGCTGTCAGGAGTGCGGGCGGATGTCGCGATTAAGGTATTCGGCGATGACCTGGATACCCTGCTTATCGTAGGCGAGCAGATCAAGGTGATACTCGGCACCGTCCCCGGCGCGGCGGATGTACGGATTGAACAGATCACCGGCCTGCCGGTGCTCTCGATCCAGATGGATCGTACAAGAATGGCGCGCTATGGTCTCAATGGCGCTGATGTCCAGGATGCCATCGTCATTGCGGTCGGCGGCAAAAACGCCGGCATGATTTTTGAGGGTGACCGCCGCTTCGAACTGCAGGTGCGGCTGCCGGAACAGCAACGCAGCGATATCGAAATGCTCAAACGCTTGCCGATCAGACTGCCTGCTGTGAGCATGGCCGATGGCATCAATGTGCCACCGGCCGGTCTACCCGCTTATGTTGCCCTGGGTGAAGTGGCCGACCTTGAAATCGTCCAGGGTCCCAATCAGGTAAGCCGCGAGAACGGCAAACGCCGAATCGTAGTCACTGCCAACGTGCGTGGCCGCGACATCGGTTCTTTCGTCAACGAAGCGGAAACGCTCATCGCCCAACAAGTACAAATTCCAACGGGATACTGGACAACATGGGGCGGGCAATTCGAGCAGATGATTCATGCGACCCAGCGCCTGCAGATCGTGATCCCGCTTGCTCTGGCACTGGTATTTTTTCTGCTGTACACCATGCTCGGGAATGCTCGCGATTGCTGGCTGGTGTTCAGCGCGGTTCCGCTGGCCATCACCGGCGGCATCCTGGCGCTGTGGTTACGCGATATCCCCCTGTCCGTTTCCGCCGGCGTGGGATTCATCGCCATGTCCGGGGTGGCGGTACTGGATGGTCTGGTGCTGGTGTCGTTTATTCGCAACCTGCGAGAAGAAGGACTGTCTCTGGACAAGGCCATTGAGACTGGCTCTCTTCTCAGGCTGCGTCCGGTTCTGATAACCACCTGGGTGGAAACTCTCGGTTTCCTGCCCATGGCGCTCGCCACCAGTACCGGTGCCGAAGTACAACGCACGCTGGCAACAGTGATGATCGGCAGCACTCTTTCGCAGTCACTGCTGTCGCTGCTGGTATTGCCAGTGTTATATCATCTGGTGCATCGCCGGGATGCTCCGACAGCGACACCACAGACTTAAGGAGTTTTCTTCGGCATGCGTTTTGCCGCGCTCATTGCCCTGAGATAAGCGATGATTTCCTGCGTGACTGTAGTTCGGTTTGGAATCTCTTTAGCCAACGGTGGCATCACCGTGTTGTAGCGGATACTGGTGGGATTCTCGATCCAGCGCGCCAAGTATTCCGGCTTGAGGTACTCGGTCACACTGGCCGGATAGTTGAGTTCAGGCGCCTTGCCGCCGCCCTCGCCGTTGATCGTATGGCATGCCAGGCAGTGTTTACGAAAATGCAGAAAACCACGCTGCGCCTGCGCAGATGCCTGGACAGGCGGAGAAAGATTCGGATACCGAACTGCAAACGTCGTGAGTTCGATGCCGATTACCTGGTAAGGCATGCCGGAAGCGCCGTCGGCGAGCAGCGCTGTTGATTGCAGGTTGTCCCACACCAGGTAAAGCGGCCCAAGCTGGACCAGCTCGTTATTCTGCAACACATTGATGAGCGTGAATGGCGCACCGTCGGCACTGGCGAAAGCGAAATAGGCATCATGGGCGAGAAATCTTGCCACCGGAATACTCGGCTGGTATCCGTCCGTGCTGGTGAATACAATCTCCTCCGCCTTCTCCCATGTCTTGCCAAAAACATGATCCAGCAGTGGTCGCACCGGATAAACCTGGTAAGCGCGTTCTTTTTTCTCGTGCGCTTCGAAAACCTTGAGCGAAACTACGGCAGCGATGGCGCCAAAGTCGGTCAGAGACAGGGTTCTGACGACCCGACCTTGATCCCTGAACTCGATGTTGGTGTTGTTTTGCGAGAATGCCGGTGCCAGCAAGAAAACGTTGCCGCACAAGATAACGAGTATGAATTGGATATAGCGGAAATTTCCTGCAACTCGCATACCCCTGCTGCCAATCCTGCTGGAATCAGGCGACACCATATTGCGTGCGATAGCTTTGCACCGCATGCAGATAGTGCACCAGATCGCCTCTGTCCTGCAGGTATTGCATGATGCTGTCCAGATTGACGATGCTGACAACCGGGATTCCATAGGTCTGCCGGACTTCCTGCACTGCAGACAGCTCTCCGCTGCCACGCTCCATCCGATCAAGAGCAATGACGACCCCGCAGGGGGTGGCGCCTGCGGCGCGAATCAGCTCGACTGATTCACGCACCGAAACACCGGCGGAGATAACATCGTCCACAATCAGCACCCGTCCCGCAAGCGGCGCACCAACGATGTTGCCGCCTTCGCCGTGATCTTTTGCTTCCTTGCGATTGAAGCAGAAAGAGTGATTATGTCCGCTCTCGGCCAGAGCGATGGCAATGGCGCTGACCAACGGAATGCCCTTGTAGGCCGGACCAAATAACATGTCAAACGGAAGCTGGGCGGCGAGTATGGCTTTCGCGTAAAATTGCCCGAGCCTGCGCAGCGAGTCACCGTCATTGAACAAACCGGCGTTGAAGAAATACGGCGACATCCGCCCCGCTTTGGTTTTGAATTCGCCGAAACACAGCACGTTGCGGTGGATGGCGAACTCGATGAACTCCTGCCGGAAATCGGACATGGCTATGACGAAGCGGAAAAACAGACGTGCGAATTATAACGCTTAACCTGAATGGCGTGCGCTCCGCTGCGAGCAAAGGCTTTTTCCGCTGGCTGCCGCTGCAGGATGCCGACATTGTATGCGTGCAGGAACTGAAAGCCCAGACTGCCGACCTCAACGGTGAAATACTCGCGCCTAATGGCTACCACGGCTATTTCCACTGTGCCGAGAAAAAGGGCTACAGCGGGGTGGGCATTTACTGCCGGCGCAAGCCCGACCAGATTATCGAAGGCGTGGGTATCGCCGCGATCGACGTGGAAGGACGCTATCTGCGCGCGGACTTCGGCAACTTGAGCCTGATTTCCATCTACCTTCCTTCCGGTTCCAGCGGCGAACACCGGCAAGCCGCCAAATTCTTTTTTATGCAACAGTTTTTCCCGATACTCAAACAGCTCGCAGCCAGCGGCAGGGAAATCATTCTGTGCGGCGACTGGAATATCGCCCACCAGCAAATCGATCTGAAGAACTGGCGTGCCAACCAGAAAAATTCTGGTTTCCTGCCAGAAGAGCGTGCCTGGCTCAGCGAAGTTTTCGACCAACTGGGATGGGTCGACGTATTTCGCCGTATCAATCCGGAGTCGGAGCAATATACGTGGTGGTCCAATCGGGGGCAGGCCTGGGCCAAGAACGTGGGTTGGCGCATCGATTATCAGATTGCCACACCTGCGATTGCCAGCAAAGCCACGCAAGTTTCGATTTACAAGACGGAACGTTTCTCCGATCACTCCCCGCTCATCATCGACTATGACTACAGTCTATGACGCCTGCTGAACCTTCCGGCTGGCTGCAAGCTTTCCGCATTTACACCCATCCGCGGGTGTTGGGGATGCTGTCACTGGGATTTTCGGCCGGGCTGCCGCTGCTGCTGATTCTCGGCACCCTGTCATTCTGGCTGCGGGAAGCCGGGATCGACCGTTCCACCATCGGCCACCTGAGCTGGATCGGACTGGCCTATGGTTTCAAGTGGCTGTGGGCGCCGCTGGTGGATCGTCTGCCGTTGCCATTGCTGACCCGACTGCTTGGTCGGCGGCGTGCCTGGCTGTTGCTGTCGCAAGTGATCATTGCTGTCGCATTGGTCGGCATGGCCAGTACCGATCCGCTCGAAAATCTGACGCACATGGTGTTTTTTGCACTGGCGGTTGCTTTCGCTTCCGCCACCCAGGATATCGCGCTCGATGCCTATCGCATCGAAGCCGTCGCACCGAGATTGCAGGGAGCAATGGCAGCCACGTATCAGGCAGGTTATCGCGTGGCGATGATCCTGGCTTCCGCCGGTGTGCTATGGATCGCCGCGGCGGTGGCGCCAGCGGAAGCGATTTACGACCACACACCCTGGCGCATTGCTTACCTGGTAATGGCGGCCTGCATGCTGGTAGGCATTATCACCACGCTCATCATCCGCGAACCGGAAGTTCCCGTCAGCCACCTTATCTCCGAAAATGAAGCGCACGTCCGACAGGCCATCGCCCACTGGAATCTGAGCGCTCCGCTTACAGCCGCAGTCGCCTGGCTGTACGGTGCGCTGGTAGCGCCTTTTCGCGACTTCGTCGTGCGTCATGGTCGTCAGGCGCTGCTGATTCTGGCGCTGATTGCGCTTTACCGCATCTCGGATGTGGTGATGGGGGTGATGAGCAACCCGTTTTATGTGGATATGGGCTACACCAAGGACGAAGTGGCAACCGTGTCCAAGGTCTATGGCGTCATCATGACTATCGTCGGCGCAGCCATAGGCGGGGTGCTCACGGCAAAAATCGGCATCATGCGCACATTGTTCCTGGGAGCCGTACTGTCGGCAGCGACCAATCTGCTGTTTGTGTGGCTGGCCGGGCGCGGTCACGATGTGGCCGGACTGGTCTTCACCATTTCTGCTGACAATCTGTCTGCGGGCATCGCTTCTTCGGCTTTCATCGCTTATCTTTCCGGTCTGACCAACTCTGCCTATTCCGCCACGCAGTACGCGCTGTTCAGCTCGGTGATGCTGCTGTTGCCGAAATTCATTGCCGGATTCAGTGGCGACTTCGTCGATGCCTACGGTTATGCCAGCTTCTTTACCGCCACCGCGCTACTCGGTCTGCCGGTGCTGGTACTGGTGTGGCTGGCCGGGCGGGCAAAGTTCGATACTACAGATTCCCCGCCGCGCTCCAGTTGATGCCGGCAGAACCTTACTGCTGTCGTTCAAACCGGTAAAACGCCAGCATTCCCAGCAGATTGGGGGATAAGGTGACTTGGTGATCGCCGTTCATCACTCTGCGTTCGAGAATATGCACGCCATGCTGCTGGCAGAATGCTTCAAAATCGCCCAGCGTGCAGAGATGAATGTTGGGGGTGTCAAACCACTGATAGGGCAACGTCTCCGAAACAGGCATGTGGCCGAACATCACCTGCAGGCGGTTTTTCCAGTAGCCGAAATTGGGAAATGAGACAATGCCTTCCTTGCTTACCCGCAGCATTTCCCTGACGATGCCTTCGGTATGTTTCATTGCCTGCAGCGTCTGCGACAGAATCACGTAATCGAACGATCCTGATTCGAAACCGGACAACCCCGATTCCAGATCACTCTGAATCACGTTTACCCCGTTATTGAGACACCGCAGCACATTGGCATCGTCGATCTCCACCCCGTAGCCGCGTATATTGCGCGCATCGCGCAGGTAGCGCAGCAGCGAACCGTCGCCGCAACCGAGGTCGAGCACTCGCGCACCCGGCTGCACCCAGGCAGCGATGGCAGCGAAGTCGGGCCGGGAGGCGATGGGTGGAATAGGGGCAGCAGTAGCGGTCATAATCATCAAATCAATATTGGCAGCAGGCATGGGCCGAACGAAGTACGGCACAATCCGGGTTATTGTAGCGCCGGAGACAGCAATCATAAAGTTTCATTGTGCTTCCTGTGCCATCGCGACCAGAACATGCCGGGCCTGCTGCGCATCCAATACCGCTTCCGCAAAATCAAACCGCAATATTCTGCCGTCAGCGCGCAGATCAAAACCATCGCAGTCGATTCCCAGCATCTCCACTGCCAGCGCCGCGCATTGATGAAACTGCTGGCAGTAGCGGCGCAGAGTGTCGCAGTGATCCGCATTCATGTGCGCGATGACGTCATCTTCCTGCCCGAGCAATGGATAGGGCGGCAGCAGATAGCTATTCGCCGCAACCCAGTGGATTTTGCCGAAGCCGCCGATGAAGCGCAATGTCTGCGGCACGATGCGGTAGAAGGAAAAATCATCCATGGTAAAAATATTCTGTACTTCCGGAAAATAGCGCAGGTAGCGCTTGCCCGTCTGCAGCTTATCCGGTACCGGCTGCGCTGCGCCCAGCACAGTGATACGTCCCTGTGATTGAATGTCCGGATTATCCTGGCTATGCGTGACCAGACTCACGCGCGGATCGTGCAGGATGTTGCGGGTGTGTTCCGCCAATGTGCTGATCAGGATGAGCAGGCTGCCGTCATGCTCCACCAGATAAGGCACGATGGAACCAAACGGATGACCATTGAATTTCTTCGACAGGGTGCAGAGCGCGCCGTAACGGTGGGCGCGTAACATCTGGCGGGCCGCACGCGCGTTACTCATGGAATCAGGTAACGACGTTATCCATGTAGGCCCGCACCAACTGATGATAGTGGCGATCTTCCATCAGGAACGAGTCATGGCCGTGGCTGGAAGTGATTTCTGCATAACTGACATTGAGCTCATTATCCAGCAACGCCTTGATGATGGTGCGTGAGCGCTCCGGCGAAAAACGCCAGTCCGAGGTGAACGACACCACCAGAAAATCTGCAGTAGCGGCATGGAACGCCGCACTCAAGTCGCCGTTGTGTTCATGCGCAGGGTCGAAATAATCCAGCGCCTTGGTCATCAGCAGATAGCTGTTGGCGTCGAACTGGTCGGCAAATTTATCTCCCTGGTAGCGCAGGTATGATTCGATTTCGAATTCGACATCGAAACCGAACCCATAAGCACCATTGCGCAATTCCCGGCCGAATTTCGCCGCCATCGAATCATCCGACAAGTAAGTGATATGCCCCAGCATGCGGGCAAGTCGCAGACCGCGTCGCGGCACCACACCGTGCGAATAATAATCACCACCGTGAAAATCCTGGTCAGTGATGATCGCCTGGCGCGCTACATCGTTGAACGCGATATTCTGTGCCGTCAGCTTGGCGGCGGCGGCGATCACCAGTGCATGCCGTACCCTCGTCGGAAAATCGAGTGTCCAGCGCATTGCCTGCATCCCACCCAGGCTGCCGCCCATTATTGCGGCAAAGCAATCAATGCCGAGGTGATCCGCCAGCCTGACCTGGGTCTCCACCCAGTCTTCCACCGTCACCACTGGAAAATCCGCGCCGTAGGGCTTGCCCGTCTTGGCATTGATGCTGGCCGGACCGGTAGAGCCGTGGCAGCCACCCAGATTGTTGACCCCGATGACAAAAAATTTGTGGGTATCGATCGGCTTGCCGGGACCGATCATGTTATCCCACCAGCCCAGACTCTTGGGCTGGTCAGCGTACACACCTGCCACATGGTGGTTGCCGGAGAGCGCATGACAAACCAGTATGGCATTGGACTTGGCCGCGTTGAGTTCGCCGTAGGTCTCATACACCAGTTCGTAACTGTCGAGCACAGCGCCGCTTTTCAGATGCAGCGGGACATCGAAGCGCACGCTTTGCGGAGTGACGATGCCGACTGAAGTAGGATCTTGCATTAACGTTATCAAGAAAATTTAGAAGAATTAGCCATTCAGCTTCGTCAACAACCCGTGAATTTTTTCCGGATCGTCGGTTTTGAGCATTTTATGCGCCAGTGAGGTAATTCCCGGCACATGGCTTCTCAACACTTCCTGCTTTACCCGCAGCAGTTGCGCCGGGTGCATGGAGAACTGGCGCAGCCCGAAACCCAGCAGCAAGCGGGTGAACAGGATATCGCCGGCCATTTCCCCGCAAACCGCCACGGGCACTTTGGCATGATTGGCGCTGCGGATAATGTGCGCCACCAGTCGCAGCACTGCCGGATGCAACGGATCGTACAGATGCGCGACCGAGTCGTCGGTGCGGTCAATGGCAAGCGTGTACTGGATCAGATCGTTGGTGCCGATGGACAGAAAATCCAGTTTGCGCATGAAAATATCCAGGCACAGCGCCGCCGCAGGAATTTCTATCATGCCGCCAACCTGTATTTTCTCGTCGAAGGCAATCTTTTCCTGGCGCAGGCTCTGCTTGGCATTTTCAATCAGGCGCAACGTCTGATCAATTTCCGAAACACTGGAGAGCATCGGCACCAGAATACGAATCTGACCATGACGCGAGGCTCGCAGAATCGCGCGCAACTGGGTGTGGAACATCTGCGGTTCGGCCAAAGACAGGCGGATGGCACGCAACCCCAATGCCGGGTTGACGGCAACACGCTTGGCGCTGTCGAGATTTTTGTCGGCACCCAGGTCGAAGGTGCGGATCGTCACCGGCAAACCATGCATTTTGCGCGCCACGCTGCGATAGGCTTCGAATTGTTCGTCTTCACTCGGCAAGCCATCGCGATTGAGGAACAGGAATTCACTGCGGAACAGGCCTATGCCGGTGGCACCGTTCTCTTTCACCTGTTCCATGTCCTGCGGTAGTTCGATATTGGCAAACAACTCCACGGCGCTGCCGTCCAGTGTGGTGGCAGCAGTAGTCTTGATGCGCTTCAGCTTGCGTTTTTCCAGTTCCAGCTGACTCTGGCGCAAGCGGTATTCAGACAACACATGTTTATCAGGGTCAACGATAACCACACCTTGGCTGCCATCAACGATCAGCAGATCGTTGTCGCGGATTAACTGGCGCGCGTGATGCAGTGCCACGATGGAAGGAATATTGAGACTGCGCGCGACGATGGCGGTGTGCGAAGTCAGTCCGCCCAGGTCGGTGAGGAACGCG
>JAPLQS010000035.1 GCA_026399575.1 Nitrosospira sp. | reverse complement strand
ATGAAAAAACTGTTATTGCTCATTGTCACACTGTTCGCGTTGGCTACTGCCGTCCACGCAGGCGTCAACATCAACACTGCCACCCAGGCCGAGCTTGAGACTCTGCAAGGCATTGGTCCCGGCAAGGCCAAGGCGATCATCAATTATCGCAACAAGAACGGCCTGTTCAAATCGGTCGATGATCTGGAGAAAGTCGAAGGCATCGGGCCCGGCATCATCAAGCAGTTGCGTCAGGATGCCATGGTCAGTGGTGCCGGCACAGTCAGCAAGCAGGACAAGCCCGCTGCCAAGCCAGAGGATAAGTCCGGCAAGAAGGAAGACAAGCCAGCAGCCAAGCAGGAGAAAAAACCGGTTGCCAAATAATTTCGCGCGGTCATGTGTGAGATTCATTACCCCGGTTGATCCGGGGTTTTTTGTGGCTGATCGCAGTATTGGTGGCGTTTCAATCCAGAGCGCATGTGCGATAATTGGCCACCACTTTTAACGAGCCTCCTCTCCATGTTCAAGACCATCGAAGACTTTGTCGGCAATACCCCGCTGGTCAAGCTCAAGCGCTTGCCGGGGAAAACCGGCAATGTCATTCTCGCCAAACTGGAAGGCAACAACCCGGCCGGATCGGTGAAGGATCGTCCGGCGTTGTCGATGATTTCACGCGCGCAGGCGCGTGGCGAGATCAAGCCGGGAGACACGCTGATCGAAGCCACCAGCGGCAACACCGGTATTGCCCTGGCGATGGCAGCGGCGATGATGGGTTATCGTATGCTATTGGTGATGCCGGAGCATCTCAGCATCGAACGGCGGCAATCGATGAGCGCATTCGGTGCGGAAATTGTGCTGACGCCAAAACAAGGCAGCATGGAGCAGGCGCGCGATGTGGCAGCGCGCATGCGCGATGAGGGGCGCGGCATCATCCTCGATCAGTTTGCCAATCCGGATAATCCGCTGGCGCATTACACAGGCACTGCCCCCGAAATCTGGCGCGATACCGCCGGGCAGATCAGTCACTTCGTCAGCAGCATGGGCACTACCGGTACCATCATGGGTTGCGGCAGATATTTCAAGGAAAAGAATCCCGCGATCCAGATCATCGGCGTGCAGCCGGAGGAGGGCGCCCAGATTCCCGGCATCCGCAAGTGGCCGCAAGCCTACCTGCCGAAAATATACGATCCCGCGCAGGTGGATCGCATCATGCTGGTGTCGCAGACCGAAGCCGAGGATATGACGCGGCGGCTGGCGCGCGAGGAGGGGATATTTGCCGGAATTTCATCCGGTGGTGCACTGGCAATGGCGCTCAGGATTTCCGCCGAAGTTGAAAATGCGGTAATCGTTTTTATCGTCTGCGATCGTGGCGACCGTTATTTGTCTACCGGAGTCTTTGCCGCGTGAGCACGGCAGAACGCATGCGCCGGCAAACAGCACTGCAGGTTCATCTGCAGATGCAATTGGAGAACAGTACATGACGCCAGTGCTGGTGTTCGACATCGAGACCGTGCCCGATATCGAGGGGTTGCGCAAACTCAACGATCTGGGTGCAGAGCTGGCCGCAGCTGAGGTGGCCGAGATGGCGTTTCAGTCGCGCCGCCAGGCCAGCGGCAGCGATTTTTTGCCGCTGCACCTGCAGCGAGTGGTGGCGATTTCGTGCGCACTGCGCGATAAAAATGATTTTCGCGTCTGGTCGCTGGGAACTGCGGAGGACTCCGAAGCGGAACTGATCCGGCGCTTTTTCGAAGGCATCGACAAATACACGCCGCAACTGGTTTCATGGAATGGCGGCGGCTTCGATCTGCCGGTGCTGCATTACCGCAGCCTGGTGCACGGCATTCAGGCGCGGCGTTACTGGGAAATGGGTGAGGATGACCGCGAGTTCAAGTGGAATAATTATCTCAGTCGCTACCATACGCGCCATCTGGATTTGATGGATTTGCTGGCGCTGTATCAGCCGCGCGCCAATGCGCCGCTGAATGATCTGGCCCGACTGATGGGTTTGCCTGGCAAGCTGGGCATGGACGGTTCACAGGTGTGGGGTGCGTATCAGAATGGCGAGATCGCCGCCATCCGCAATTATTGCGAAACCGATGTGGTGAATACCTACCTGGTGTATGTACGCTTTCAGTTGATGCGCGGCGTATTGAACAGCGAACAATATCAGCACGAATGCGAACTGGTGCGCAGCACTCTGGGCAAATCTGCTGAACCCCACTGGCAGGAGTTTCTCGCTCAGTGGCAGTAACCGGGCGAGTCCGCCCACCCCTCCCAATCGCCGTTATCCCGTCTGGCACAAGATGATTGCTCCCGTCACCATTGAATCCCTGGATCAGGAAGGCCGCGGCGTTGCTCATGCTGAAGGCAAGGTCATTTTCATCGAAGGTGCGCTGCCGGGCGAAGTAGTCACCTATAGTCCTTACCGTAAGAAATCGAATTTCGAGCTGGCGCAGGTGGGGAAGATACTCAAGCCGGGAGCAGCGCGCGTGACTCCGCAGTGCAGATACTTCGGCGTGTGCGGCGGCTGCGGCCTGCAGCACATGGACGCGCGTGCCCAGGTCGCAGCAAAACAGCGCATTCTGGAAGGCGATCTCAAGCACATCGGCAAGGTCGAGCCTGAACTGATCCTGCCCGCCGTGTATGGGGCAGCCTGGGGCTATCGCTACCGGGCGCGCATGTCGGTGCGCTATGTCGCGAAAAAAGGCGGCGTGCTGGTGGGTTTTCACGAAAAACGCAGCAGTTTTGTCGCCGACATGCAGTCGTGCGAAATCATGCCGCCGCGCATATCCGCGCTGATCATGCCGCTGCGGGAACTGATCGGCAGTCTGTCGCTCCGCGAGCGGCTGCCGCAAGTGGAAGTGTCGCTGGGAGAGGAGGTGGATGTGCTGGTATTGCGCATCATGGATTCCCTCAGTGCGCAGGATGAGGTCTTGCTCAGGGCTTTTGCCGTGCAACACACGGTCCAGTTTTTTCTGCAGACCAAAGGGCCGGAGACAGCCTATCCGTTTTATCCGCTGGATGCGCCGGAACTGAATTATGTTCTGCCGGAATTCGATATCGTCATGCCGTTTCACCCCACTGAATTCACCCAGGTCAACCCCGCGATGAATCGCATTCTGGTGCGGCGTACCCTGAGCCTGCTGGACCCGCAGCCGGGAGAGCGCATTGCCGATTTTTTCTGTGGATTGGGCAATTTCACTTTGCCGATAGCGCGGCGCGGAGCGCAAGTGGTGGGTTACGAAGGCAGCGCAACCATGGTGCGGCGGGCGGCAGGGAATGCCGCGCGCAACCGGTTGTCAGCCAATACCCGATTTATCGAAACCAATCTGTTTGAGGCCAGTGCAGCGTGGCTGCAAGGGCAGGGGACATTTGACAAAATGCTGCTCGACCCGCCGCGTGACGGCGCATTCGCCATAGTCAATTCGCTGGCTGAGGGACAAGCAGCACCTGAGCGTATCGTGTACGTCTCCTGCAACCCCGCCACGCTGGCACGGGATGCGGCGGTACTGGTGCATGCCAAGGGTTATCGCCTGAAAGCGGCGGGGGTGGTGAACATGTTTCCGCACACCACGCATGTCGAGTCGATGGCGCTGTTCGAGAAGGACTAAGGAACCACTGAACAAGTCCCACGCGGGCGCGACGGCGCTTTGCGGGATGGGATGCACGAAAGGCGAGAACGCGAATGGCCATTCCCTTCGCTACGAGCCTGACACCGCAGACCGCCTGCATAGGGTTGCGGCAAAATCGGGCGCTTGCTGTGTTGCGCTCCTTGGCCTCGTAGACCGGCTACGACCTGCGTCACGCGCCTTGCAATCATCCCGATTTTGCCAGCAACGCGCTCCACGGAGGACTTATTCAGTGGTTCCCTAAGCGGAAATAAAAAAGGGCGGCTGGTGACAGCCGCCCTCTTGTACCTGAAACAGCCGGAGCGTCAGTCTTTCTCGCCCGAGAACGCCAGCAGCAGATGCAGCAGGCTCATGAACAGGTTGTAGATGCTGAGGTAAATGCCCATTGTTGCCATGACATAGTTGGTTTCGCCACCGTTGACGATGCGGCTGACGTCAAACAGGATGAAACCGGAGAATAGCAGCACCGCTACTGCCGAGATGGCAAGCGAAGCGGCCGGCATGGCGAAGAACAGGTTGGCGACTGAAGCGAGCACCAGCATCACCAGACCCACGAACAGGAAATTGCCCATGAAACCGAAATCCTTGCGGGTTACGGTGGCAACTGTCGCCAGGGTGAGGAAGATGGCCCCGGTTCCGCCCGCAGCGATACCGACCAGTTGCGCGCCGTTATTGAAATGCAGCGCGTATTGCAGCATCGGTCCCAGCCACCAGCCGGCGACGAAAGTAAATACAAACAGCAGGACGATCCCCATCACGCTGTTGCGCGTGGCGCTGACGCCAAACATCAGGCCGATCATCACCGCCAGCATCACCAGCGGCCCCATGATCGGGGACTGGGCGAGGAAAGAGAAGTTGGTGCCCATGCCGATCATCGCGCCGATCACTGTCGGGATCATGGTCAGGCCCAGCATTCCATAGGTGTTGCGCAGAACCTTGTTGCGCTCGACCGCAAGTCCGCCGGCTGCATTTTGGCTCGAATATCTTAGTTCAGGTTGCATCATGCCTCCTTGGTTGATGAACTGTACAACGCATAAGACTACGCATATTAGCAAAAAGTTGCAATCTAAATAAAGAACACGGGCGGCTTGCTGGCAAAGCCAGCCTCAAAAAGGTATTATTCCGGGCTGATTTTCGAGGAAGCTAAGGAAGGACTGCGATCCGTTCATGGTGAGTTTGTCGAACCATGAACGGCCTTATCAGGTCTTGCCTAATGCACACAGTGCGTTAGGCCGGAGCTAAAACTGCCGTAGGGGAACTGAGGTCGAAGAGTAGCAAGAAGGGAAGCGTGGCCGAGTGGTTTAAGGCAGCAGTCTTGGCGCATGCGGCAGCCTGCGCTAGCGAGGCTCATGCACGCAGTGCGTTATGCCGGAGCTAAAACTGCCGTAGAAGAGGTTGGGATCGAAGAGCAACAGAGAAGGGAAGCGTGGCCGAGTGGTTTAAGGCAGCAGTCTTGAAAACTGCCGTAGGGGCAACTCTACCGTGAGTTCGAATCTCACCGCTTCCGCCAACCAATTGAATATAAGAATTATTCCAGAGAGATGCCGAGCGTGCTTTTACAGCGTCACGTTCTCGGAATGATGTGGCAATTGCAGATAACGCTGGGTCTGCATCTCGGACAAACGGCTGATGGTGCGGGAAAACTCGCCGGACGACACCCCCTTGGCATAGATCTCATCTGGCGTGGCCGCCGCTGAAGCCACCAGTCTGACATTGTTGTCGTAAAGCACATCGATCAACCAGGTGAAGCGCCGCGCCGCATCGGCATGTTCGGCACTCATGCGCGGGATATGCGACAAAAACACCGTAGGGAAGCGGTGGGAGATCTCCAGATAATCTTCCTGTGCGTGCACACCGCCGCACAACTCCCCGAACTCGAACCACACTGCGTTGCGCGCGACCCTTTTCACCGGAATCAGACGGCCCCGTACCTCGACGTGCTGATCATCGCGGCGCGGCGCGGCGGATATCCGTTCAAACCACTCGTCCAGGCACATTTCGTTCGCGGCTTCGCCGGCAGCATCGTCAGCTACCAGAAACAGCGGCTCACGGGTCGTTGTCCGCAGGCGGTAATCATTGCCGTCATCCATTCGATGACCGGCAGGAAGTTTTGTCGCTGCAAGCCGTTTGGATACAAACCATCGGGTGGATAGTTGGAGGTGGTGATCAGCACCACGCCGCGCTCGAACAGCGCCTCTATCAGCCGCCCCAGTATCATTGCATCGGCGATGTCATCGACGTGGAACTCGTCCAGACACAGCAAGCGGGTGGATAGTGCGATCCTGCCGGACAGGGCGAGCAGCGGATCATTTTCCCCGGTCAGCGATTTCATCCCGTGATGAACCTCAGCCATGAAATTGTGGAAGTGGATGCGGCGTTTGCGGCGATACGGCAGGCAGGCGTAAAACGCATCCATCAGAAAAGTCTTGCCGCGTCCGACCCCACCCCAGAGATACAGACCCTTGGGCACCTCCGGGCTGAGCAGACTGCGACCCAGAAACCGATTGCGCCTGGATTTGAACTCGACCAACTGATGCCACAATACATCCAGTTCATCGATCGCAGCAGCTTGCGCGGCATCATGCACGAAGCCCGGCAATGCGCGGATGCCTTGGTACCAGGTTTTGGGACTCATGCTGCCGTCAGAGGGGGGAAGGGTGGGCTGAGACATGAATTGTTCCGGTTGATTTGCAGTGCAATTCCCGTGAGTGACCTTTACCATAATGCCGTAATTATGCCGCACTCCCTTTCGATTTTCAGATGACTTGCATTAATATCGCAATATGCGATATAGTCTGGTATGAGAATAATTTCCAAAGGCGCGCTCATTGAATTCTGGCAAAAACATCCAAGTGCCAGGATACCGCTGGAAGCTTGGTACAGGGTTGTCAGAAACACTAGCTTTGCTAGCTTCAATGATATTCAGCGGACTTTTAATTCCGCTGACTACGTCGCTCCCTATACCGTATTTGACGTGGGCGGGAATAACTTCAGGGTGATTGCAGCGATCCATTACAACGGGCAAAGGCTTTATATCCGCTTCGTTTTTACCCACGCAGAATATGACAACTGGAACAGAAAACACAGGAGCAAGCGAAAATGAACACAGTGGCGATTGATCCGAAAATTATCGCACCAGCTTGGCATTCTTTAGAGAAAGCCCTGTCCTTCAAAGTGGGCACGATTCACAATAAAATCCAATACAAACAAGCGGTCAATTTAATGAATGCTGTGCTGGATATCGTTGGAGATAACGAAAAGCACGAACTCTCAGGTTTGCTTGAGTTGTTAGGTCGGTTGGTGGAAGATTTCGAAAAAGAGCACTACGCAACCCCGGATGCAGAGCCGCGTGAAGTGCTGCGCTTGCTGATGGAAAAAAACGGATTAAAACAAATTGACCTGTCGGATGAGGTAGGTCGTCAATCAGTGGTCAGCGAAATTTTAAGCGGCAAACGCAAGATCAACGTGCGGCAAGCCAAGGCGCTGGCTGTGCGCTTTGGTGTTTCTGCTGCGGCGTTTATATAAATTTAATGCTGCCCCCTTTTGCTGGTGTCTGTCCTGATTAGCCCAACAAAAGACGCTGAGCCGGTCGAAGTCGTTCCCGCTAGGGCAATGCAATTGAGCGCTTGATTAATCGCACTGTTGAGCATGCTATCTGGCGCACTGCCAATAACTCCATGAGGAGATAAACCATGTCCAACCTGACTGCCAATGATCTGAAAACCAAAGGTGTCGCCGCCATCGAGGCCGTGCTGGCGGAACGGCCAGAAGCGATAGTCTCGGTGCGTGGCAAAGATCGCTTCGTGGTGATGGAGATAGCGCATATCACTATCTGCGCGAGTGCGAACTGGAAGCGGCACTGGCCGAAACACGTGCCGATATCGCGGCGGGGCGCTTTGTGCAAGAGTCGCCAGCGGCGCATGTCAAGCGGGTGAAAAAGTCTGCCGCATGAGCTTCCGGCTGATATTCACCGAGCAATACGAAAAACGCGCCGCGCATTTTCTCAAACGCCATCCAGAACTGGAAAAACAATACCTCAAGACACTGCAATTGCTGGAGATGAATCCGCACCATCCCTCACTGCGTTTGCATTCCTTGAGTGGCAGGCTGCAAGGACTGCATTCGGTTTCCATCAATCTTTCTTACCGCATTACGCTGGAACTGTTGATTCAGGATGAAGAGATCATTCCGCTGAATGTGAGCGATCATGCTGTGGCGTATTGATGTTCCTTTTCCGGTTGCAGGGCGGGTAACCGGGTATGTATAAACAATGTTGACACATGCTGCGCGGATTCTTAAACCGTCGATAGTCGAATTGCGGGAGGCAAGCATCATGGAAGTCATTGTGAAGAAATGGGGCAACAGCGCGGCAGTGCGCATTCCGGCTGCGATCATGGCGGCAGCGCATGTCGTTTTGGATCAGCCCGTCGAGATGCGCGAGGAACAGGGGCGCATCGTCATCGAGCCGATCCGCCGCAAAGAATTCAAGCTGGACGAACTGGTGGATGGCATCACCGGCAAGAACCTGCATGAGGCTATCGACACGGGCGCGCCGGTCGGCAAGGAAATCTGGTAATGACGCGCACCGAAAGGCAAAATATCAACGGATGAGCTGGTCGAAGTGCGCGCCAAGATTGCCGC
>JAPLQS010000049.1 GCA_026399575.1 Nitrosospira sp. | reverse complement strand
AGAAGTTCAATGGAATATCCGTCATCACCTTCTACCTGCATTTGAAAGAAACTGAATTCCGCTTTAACCATCGCCGTGATAATCTGTATCTTGAGTTACTTCGATTATTGAGATTAAACCCGCTTTAACTTCCTAAGACCCTTGCCAAATATCTTCGTACACTCGATATGTCGCGGTAAACGCACTTGTAATTTGAGTAACGGTCGTGGGGTTTTCTTTCATACCAGCGGTAAATATCGCTCCGGATCGATAGCAACTATCCCCGTCAATAAAGATATATCGGTCATCAAATCTGGACGCAGAACGAACTTGAATTGTTTGCTGTGACTGATTCCGATACGCGTTCACCGCAGGAAGCAAAGTATCAAGTTTCTCACGAGCAAGAATCCTGATGGAAACTCCCTTTTTGACATGGGTCATGTACCGGGATACAAATTCTGCGTCCAGATATGGGTCAACAAACAGAATTGCTCGATTCGCTGTTTTGATAATTTCTCGAATTTCATCAAAATAATCGAAAAACATTCCATTCGAAACGGCGATACTTAGTCGGCCAGTAGCCTTCACCAGTAAGTTGTGTCTTGTTTGATGGAATACAGTGAATACTTTTCGCAGCCCCTCCTCTGAAATGTAAGCCTGGGTGCTTTGTGCAGCATCGTTATCCATTTCCGCCACAAGGTCCTTGGCGATATCACATTCTTCCAGTGCCGCCATAGCCCTGCCCAACCAGCAATAGTTCTCGACTGACGCATTGAAGACTGTTTCTCGCGAGGGAGCGCTACTCAGAATGTCTTCAATCTCGGCAAGCAGTTCTATATCGGTCATTGCTGTTGGCTCCTTCTTTGTTATAGGAGGATAGAATACACCCAACGGGTTCGGCTGTCTGCTCTTGGAGACAAACACCAATGACCTGTTCTGGCGAATCTAGACTCCTCAACGCATGCATTGCCTGGCGCGATCCGCGCCCCGAGGCACAGGCTCCGCGAATACGAACACACCGCGATTCAAAAGCGCAGAGCCATACGGTATAGTGACTACCATCCAGAGCTTAGTAAAAATGGAAAACACACCCAACAGCCAGCAAACCATGCTGGCTATCGATATCAAGTGCTTCGGGGGGCCGGAAGTGCTGGTACCTGCTGCCTACCCTATTCCCCAGCCCGCGAGCGGATGCATTTTGATCAGGGTCGCGGCGGCTGGCGTCAATCGCCCGGATGTTCTGCAACGGCGCGGGCTGTACCCTCCCCCTGCAGGCGCGCCCACGATACCCGGACTCGAGATTGCCGGGGAAGTCGCCGGGCTGGGCGCTGATGCCAGCCGCTTCAGCGTCGGCGACAAGGTGTGTGCGCTCGTTGCGGGCGGCGGTTATGCCGAATATTGCGTCGTGCATGCAAGCAACGCTTTGCCGGTGCCGCAAGGTCTCAGCATGGTGGAAGCGGCAGCCCTGCCGGAAACCTTCTTCACAGTCTGGGCCAATCTGTTTCAACGCGGCCAGCTCAAGGCGGGCGAAACGGTGCTGATACATGGCGGGTCCTCCGGCATCGGCACGGCCGCTACGTTGCTGGCAAAGGCATTCGGCGCTACGGTGCTGGTGACGGTTGGCTCGGAGGAAAAGCGGCAGGCATGTCTGGCACTGGGCGCCGACTTGGCCATCAATTACCACCTGCAGGATTTCGTCGAGGAAGCCAGAAAATTCACCGCTGGCAAAGGGGTCGATGTCATTGTCGACATCATCGCTGGCGACTATGTTGCCAGGAACTACCGGGCTGCCGCGCTGAATGGCCGCATCGTCCAGATCGGCGTGCAGAATGGTCCTGCCAAGGAGCTGAACCTGATGCCCATGCTGACCAAGCGGCTGACGCACACCGGATCGACGCTGCGCTCCCGCAGTGTGCCGGAAAAAGCGCAGGTCGCGCAGGAACTGGAGCAGCAGGTCTGGCCATTGCTGCAGCAGGGAAAGTTGAAGCCTGTGGTGTTCAAAGTGTTCAAGCTGGAGGAAGCGGCCGCAGCCCATCGTTTGATGGAATCCGGCGTGCATATCGGCAAGATCATTCTGACCACCGCAGACTACTGAAGCACGCGTGGATGGCTGCCCATCTTCAGCGCTTGAATGGCCTCTTCCTCATCTCTTACAATGACATTAGCCGGACAGAAGAAATATCTGGCAAGCGCCCGTTGCGCATAATGCTGCGGGATATCTTCGAGTTCCTCCCATTTCGAGGTCCGCACCCGCATCCAGGTCTTGTCATCACGACCAATGGCGTAAAGCCTTTTTTCGGTGATGTGAAATTTGAATATCAATATCTGCAATCGCTCGCCGTCTCTCGCACCCCCGGTCGCACACCGCATCCCCTCGTAGCTTATGTTCATCGCTCCTGCGGGTGACTCGATTATCAGGGTGTAACGTACTATGCCGTCCTCTCCCACCACGATGGAGGGCGCATCAATGTAATGCAGGTTTTCACTGGCAGGGCCGGCATCAAATGGCAGCAGATTTCCCGCTTTGGGGTAGGCAGGCAATTGCCTCTGCAGCTCAGCCCAGGTTTTGCCGCCATCAAATTCGCTATCGAATCCCTGCGACGCCTTCTGGTGGGCACATGCTGCGAGCAGCAGAAAGCATGGCAACAACAGCATATTTTTCATGATAAAAATCAGTAGGGTTCGGTTGATCTGCCCCGGTTTAAGGCTCACTGAATCGCTCCTGTCTCCAGTTGCGTTCGAGAGACCTTATTTGAAGCGGCTGGAAAGGTCAGCAAATCAGGGGGATTCAATATGACGGGTTACTTATCGTTCTTCCCGAATTGATGAGATCGATAGTTTGGTGTTTTTTTGGTGTTGAAAATATCCGTTTTGTCGAGCCGCTGCAATAAATCCGTATCTACCAGTCTTCTGTGACCATGGTACATCCTCCAGTACTTCTCCTGCTCCATGGATTTCCCATCGTCGGTTGCCTCCAAAATCGCCTTGAAATAAGAGTTCACTTTATCCTCATGTAATTGGATATTCTGCTGGTAAATACGCCTTTGGGAGCACAATCATTAATTCATATGCGGATAGATATATCCTGATATCTATCTGATAATGCTGATGATTAGCATAGCCTATAAATCACGGATCGATAATCAAAATCGAAAATAAACACATTTCTGCCTTGGCAAGAACTTTTTATTTCAACTAGAATCGAATCGATGCAGGCACGAGTAATTTTGCTTGCAGAGAGTGTTCTTTAGACAGTAACGGAGATGTTTTTGAAGGTATTTGCCGACTGGACTGAGAAAAGTGTAACTGTAGTTAGATAGTCATCAAGTCGGTCACATTCTTGAATATCTCAATCTTTAAAGGAGGTAATCATGGAATTGATGATTCTCGTAGCAGGCATAGTGGGCGTCGCTATTTGGTTTTTTTCATCAAAGGGTGGACGTTCACAATGAGGTTGATCCTAAAACCTTGGGCAGGGGACTGACAATGAGTGTCTTCTGACCTCTGTATGTCATAGTCAGGACCAATGACTCGATTAGCCGATGCTGTTGCGACTGGTGTACCAGTCCGGCGCATCGGCTTCTTTTCGGGGCAAGTACCTACGAGCCCAATACTGCTCTCTCAAGTGATAAAAAAACCGGCTGATGCAGTTATTCTGCGTCAGCCGGTCAAGCGTTACCCACAGGTAAAACTGTGGTCCCCCCCCTGTTGTCTAACCAAAGTTTCCCGTATCGACCCAGGATTGCTTGAGCAGCGCCCACCAGTCGACAGCCAAGTGGTTCGTCACGTAGGCATAGGGCAGCCAGCCATAGCCCCCTGCGCCCCAGCCTGTTCCCCACGAGTTCCTGATCAGCAAAGCACCGGTGGTTTCGGCGGCACCTGGGTTGCTGTTCTTGATTTTCATGCCGTCATCGAAACCAACCGCAGCAACAGCATGCCCGCCGGCGATTTTCTCGCCTGCAGTAGGGTACGGAATCTTGCCGGTTGCATTGGCTTGACTGATCGAGTTGTAGACGGTGAATCCAAACATCGCCGGCAGCCCTGCCGTCAGATTGGTCTTGATCTGGCTGAGCAGAGCAGCGGGGGTGGTTCCGGGTGGGTCAAGCCGGAAATAGTTGAGCGCCTGATAATTTTGTGCAAAGGCATAGCAGAAGGCGCTGGGCTCCTTGTCGAAATCGGCCACGACATACTTCCAGTATTCCTCTGGAGGCACCCCGAACAACACCATCGCTTCCATGGTGGAGCGCAGGAAAGCGCCGGTATCTCCGTTCCATTTGAGCAGATTGCGCGTTGCCTTGTACAGGAACAACCGGGACGCGTCTATGTGCTTGCCGAATGCCCTGCGTTCGTAATACTCAACCAATGCCACGCCGGCATTGGCGGTACAGGAACCCAGGCTGAGCTGGTTTTCGATCGGCGGACACCAAGGGCGCAGATCCACAGCCGTGGGCAGTTTTGGCGCGGGTTTGGCCGCACGCACTTTCGTCAGCATTGATTTCACCGATTGGGTTTGTCCCAGCGACTTGAGCCTGGGCGCCACTTCATCATGGCTGATCGTATGATCCCGCAAACTGGGGTAATCCGGCAGCCATCCCATGCCCAAGGTTTGGATTGTGTCCGACATGATCGTATCTCCCTCTGATTGGTACTGGTGAATTAGTCAGACCAAATCAGCTACCAGTAATACTGAATTGATCCAATCTTTTTTTGATCTGAACCTTGCGGTAAAACAGACCTTCATTTTTTATAGGTGACGGCGCCGTGAAAGGCAAGGACAAAGCAAAATCTTCGGGAACTCCCTTGTTCAGGAAGTCAGCGAGAAACGAAACTTTATGGAAGGGGCAAACTGAGGTAAATTAGAAATGCCAGCGATAGCCGATGAAGAAGAATGGATCACTTACTTACTGCAATAAAAAACCGGATAATCAGGCTCGGCTCGACATTTCTGTTCGGCATCGCTTTTCTGACTACCTGGGTCTTCAGGAGAATCACCCGCCGCCGTGCCGGAATCAGCTTCAATGCGGCATTGTTGCTGCTGCTTGCCGCCATCCTGCTGCTGCCGTTTGCAATGAATTATACCGCTCACCTGCTGGCAGAAATGTCGAACAACTGATCCCGCGACGAATTAAGCCTGCACGGCCAGCAATCCATGAAAGTCACAGTGATCGCCATGCGGATGATGCAGGTGGCCGTCAACCAGATAATCCACATGATCGCCATGCGGAACCTGCTGATGCCCGCAAGCAGGACCGTGGACATGGCTTCGATCATGACCGGCACAGACGTGATCCGGGGTGCATTGGGCGGGGTTCGCGGCACTGATCTCCAGTACATGCTCGTCAACATGCGTACCGTGGATATGGTGCAAATGGCCATCGTGCAGATAGTCGGTATGACCGGCGTGGTTTATGGCCAGATGTCCGCAGCCTGGACCATGCTGGTGATCGTGATGGCGATGCTCCTTGCAGGTATCCATGCGTATCCTCCTGTAATGGTAGACACAACAGTCAATCTATAGAAATGTGCGACCACATAACATTAACATGAAAATCCGGCTGCAACCATCCCGCGTTCCCGGCTTGATTATCCATTTCAACAAAAGCACTTAGGGCTGCGGCGAGTTACAGGCGGGGCCGACACGCTTGCCTGTGTAAACAGTCGTCATGTCCATCGTTTCGCCATCGGACGTGCTGGAGAGGCGCATCGTGCCATGGTAGCTATTCTGGTTACCAGTGATCTCACCGGTGCCGTTCATCACGCTGCCATTGCTGCTGCAGAGTACCTTCCACGAGGTTTTGTTGCCCGACTTCTTGACGTCAGTCATCTTGCACTCCTTGCCTTGCATCGGCAGGACATTCTCACTGCCCTTGGCAATGCAGACTCTGGAGGTTATTGCAGGCATGGCAAAGGGCATGCCGGGCATCTCCATCTTGCTGGTCACCTCCCACCATTCGCCCGGCGCACAGTATGCGGCGGCGGAAAATGCACTCCCGCATAGGGCGAGACTGGCTATCAATAATCTTTTCATATCAGCTCCCTTTATCTTAAGTTGCAGCAAAGAATCAGCGGCAGCCACCCCTTGCCCACTTTCGCCAATATATCAGTTATGCCGGCTTTTTCATCAGTGTTGTGCAACACGATGCATGGTCAGGTCTCGAGGTTGCTGAGTCGTCTGGACATCAGTTGGTCAAGCTGGCCTGAGCGGGCGGATTGGAGCAACTAAAGTTGAGGTGTATCATGCGCGCTGTGCATGACCTTTTTAATCAATAATACTGGAGGCGTTGTGAGAATATCTTACTGGGCGGTGGTTGCTTCGATTGGCTTCGCGTTGCTGAACCCGTTACCTGCGGCCGCCAATCCTGCAGGTGCAGTAAAAAGCGCAGCGAGCAGTGAAGGCCGGGTACTTGCCACACTGGATGCGCCGGGCTACACCTATATGGAACTGGAAAACAGCGGCAAACGCTTCTGGATTGCTGCCCCCACAACCAGGGTAAAGGTAGGAGATCGTGTCCAGTTCGTGCAGAGCATGGTGATGAACAACTTTGCCAGTTCAACCTTAAACCGAAAATTCGACCGGATAATCTTTGTAACGTCCGCAACCGTACAGAAATAACATATCAACTAATTCCAATATAAATCAGCCAGATGGCTGATTTATATTGAATTAACCCCTTGTTACCTTCCTGTTTCGCAAAGGTTTGGGCGTATTTTCCGTGGCCGTTTCAGGCGCTACCTGCTCCGGTTCGACGAAGCCGACGAATAATTTGCTTTTGAGTTTCTTCATTTCGTCGCGATATTCCGTTGCCTTCTCGAACTCCAGGTTTTTCGCCGCATCCAGCATATGTTTTTCCAGTCGCCTGATTTCCTTGGCCAACTGCACTTCACTCATGGAATCGTAACGGGCCTGCTCTTGCGCGGCCTTGAGGTGCTGCTGCGCGGTTTCGATGTTGTAAACCCCATCAATCAGATCCTTGATGCGCTTGTGCACCCCGCGTGGGGTAATGCCGTTTTCCAGATTAAATAGAATCTGTTTGTTGCGTCGGCGTTCGGTTTCACCGATGGCGCGGCGCATCGAATCGGTGACTCTGTCGGCATAGAGGATGGCGGTGCCATTGATATGGCGCGCCGCGCGTCCCATGGTCTGGATCAGCGAGCGTTCCGACCGCAGGAAACCTTCCTTGTCGGCATCCAGTATCGCCACCAGCGACACTTCGGGAATATCCAGGCCTTCGCGCAGCAGGTTGATTCCCACCAGTACGTCGAATTTGCCGAGCCGCAGATCGCGGATGATTTCCACCCGTTCCACCGTGTCGATGTCGGAATGGAGGTAGCGCACCTTGATCCCATGATCAGAGAAAGTGGCGGCGGGACGCACTTCGATGGGTGGATCTACCAGACCAGTGGGACGCACCACCTGCTCCACCACCTGGCCGGCGTGAACGCGCTCATATTCCGCTGGAGTGGCCGAAACGAATACGGTTTGCGGCATCATTTTCTCGAATTCGTCGAACCGCAGCGGACGGTTATCCAGCGCCGATGGCATGCGGAAGCCGTAGTCCACCAGATTTTCCTTGCGCGAGCGGTCGCCTTTATACATGCCGCCAATTTGCGGGATGGTGACGTGGCTCTCGTCTATCACCAGCAATGAGTTGGGTGGCAGATAGTCAATCAGCGTGGGTGGCGGCTCCCCTGGATTTCTCCCCGACAGGTGGCGTGAATAATTCTCGATGCCTTTGCAGAACCCCAATTCGTTGAGCATTTCCAGATCAAAGCGGGTGCGCTGTTCGATGCGCTGCACCTCCACCAACTTGTGGTGCTGGTGAAAAAATTCGATGCGGTCACGCAGCTCTGCCTTGATGGTCTCGATTGCCCGCAACGTCGTGCTTCTGGGCGTGACATAGTGGCTCGACGGATAGACCGTATAACGCGACAGCTTTTGCAGGATGCGTCCGGTGAGTGGGTCGAACAGTGCCAGACTCTCTACTTCGTCGTCGAACAGTGATACCCGCAACGCGCTTTCCGAGCTCTCAGCGGGAAAGATATCGAGCACATCGCCACGCACGCGGAAGGTTCCACGGTTGAATTCGATCTCGTTGCGCTCATACTGCATTTCAGTCAGCCGCTTGATGGCATCCCGCTGGGTGACCTTTTCGTGTTCGCGCAAATGCAGAATCATGCCGTGATAATCGACCGGATCACCGATGCCGTAAATGCACGACACGGTGGCAACGATGATGGTGTCATTGCGTTCGAGCAACGATTTGGTCGCAGACAGGCGCATCTGCTCGATGTGCGAGTTGATGCTGGAATCCTTCTCGATGAACAGATCACGCGAAGGGACGTAGGCTTCCGGCTGATAATAGTCGTAATAGGAAACGAAGTACTCGATCGCGTTTTCCGGGAAGAATTCGCGCATTTCGGCATAGAGCTGTGCTGCCAGTGTCTTGTTCGGTGCGATGATGAGTGCCGGGCGGCCCAGTCGCGCAATCACATTGGCCATGGTAAAGGTCTTGCCGGAACCGGTCACACCCAGCAGCGTCTGGAACGCGAGACCATCCGCTATCCCTTCCATCAATTTGGCGATGGCTTCGGGCTGGTCGCCGGCAGGTTCAAACGGCTGGTGTAACTTGTAGGGACTATTGGGGAAGGTAACGATCACAGGTATAATTCCAGTGCCAGATTCATATCCGGGCCAATTTTATCATGCGGGTGCTGCCCGCATCAGCGTAAGGACATTATCGTGGAACTCTCGCAGCGCGTTCAGGCTATCAAGCCCTCCCCTACTCTCGCCGTCACCGCCCGCGCTGCCAGACTCAGGGCCGAAGGCAAAGACATCATCGGGCTTGGCGCTGGCGAACCCGATTTCGATACGCCGCAGCACATCAAGGATGCAGCCATCGCCGCCATCAATCGCGGTTTTACCAAATATACCCCAGTGGGCGGCACCCCCAGTCTTAAGAACGCCATCATCGCCAAGTTCAAGCGCGAGAATGGTTTTGACTATACCGCCAAACAGATTCTGGTGTCATGCGGCGGCAAACAGAGCTTCTTCAATCTGACACTGGCGGTCATCAACCCAGGCGATGAAGTCATCATCCCCGCACCCTATTGGGTTTCCTACCCCGACATCGTCCTGATTGCCGAAGGCAAGCCGGTGATTGTTGCAGCGGGTATTGAGCAAGGTTTCAAGATTACTGCGGCGCAACTGGAAAAAGCCATCACCCCGAAAAGCCGCATGTTCGTCATCAACAGCCCGAGCAATCCTTCCGGTGCGGTCTATACCCTGGACGAACTCAAGGCCATCGGTGAAGTGCTGCGCAAGCATCCGAGAATATTGATTGCCACCGATGACATGTATGAGCACATTTTGCTGTCTGACGATAAATTCGTAAATATTCTCAACGCCTGTCCTGATCTGTATCCACGCACCATCGTGCTTAATGGCGTCTCCAAAGCTTATGCCATGACCGGTTGGCGCATCGGCTATTGCGGTGGGCCGGAAGCGATCATCACTGCCATGGAAAACATCCAGTCGCAGAGCACCTCCAACCCCACTTCCATCTCGCAGGTAGCCGCAGAAACAGCGCTTACTGGTGACCAGGCGTGCATAGTGCCGATGGTGACTGCATTCAAGGAACGCAACCACTATGTCACTGATAAGCTCAACGCCATGCCTGGCGTTAGATGTTTATCGTCGGGCGGCGCGTTCTACGCTTTTGCCGATACCCGCCAGGCAATCGCCAGCCTGCATGCCAAAGGCGTACTGAAGGATGGCAGCGATATCGCCTTCAGCGAATATCTGCTGGAACAAGGCGGGGTGGCAGTAGTGCCGGGGTCGGCATTCGGCAGCGAAGGCTACATCCGTCTTTCGTTCGCCACTTCGATGAGCAATCTGGAAAATGCGCTGGAGCGCATCGGCAAAGCACTGGCCTGAAGGGCCAAGGTAACAACCCAATTACATATCGAATAGCCTGTTGATTGCGGGGCTTTCTGGCGGATTTGGTTGACCAGCGTGGCCCCAGCCATTAGTATATGCACCTCTTCAATTCCCCGATAGCTCAGCTGGTAGAGCGACGGACTGTTAATCCGCAGGTCCCAGGTTCGAGCCCTGGTCGGGGAGCCAAATAAAACAAGGACTTAAGCTTTATTTAAAGCTCCTTGTTATCAGATAGTATCCCGATAGCAAACAGATTATGTGATTTAGTTCACCGATCTCATGCGGCATGTGCGCGCACAAGCGGCTCAACCTGTGGCCAGACGGTGCGCTGTGCAATACGTAGGTCATAGTCACTTTGCAGGTCGAGCCAGATTTCCGGGGATACGCCGAAATACTTGCCAAGGCGCAAGGCGGTATCAGCGGTGATTGAGCGCTTGCCGTTGACGATCTCGCTGATGCGGTTAGGCGGCACGCTGACCGCTCGTGATAGCGCATTGATGCTGATACTCATCGGCTTCATGAACTCTTCCAGCAAGATTTCGCCGGGCGGAATAGGATCGAGTAATTTCTTGGTCATGGTATTTTCCTTTAGTGATAGTCCACAATTTCCACATCATAAACGTCGCAGTCTGACCACTTGAAGCAGATGCGCCACTGGTCATTGACGCGGATGCTGTGCTGTCCCTTGCGATCGCCTTTGAGAGCTTCCAGGCGATTGCCGGGTGGTTGTTTCAAGTCATCCAGTGTCCTCGCCCGATGCAAATAAAGCAGCTTGCGTCGTGCCGGGCGTTCAATCGAGCGGAACCGCACAACCAGCACATCGTGAAACAGTTTTTCGGTGTCAGCGGATTTGAACGACTTGATCATTGCAATAGACTATTACGTGTAACGTAATATGTCAACCGGTATAGTCACAAATGCAGACGCACTTGTGATGGTGTGGATACAGACTGGCTGCGCCAGACTGTGGTGACAGTCGCAAATCGATACGTTTCAGACAGTTGTACTTTTCGATAACAGCTGTTAAACATTAATGAAAACCGTGGTCTGTCCCTTGTTGCTTTTAGACAATTGCATCCTAACAGTTTGTCGTTATTTATCTTTTATCGGTTCGATCATGCCGAGGGTGTTATTTTCCGCCCTTCTGCCGAAGTAGCTCGGCAACACCCATGTGTCTATTTTTGACGGCGACATGAAGTGGGGTATCGCCATCATTGTTCTCGGCATTAACGTCCGCACCCTTGGCGATCAACAGTTCGGCAACATCCTTGTGCCCCCACTCGGCAACGTAGTGAAGAGGGGTTTTGTTATACAGACCCTCGGCATTAACGTCCGCACCCTCGACAATCAACAGCTTGGCAACATCCTTGTATCCATTCCAGACAGCGAGAAGAAGAGGGGTTCTGCCATCATCTTTCTTGGCGTTGAGGTCCGCTCCCTTGTTAATCAATAGCCGGGCTACATCCTCGTGTCCAGCGTTGGCGGCAGCATGAAGAGGGGTATCACCCTCATTGTTCTTGTCGTTAACGTTCGCACCCTTGGAAATAAACAACTCGGCAATATCCTTGTGTCCCCTGATGGCGGCAGCATGAAGAGGGGTATCGCCATCATTGTTCTTGTCGTTAACGTCCGCGCCCTTGGCAATCAACAGCTCTGCGATCAATAGTGCGGCAACATCCTTGTATCCCCACCCGGCAGTGTAATGAAGAGGGGTATTGCCAATCTTGTCTTTGGCATTGACGTCCGCACCATTGTCCAGCAGCCGCCGGACTTTTTTTACGTTATCCGATCCTACCGCCGACCGAAGATCATTATTGATGTCCGCCTGTGTGTCGGTTGCTAAACCACAGAGGGTCAGCGCTAGTATGCAGCTCAATATTGAGCCGGATGACTTCAATAATTTTAGATTCATCATGCCATCTCTCCCTTTCTAAGCAATTAAACAAACCTCGTCCAAGTACCAGGAGGGCTACAAATACTTGGTGTTAAAAATAAATTGAAATTATCGCGCCTGAAGACGCTCCTACCATTTACATCGAACACCGACCCCGGCAAAAGTATCGAGAGCGATGGGGTTGGCCGCATCAGCGGAACCAATCACTTGATCGGCTTTCCAACATGCCTCTTGATCCGCAACCACCGCAAGACTAGATTTTCATCAGGCTCCGGATTGCCCAGGAGAAGATGGGGCCGCCCAGCAGCCACCTGCCCATAGTGGCCATTCTGGAATCCATGGGCAATGCATGACGTACCGGAGGTTTCACTGCTGTAGCCGCATCGAGTATCGCCCTGGCGATGATCTCCGGGCCAGGTGCTTTGGATTCACCCGCCACGAAGCTATGAACCCCGGCGAGAAGTTTCTGGTAGGCTGGCGGATGCGTCACGGCCTCGAGTAATCCAGACTGCCTGACGCCAAACTCCGTCCTGATGAACCCCGGGGCGATTACTACCACATCGATCCCAAACTCCATTACTTCGCCGCGCAAGGCTTCGGACAGCGCCTCCACCGCATGTTTGGAAGCAGCGTACCAGCCAAAACCCGGAATTGATATTTTCCCCAGGAGTGAAGTGATGTTGATGATGCGTCCAGACTTCTGTTGCCGCATATGCGGCAGGACTGCTTGTATCAAGCGTGCATAGCCGAAAAGGTTGACTTCGAATTGCTGATGGGCAGCCTCCATTGAGACGCATTCAATTGCACCCAACTGGCCATACCCAGCGCCGTTTACCAGCACATCAATCCGGCCCTTGGTCGCAATGACATGATCTACTGCCGCTCGAACACTCTCGGTATCGGTAACATCCAGCCGAACGGGCTCTATCTGCTCGCAACGCATCTGTTCCAGTCGCTCCATGCGCCGCGCCATGGCGAATACATAGTAACCATTGGCGGCAAGCAGCTCAGCCGTGACCTTTCCCATACCACTGGATGCCCCTGTAACCAATGCAATTTTCTGCCTCATATTTCATGCCTTTGACGGTTGGTGTTCGCTCAATTTTCTACTACACGTGGTCATGGTGCACGAATACCCGGTTGAACCGGAAAGTATTTCACCGCTTGACCCATGGTCACATCGCACCGTCATCCTGTCGAAGGTAAAGTCAGTAGTGAGGGAAGCCTGGAAAGTGCTTGGCAGATCAAGGGCGATCCGAGCGAAGCTGCCCCGTCTGGCGTAACCATTCCACAGCATCGACCACTGATTCGCGGATCGGACGGGGGGTCAGGTCCAATTCCGCGAGGCTGTCGGAATGATCAAAATGCATGAGTCGACGAGCCAGGCGGACGCCGGTCACGGTAGCCTCGGGGGGCTGGCCGCTCACATGGTCAGCCCAGAATTCGTTCAGATATGCGGCAGCCAGACCAACCGGGTAAGGGACTCTCCATCGAGGCATGGGAACGCCGGTCAACTTCGACAGAATTCTCAGAAGCCCTTCAAGTGTGAGGTTCTCTCCCCCCAAAAGATAACGCCGGCCGGGACGGCCACGCTCCAGCACGCGAATCAGACCGGTCGCCACATCACGCACGTCGATCATGTTGAGGGTACATTCCATCATGGCAGGTAGCCTGCCCTGACAGAAATCCAGGATCAAACGTGTCGGCGGAGAGAGCCTGCGGTCTCCCGGCCCCACTGGCATGGTCGGGTTGGCCACAACAACCGGGTATCCAGCCCGGGCTTTTTCCATAGCCACGTTTTCCGCCTGCAGTTTGGACAAACAGTAGGGGCCAACCGCATCGCTCTCAGAAATCTCTATGTATTCGTTAATAAGTTCGGTCGCACCCGCTCTGGTCAATATGCTCTCGGTGCTGGTGTGCAAGATCCGTTCTGCTCCGGCCTCGATCGCGGCTTCCAGAACATTGACCGTCCCGATGTGATTCACTGCGTCGAATTCTCCACGGTTGCGAACCCACAGGTTGGGATTGGCTGCCAGATGATAGACCCATCGCCCCCCTCGTAAAGCTTGGGCTACCGTGTCGCGATCCCGAATATCAGCAAAAATCACTTCGACTTCTGCCGGCAAATGTTCCACGTTGACCCCCGGAAGCTCAATCACACGAACCGATTGACCGGATTCGATCAACTGCCCCACCAGATGACTGCCAATGAAACCGGCGCCACCGGTCACGATCGTGACTTGGTTCATATATCTTTGTCGGACTCCGTGTGGGAACGATACTGCTTTGAGGACAGCAGAACCAGGACAGGGAAGTGAATTCCTTCCGGTAACCGGACTCATCTTTTCGGGTATACCGGTCTTCCAGTCTAGGTGAAAAGCAAGCGTTCGATTTAGAAATGTGACAAAACTGATGGGTGTTGGCGAGCGTTAACGAGTGTCGCCTTCAATAATTACCTTAAAAACAATTAGTTGAACAAATTGTTAATCCGCAGACCCCAAGTCTGAACCCTGATTGTGAAGCCAATTGGGTATAAATCTAGACACCCTTTCACGAGTGCTTGGTTTTATTTCTGCCACAGCATTGCCAACACCGTGTATTCAATTCAGGTCACAACAGAAGTAATTGTGCTGGTCCGCTATTTTGACGGGCCATGGCTTGCGGGGCTATTGCTTGGCACTTCAACAGATTGCATTCAATTTCTGCAGCCGACAGCGGCTTGCTGAAATAATATCCCTGGTAGCGCTTGCATCCCTGCCGACTCAGGAAAACAAGCTGCTCCTTGGTTTCCACGCCTTCGGCGATCACTTCTATCTTCAGGCTGCGGGCCATAGCAATGATGGCCTTGATAATGGCAGCATCATTTGGATCAGTGGCAATATCGCGTACAAACGAGCGGTCAATTTTCAACGTATCGATCGGATAACGCTTCAGATAACTCAAGCTGGAGTAGCCGGTACCAAAATCATCCACTGAAAT